>CBFHAJ010000069.1:0-19125 GCA_965653495.1 uncultured bacterium | reverse complement strand
ACGCCCGCACGTCGATGACGGGCGTCGCGGTCTGGCTCGGGTGGGGAATCACCCGCGGCGTCGCCGGCGCTTGCTGTGGGATCGGTTCCACCGCGACCGTCATCCGAACCTCCCGGTAATGTAGGCTTCGGTCTGATCCTTCACGGGTTTGGTGAACAGCGCCTCGGTCCGGCCCACCTCGACCAGGTCACCCAGATAGAAGAAGGCCGTGTAGTCCGAGACGCGGCCGGCCTGCTGCAGGTTGTGGGTCACGATCACGATCGTGTAGCGCGTCTTGAGGTCGTGGCATAGCTCCTCGATGCGTTGCGTGCCCGCCGGGTCGAGCGACGCGGTCGGCTCGTCGAGCAGCAGTACCTCGGGCTCGGGCGCGAGCGCGCGGGCGATACAGAGGCGCTGCTGCTGGCCGCCCGACAGGTCGAGCGCGCTCCTCCTCAAGCGGTCCTTCACCTCGTCCCACAGCGCCGCGCGGCGCAACGCCTGCTCGACGGTCGCGTCCAGCTGGGCGCGCGGGTGCCCCCCCCCGTTCACGCGCAGGCCCGCGGCGACGTTGTCGTAGATCGACATGGTGGGGAACGGCGTGGGCCGCTGGAACACCATGCCGATGCGGCGCCGCAGCTGCACGGGGTCTACGCTCGCGTCGTACACGTCCGCGCCGTCGAGCAGGACGGTGCCGGTGACCCAGCCGCCTTCGGAGAGCTCGTGCATGCGGTTCAAGCAGCGGAGGAACGTGCTCTTGCCGCACCCCGACGGTCCGATCACGGCGGTGACGGTGTGCGCCGGGAACAGGATCGAGACATCCTTGACCACGGCGCGGCGGCCGAACAAGGCCGTCAGGCGGACGGCCTCGAGCTGCAGCCGGGCGTCAGCGGGTGGTGTCATGATGTTGCCGGACCGCCGCGCGCGCCGCGAGCGCGAGCAGCAGGACGAGGCCCATGAGCACGAGCGCCGCGGCCCAGGCGAGACGGTGCCATTCCTCGAACGGGCCGGTCCCGTACACGTAGATCTGCAGCGACAGGGTCTGCATCGGCTGCAGCACGTTGGTGGTGAAGTTCAGGTTGCCCAGGGCGGTGAAGAGCAGGGGAGCCGTCTCGCCCGCGATGCGCGCGACGCCCACCAGGCACCCCGTCACGATCCCGGCGAGCGCGGTGCGCGCGACCACGCGCAGCGAGGTGCGCCAGCGGGCGTAGCCGAGTGCGAGCGCCGCTTCGCGCAGCGAATGCGGCACCAGGCGCACCATCTCCTCGGTGGTGCGCGCGATCATCGGCACCATGAGGACGGCGAGTGCCACGCTGCCCGCGAGCCCGGAGAAATGGTGCATCGGCCGGACCAGCCAGGTCCACGCGAACACCCCGATCACGATCGAGGGCGTGCCGTTGAGGACGTCGGCCACGAACCGGACCGTCCAGCCGAGCCGGCCCGTTCCATATTCTGCCAGGTACAGCCCGGTGCCGACGCCGACCGGGAGGCCGATCAGCGCCGCGACACCGACGATGAGCACCGTCCCGACGATGGCGTTCGCGACGCCGCCGCCCGTCTGGCCGGCGGGGACGGCACTCTTCACGAAGAAATTCCAGTCGAGCGACGACGCGCCCTTGGCGACCAGGTGCCCGAGGATGAGTACCAGCGCCAGCACGGCCACGAACGACAACACCGCGACCAGGCCGGTCATGACGCCGCTCACGAGGCGGCGGCGCAGGCGGCGCGTGCTCACAGCGCCCGGCTCCCCACGGCCGTGCCCTTGGCGACGCGCCAGATCATCAGGCGCGCCAGCGCGTTCACCACCACCGTGATCACAAACAGCAGCAGTGCCACCTCGAACAGCGCCGACAGATAGAGATTGGTCGTGGCCTCGCTGAACTCGTTGGCGATCGCGGCGGCCATCGTGTACGCCGGCTGCAGCACCGACAGGCCGATGTCGTGGCGGTTGCCGATGAGCATGGTGACGGCCATCGTCTCGCCCAGCGCACGCCCCAGCCCCAGGATCACGGCGCCGATCAGTCCCGCCCGCCCGTACGGTACGACGGCGGTCCAGACGGCCTCCCAGCGCGTGGCACCCATGCCGAGCGCCGCCTCCCGCTGGCTCGACGGAACGGCGAGGAGCACCTCGCGCGACACGGCGGCGATGTAGGGCACGATCATGATCGCCAGGATCACCCCGCCCGCGAGCAGCGAGTTACCGTAGAACGCTCCCTGGAACAGCGGCGTCCACCCCAACACGGCGCGCAGTGGGGGCACTGCGAACGTGCGCAGGAACGGGATGAGGACGAAGATCCCCCACACGCCGTACACCACGCTCGGGATCGCCGCCAGGAGCTCCACCAGGAACGCCACCGGCTGCCGCAGCCACTTGGGAGAGAACTCGGTCAAATAAATGGCGACGCCGAGCGACAGCGGCACCGCGATGACGAGGGCGAGGAGCGAAGACGCGATCGTGCCGAACACCATCGGCGCGGCACCGAACACGCCCGCCACCGGGTCCCACACGGACGTCCACAGGAACCGCAACCCGAACCGTGTGATGGCGGGCCAGGCGCTCGCGATCAGCTCGCCCACCAGCGCCACGAGCAACAGCGGCAGCATGAGGGCGAACCCGGTGAGCACGAGCTGGTACAGGCGATCGGCGACGTTGCGGCCGGCGAGATGCCGCTGGCCGGGCAGCGCGACGGTGGGGACTGACTCGATGGGAACGCTCGTCATCGGCCGGAAACGTATCCGGCGTGTGTCACGGGACTGTAACGGGCGGGACGCAAACCTCCGCCCGTTTGTGTCGTCAGAGCGGCGCCTGACGCGTGCGGCGGACGCGCTGTGAGCGCGGGGCGCGCGAGCCGGCGAGCGCGGGAGGCGGTGGGGCGGTCAGTGTGTCCGCGAGGGCGACGATGTCTCGGACCAGCGTGCGGCCGCCCGGGTCCACCCATTCGACGGTCAATTGCCGGACGAGCCCCGCCTCGGTCTCGGCGGCGAGCCGGGCGAGCGACAGCAGCCCAGCGCTGCCGGGCGCGGGCGCCCCGGGGCGACGAGCGGTGCGGGGCGACTTGGTTCCCAGGGCCCGTGCGTGCAGCGTTCGAGCGCGCTCCGCGGCGGCGTCGGCGACCGCGTCACCCAGCTCGGCGATCAACACCTGCACGTCCCGCAGCTCGCCCAGCAGGTCCTGCAGCTCGCGTAACCGCGCCACGAGCAGGGCCGCTTGGGGAACTTCAGAGGCGAGCCACTCGAGCAGGTAGCGCGAGCGCTTGACGGCGATGCGGGCGCCGTGGATCGCGTCGGCATCGCGAGCGGACCGCACCGCGCCAAGGTCTTGCCCCAGGGCGGTCGCGTGAGACCGCAAGACGCGGGCGGCGGCCACCGCGAACGGCGGCGCCCGCAGGCTGGTGTCCCCGCCCACTTCGAGCAGGGCGCGCCGCAGCCGGCGCGCGATGTGCCGGAATTCCGGTGCCAGCTCGTCGTGAACGGCAGCGTAAGCCCGGTCGCGGCGCGCCGCGAGCCGGGCGACGAGCCAGCGCAGGCCGGTGCGGGACCCGCGCGCCAGCTCGCCCTGATGGCCGCGCACCCATGCGAGCTGCACCTCCGCATCGCGGCCGGCACTCGTGCGGCGCGCCAAGTCCCGGAGCCGGCGCTGCGGCTTCTTGGACACGGCGTGGATGAGTTCCGCACGAAAGCCGCGGAGCAGGGTGCGCAGGCGCCGCAGGGCGACGCGAAAGTCGTGCAGCGACTCGGTGTCGTCGGGATCATCGAGGCGCGCAGCCGCCGCGCCGACGTCATCGAGCAAGCCGAGTCCGAGTTGCGCCGCGGCGCTCGGGGCGGGGCGGGACAGGAGTGCTTGCGACTCAGTCACGGTCGGCCAGCCGTCGCAGATGCTTGGGACCCAGGAACCAGTCGAGCGTGGCGGCGCCTTTGCCGACCTTGCCGGGGAAATCGAGCAGGCAGGCGGCCCCCTTGCGCAGCTCCAGGAACGGCCCGTTCACCCCGGCCAACAGGGCGCAAACGAGCTGGCTCAGGTCCGGCTCGTGGCCGACAGCCGCGATCGTGCCGCGCGCGCTCTGCCCCGAGAGCCAGTCGAGCACACGGTCGAGCCCGGCGCCGGGTGCCAGCTCCGGGGCGCGCACGATCCGCAGATCGCCGTAGGCGCCCGCAATGATTTCGGCGGTCTGGACTGCCCGCTGGTAGGGGCTCGCGGCCAGAACGTCGAGCTCGGGGACGATCTCGCGCAGCCCCTGCGCGGCGCGCGCCATCTTCTGTCGTCCCTCGGGTGTGAGCGGGCGCGCGGCATCGTCCTTATTGCGGCGGGCGAACTCCGCCCGCTCTTCGGCGATCGCGTGCCGCACCACGAGCAGTCGCACCGCGCGCGCCTATCGGGAGCCGCGGACTCGCTCGGTCGCGGCCCGCGGGCGTCGCACGATCGGCGTGAACGCCGGGTGCGCCTCGGTCGCTTCGCGCGAGGCCTCACGGGCGAGATTCTGTAACGCCACCTGGGACCGCACGGGCGCCGTTCCCGCCGGCGGCTCTCGCCGCCGGTACGTCCCGTCGGGCTGCAGCACCCGCGCCTTCACCGTGTCGCCGAGCACCGCGGGGAGGATCTCGCCCACGATGCGGGTCTGCAGCGCCTGGTCTTCGATGGGAAACGCCGTCTCGATGCGCCGCCAGAAGTTGCGCGGCATCCAATCGGCGCTCGCGAGGAAGACCTCCGGCTTGCCGCCGTTCTCGAAGTACGAGATGCGGCTGTGCTCGAGAAACTTGTCCACGATGCTCGTCACCCGGATGTTCTCCGATACCCCCGGCAGGCCCGGTCGCAGGCAGCAGATCCCCCGCACCACCAGCTCGATCTGCACGCCCGCCTGCGACGCGCGGTACAACGCGTCGATCACCGACGACTCGACCAGCGCGTTGAGCTTCACGCTGATCCGCGCCGGGCGTCCCTCGCGGGCGTTGCGCTCTTCCCGCTCGATCAACGCGACCAGCTGCTCGCGCATGCCGAGCGGCGCGACGCTCAGCTTCTTCCAGCGATATCCCTCGGCGTACCCGGTGAGCAGGTTGAACAGGGCGCTCGTGTCCTCGCCCAGGTCGGGGTTGGCGCTGAACAGGCCCAGGTCGGTGTACACGCGCGCGGTGGTCGAATTGTAGTTGCCGGTCGCGAGATGCACGTAGCGGCGGATGCCGTCGGCCTCGCGCCGCACGACCAGGGCGGCTTTGCAGTGCGTTTTGAGCCCGACGATCCCGTACACGACGTGCACGCCCGCCCGCTCCAGCGTGCGGGCCCAGGCGATGTTGTTCTGCTCGTCCATGCGCGCCTTGAGCTCGACCAGGGCGGTGACTTCCTTGCCGTTCTGCGCAGCGCGGGCCAGCGCGGCCACGATCGGACTCCCACCGCTGGTGCGGTACAGCGTCTGCTTGATGGCGAGGACCTGCGGATCGTCGGCCGCCTGCTCGATGAAATCCGACACCGATCCGAACGACTCGTACGGCAGGTGGACCAGCACGTCGTGGGACCGGATCGCGTCGAACATCTCGCGTCCTTGCCCGAATGCGGGCGGAACTCGAGGCACGAGGGGCTCGTCTCGCAGGCTGGCGAAGCCGTCGAGCCGATGCAGCGCCATGAGCGACGTGGCGTCGACCGGTCCCGGGACGCGGTACACATCGCGGACATGGAGATCGTGCGCCGCGCTGAGCATCTCGCCGAAGTCGGGATCCGCGTCGGCCAGGATCTCGAGGCGCACGGGATCGCTGCGCATCCGCTGGCGCAGACTTTCTTCGATCGTCGCGAGGAGGTCTTCCGCCTCCTCCTCCTCGATCGTGAGGTCGGTGTTGCGGGTGACGCGAAACACGGTGTGGCTCACGACGCGCAACCCGCCGAACAGCTCACCCAGGTGACGCGCGATGATGTCCTCGAGCAGGATGAACCGCACGGGACTCTCGCCCGGGGATGTCAGGAGCACCACCCGGTCGAGCACCGAGGGCACCTGCACCACGGCAAAGTGGCGGCGGGGCTGCCGCCCGCTCTTACGCTCGACCAGCAGCGCGATGTTGAGGCTCTTGTTGTGCACGTGGGGGAACGGATGTCCCGGATCGATCGCCAGGGGCGTGAGCACAGGCGCCACGCTGGCGCGGAACAGCTGGTCCACCCGGCGCCGCTCGGCGTCGGTCAGGTCGTCGAGGCGCACACGCTGGATGCCACCCTGCGCGAGGCCGGGGAAGACGGCCTCGTTGAGGATGCGGTATTGCTCCGCCACGAGCTCGTGGGCGCGGCGGTCGATGGCCGCGAGCTGGTCGGCGGGCGCCAGGCCGTCGGCCCCGAAGTCCTGTGGCTCGACGCCGGCGTACACCTGCTGCTGCAGCCCCGCCACGCGAATCTCGAAAAACTCGTCCAAGTTCGAGCTGAAAATCGCGACGAACTTGAGCCGCTCGAGCCACGGGTTGGACGGGTCCGCCGCCTCTTCCAGGACGCGCGCGTTGAACTCGAGCCACGACAGCTCGCGGTTCAGGTAATGGTCGGGCGGATACGCCGGAGGAATGCGGTCGGCCACGCTCAGCTCCGGGCCCGCGACCAGGCCAGCTCGAGGTCGCTCTTGAACGCGCGCTCGAACAGCCCCGCCTTGCGCTGTGCGTCTTCCAGCTCGATCGCCGGATCGCGCGGCGCCACCACGCGGAGCCGCACCCAGCCGTCGCCCACGCGGCAACGGACGCCCGCCACGACCTGGCCGTGTGTGCGGTCCAGCCCGTCGACCACGCGCAAAATGCCTGCGAGCCGGCGCACCAGGCGGCGCTCGCCGCGATCGAGCCGCGCGAAATTGGCATGCGACTTCTTGGGAAACGCGCGCCGGTGGTAGCGGGCCACGTTGGCGATGAGCTCGATCTCGCGGGCCGAGAAGCCGCGCAGGTCGCCGTGCATGATCAGGTGATACGCGTGCTTGTGGTGCCGCTCATGATTGATCAGGTAGCCGATGTCGTGCAGCAGCGCGGCCGCCCGCAGGATGTCGCCGCCGTGCGGCGGCAGCGCGTAGGCGTCGTGCAGCGCATCGAAGATGGCGGCGGCGAGGCGCGCCACGTGTTCGCAGTGCCGCTCGTTGGAGCGACACTTGCGCGCGAAGCGGCGCACCGACTCGAGACGATCGGGCGCCCGGGGGCGCTCGGCGGGTGCGACGCCGGTGAGATCGTCGATCATGCCCAGCAGCACGCCGTCGCGCACCCCGCGGTCGTTCACGAGAATGCGTTCGGTGCCGAGCCGCCGCGCCAGGCGGGCGACCGCGGCCACGCCGGCGACGATGATGTCCGCGCGCTGCGGATTCAGGCCTGTGATCTGACGGCGGGCCGCGAGCGGGGTCTCCCGCAGCCGCGCCAGCAGACGGGCCAGCTCGGCGCGACTCAGCGTGAGGTCGCGCGTATGGGTGATCTTGCCGTCGCGCTCGACCTGCGCCATGTCCGCGAGGTTCGTGAACGTGCCGCCGCTCCCGATCATCACCGCGGCGGCGAACGGCGGCTTGCCGATCGCTTGCTTGATCGTGCGGTCGATCGCGCGCCGCAGCGCCTTCCAGTGTTTCGGCTTGAGCGGGTCGGACCGACAGTAGCGCTCAGTGAGGCGCACGGCTCCGAGCGGGAGCGACACCACCTGCTCGACCACCCCGCCGGCAGCGAGAATCACCTCGGCGCTGCCGCCGCCGATATCGACGATCGCCGTCAGCCGATCGTTCAGGTCGTAATGGCGGCTCACACTCCGGAACGCGAGGCGCGCTTCCTCTTCCGGGGGGACGATCTCGATCCGCACGCGATAGCGGCGCCACGCCTCACGCACGAAGTCGCGACCGTTGGCGGCTTCCCGAACGGCGCTCGTGGCGATCGCCCGCAGCTCGGCGACGGTGAAGCCCTCGGCGATCGCCTTCATCCTGCCGAGGGTCTGCAGCGACTGCTCCATGGGACCGTCGGCCAGGCGGCCACTCTCGTACAGACCGCGGCCCAGCCGGGTCATCTCGCGGTCTTCGTCCAGCACGCGGTAGGAGCCGTCGGGCTGCACCTCCGCGACCACGAGGCGCATGGAGTTGGTTCCGATGTCGATGGCCGCCAACCGCGGCAGCGTGGCGTCGGTGCCACGGGCGGCCGCGCGGCCGGCTTCGGGAAGGGTTGTGGTGGCGCTCATCAGAACGACCTCAGGACGCGGTGCGGTGCCGGTCGGGTGGAGCGTCACGCACCGGGCACGTCGTCACGGCCCTCCAGTGGTCCCACGCCGAGCGGTTCGCGCGGCGCGCCACGAAACACCGGCAGCAACAGCGTCGGCCGGGCGCAGCTACACGCCCGACCGTGCGGCGTGGCGACGTGCGGATGCGCCGCGCGCGCGCGATAGGCGACGTTGCGCGGCTTCGCCACGTAGCCGCCGCAGTCGATGCAATGGATGGATTCCATCTGCTCCTCTGAGTGGACGGCCCTGCGACTCCAAAAGTGCTCCCGCAGCGAGGCGGTCGCCAGTTGACGTGCGCCGCGCGGATGCGCCGTTTGTAACGGACCTGTAACGGCACGGACGCCAAGAAAACCCCCCGCAGGCGGATCGCGCCGTGCGGGGGTGACGACAGCCGGCAAGGAGGGTTACCGGGCTGCCGTTGTCCACACCGACTTGCCGTCGGCCGTGATGGACTTGAGCCGGGCTTCGATCCACGGCTGCAACGCCTTGGGCAGGGGCGCATAGCCCAACGGCTCCGCGCGCGCCTGTCCCTCGGTCTCACCCCACCAGACGAACTTCACGAGCTCGCGAGCCTTGGCGGCGTCACTGTACGTCTTGTGGAGCAGCAGGTAGGTCATCGAGGCGATGGGGTAGACTTCCTTTCCCTCACCGTCCGTGATGGACACGCGGAAGTCGGTGCTGGGACTCATGGTCGACATGGCCGCGGCGAGCGCCGCCGTGGTCGCTTTGAGGGTCGGCGCCACGAACGCGCCGCTCTTGTTCCGCAACTCGGCGATCGAGAGGTTGTTCTTGCTGGCGTAGGCGAGCTCGACGTAGCCGATCGCCCCGGGCGTCTGGCTCACGGTCGCGGCGACGCCTTCATTTCCCTTGCCACCCAGGCCCACCGGCCAATTGACCGACGTGCCCTTGCCGACCTTGTCCTTCCAGTCCGGACTGACCTTGGCGAGGTAGTCCGTGAAGATGTACGACGTGCCCGAGCCATCCGAGCGGTGCGCCACCACGATGTCCGCGCCGGGCAGCTTCACGCCGGGGTTGATCGACGCGATGCGCGCGTCACTCCACTTGGTGACCTTGCCGAGGAAGATGTCGGCCACCAGGTCGGGCGTGAAGCGAAGCGCTTGCTTCACGTCGGGGACATTGTAAGTGATCACGACCGCGCCGAGCACCGTGGGGATGTGCAGGACGTTGCCTTGAATGGCGGCGATGGCCGAGTCGGTCATCGGCGCGTCGCTGCCGCCGAAATCGACGGTGCCGTCGGAGAACTGGCGGATGCCGCCGCCCGAGCCGATCGACTGATAGTTCAGCTGCACGTCGGAGTGAGCCTGGTTGTAGCTGAGCATCCAGTCCTGATAGATGATGTTCGGGAACGTCGCACCGGCGCCGTTGAGCTTCACCTGCGCCATCGCGGGCGCGGCGAGCGCCAGCGCGGCGGCGATCGCGAGCAGCGGGGATTTCGTCATGGGCCGATTCCTCACCGGAGCTAAAAGTTGAACTGCGTCTGGAACAGGGCCTGGGACCGCGTCGCGTCCTGCGCCGCCGTGGGCGTCCCCTGATAGCTCAGATAGTCCCAGTCGCCGAGCAGGCGCAGGTTGGGCGTGAGCTGGTACGACACGCCGCCGATGAACCGGGTCTGCTTGTCGGTCGTGTTGCCGGCCTGCGGGTGCGAGATGTCGACGCGTGCGATGAGCGCGGCCTTGCTGCGCGTGAACTTGTACACGCCGAACGCGCTGTACACGTGGCCATTGATGCCCGGGTCGCGCGTCGCCGCCGCTTCGCCCGCGAGCGTGATCTGCTTGGACTTGTACGACACCATGCCCAGCCAGCGCTGGTGCGGCCCGCCGCCGACCGCGTTGCCGTAGTCGGCGAAGCCCGTCACCCGGAGTCCGCCCACCCGGGAGGAGTCATCCGTATCCATGGCCCGGACCGAGACGCGCGCCTGCGCCCACTTCCGCTGGTCGCCCACGCTCTGGCTGTAGAACCGATCGTTCGTCACCGTCACCTGCATGTTCACCTTGTCCGGGCCCCACTTGCCGTCGACGCCGGCACCAAATCCAGAGGACGAGGCGTAGCCGTTACGCTCCAGCGCCATCGTGCCCTGCACGCGGTAGTCCCACAGCGCCTCTTCCCAGTCGAGCCAGGGCGTGTGGATCTCACCGATCTTGTAGGAGAGTGGACTTCCGTTGGGCGTGTACTGCACGTAGGCGTACTTGATCCGGTAGGTGTGCGAGCTGTCGGTAGTCGCGCCCGGCGGGACATAGATATCCGCCGTGATGCGGGCGTACACTCCACCCGAGAACCTGCCGATCACGTTCACATAGGCGCGCTTGATGTCGAAGTTGTTGATGTGATTCGTCGTGTCCTTGAGCTGGTACAGGTACTGCGCGTACGCGAGGACGCCGACCGAAATCTGCGGTGGTGCCGGGGCCTGCGCGGAGAGCGGAACGCTGCGGGCCGCGACGGCCGCGAGGGCGACACCGACTGCCCAACGAATGGAGGACCGCATGGAGTGTCTGTTCTCCTGGGGGAATGGTTTGTAGTCCGCGTGCGACATGGGAACAAAGCGAAACCCGGCCCGTCACGGGGGGACGCGGCCGGCGTAACGATTTCGTAACGACCACCAGCGCTTGCCGCGCCGGCCGCCCCTCCGTAGCGTCCCCCCGTGCCCGACGAGCTGCCCGAACTGACCATCGTGCGGGGGACGTGCTACCCGCTGTTCGCTTACGACGTCGCCCAGGCGATCGATCTGGACGGCGCGGAGCGGCGCATTCTCGCGGGAACCGAGCGGCAGACCGTCAAGCAGAAGCGGCGCGCACCAGCGTTCTTCGAATACCGGCCCGCGCCGCTGCGTGTCTCGTTGCCGGCCCAACCGCTGTCATTGGGGGGGGGCGCGTTCGAGACGGCGCCGCTGGTCGAGGTGGTGCTGTACGACTTCGGGGCGGTCTCGTTGAGCTATACCATCCCGCTCGGGGGGCCCCTGGGACGGCTCGCGCCGCTCAGCCAGGAGCTGTGGGGCAACGAGCGCCTGCTGGCGGACTCGCGGCGCCAGATGGAGCGCGTCGTGGCCACGCTCGGTGATGCCGCCGTCCGACCCGGGATCTCCGACTTCGTCGAAGACTACGCCATCTTCGAGATCGAGCAGTTCACGCCGTTGTGCGACGCGAGCGTACTGGTGGCGCAGCGGGCGCAGACCATCGCGCAGGTCCTGCGCGCCGAGCCGCGCACGCTGTCGCAGCAGGAGATCGCCGACGCCACGGCGTCCCGGCTCTCGTTCGGTCCGGACGACGCCACGTTCATCGACACCGACGCGACCGTGCTGTTCGACCCCGAGGGAGAAGACGTGCGCGCGGTGATCGAGTTCGCGAACACGCAGCTGCTGGAGATGCGCTATCTCGACCAGCAGCTGGACGACGCGCTCGACCGCGCGTACGGGCTGCTTTCCAAGCGGCGTTGGGCGCCGCTGCGCGTGCCGAGCCTGTACGGCGCCGATCTGCGTGAGCTGGCGGAGCTGCAGCTCGACGCCGCGTACCTGTTCGAGCAGGTGACCAACGCGCTCAAGCTGATCGGCGAGCAGTATCTCACCCGGGTGTACGGGCTCGCCTCGCGCCGCTTCCACCTGGCGGAGTGGGATGTGAGCATCGGGCGCAAGCTGCAGACGATCGACAGCATCTACAGCCGGATGTCGGATCGTGCGGCCACGCGACGGATGGAGCTGCTCGAGTGGATCATCATCCTGCTGTTCCTCGTCTCGATCGCGGTCTCAGTAGTGCCTGCCCTGATGCACTAACCGGCACTGATCTCGGGGCGGCGGAACCGGTAGCCGGTACCGCGCACCGTCTCGATCAGGCGGCCCGCCGGGCCGAGCTTGCGGCGCAAGCGCTGCAGGTGCATGTCCACGGTGCGGGTACGCACGTCCGGCTGGGCATGCCAGACCGTCTCGAGCAGCTGCGCGCGGCTTTGCACCCGCCCTTGTCGCTCGATCAGCGTCTGGAGCAACCGGAACTCGGTGGCGGTGAGGGGGACCTCTTTCCCGCCCACGGTCACGCGGTGCGCGCTCTGGTCGACGAGGATGGGGCCGGCGCTGAGGCGGCCGCCGGTCGCGACCGCGGGCGCGTGCAGCCGGCGCAAGATCGCGCCCACGCGCAAGACGAGCTCGGGGGGCGAGAACGGCTTGGGGAGGTAGTCGTCGGCACCGAGGCTCAGGCCGCGCAGTCGGTCCACCTCCTCACGGCGGGCGGAGAGCAGCAGCACGCCGGTGTCCCGTGTCTCCTCGCGCCGCCGCAGCTCGGCGAGGACGTCGTACCCTGACACGTCGGGCAGCTTGAGATCGAGCACGATCGCGTCGGGCCGGTCGTGGCGCGCGGCCGCGAGCGCCTCGAGGCCGGCGGTCGCGGTCGTGATCCGGTATCCGGCGCGGGCCAGGTGATACGCGACGAGCGCGATGATGTCGGGCTCGTCATCGACCACCAGCACGCGCTGCTCACCAGGGGCTGCTGTCGCTATCTCCAGGGGCATCCGCCCGCCGTCTCGGAGGGGTCTGCCGTGAGACGGTACGCCGCGCGCGTGACGAGGGCGTCACGAATATGAGATTATCTTGTAAAAGGCTGTTACTGAGCGAACCGTGCGGGAAGGTTCAAGGATGAAACTGCGTCGCGACGTCGCGCGATCGTTACGCGGTCGCGGCGCCACACTCGGCGCTCTGTGACCGCGCCGGGCGAGCCTCCAGTGCTCCCAGTCCAGTCACTCCACGCCTGGAGGTATTATGCACCGCTTTACGCTCGCCGCGCTGCTCGGCACGCTCGCGCTGGCGGCCTGCGATTCGGGATCCGTTACGCGTCCCGGAGGGATCGCCGCCACACGCGTCGCCGACCCGGGACGCGACGGTGACGCCGCGCTGCGTCAGCTCGATCACATCGTGGTCATCTATCTCGAGAACCGCAGCTTCGACAACCTGTACGGCGAGTTCCCGGGAGCGGACGGGCTCGCCTCCGCAGCGGGTGCGCCGCTCCAGGTCGACGCCACCGGCACGGCGTTCGCGACGCTGCCTGCCGTCCCCGGCATGGCCTCGATCCCCACCACGCTTCCCAACCAGCCATTCAATATCGAGCAGTTCGTGCCGGCGAATGTTCCGACGCGTGACCTGGTGCACCGGTTCTACCAGGAGCAAGTGCAAATCGACGGCGGCCGCATGGACAAGTTCGCCGTCGTGAGCGACGCCAAGGGCCTGACGATGGGCTTCTACCACACGGCCCCGCTTCCGCTCGCGGCGTTCGCGCGTGACAACACGCTGTGCGACAATTTCTTCCACGCCGCGTTCGGCGGGTCGTTCCTCAACCATTTCTGGCTCATCGCCGCCCAGACGCCGGTGTTTCCCGGAGCGCCCGCCAGCGCGATCGCCCAGCTGGATGGGGCGGGAGGGCTGATCCGGGACGGGTTCGTCACACCGGATGGCTTTGCCGTGAATACCGCGTTCAGCGTGAATACGCCGCACCCCGCGGGCATTGCCGCCGCTTCGCTCGTCCCCAATCAGACCTTCGCGACTATCGGCGACCGCCTGTCGGCAAAGCAGGTCTCGTGGGCCTGGTATGCGGGCGGGTGGAACGGCGCGCTCGCCGGGCATCCCGACCCGCTGTTCCAGTTCCATCATCAGCCGTTCGTGTACTTCGCGAACTACGCCGATGGAACGGCTGCCAAAGGGGAGCATCTCAAAGATGAGCAGGACTTCCTCGCGGCGCTCGCTAACGGACAACTTCCCGCGGTCGCGTTCGTGAAGCCGGTCGGTATCGACAACGAGCACCCCGGCTACACCGATTTGATCACAGGTGAAAACCACGTGCGGGATCTGATCGCGGCAGTGCAGGCCAGCCCGCACTGGCCCCATACGGCGATCATCATCACGTACGACGTGAACGGTGGGTTCTGGGACCACGTGGCGCCGCCGGTGATCGACCGCTGGGGTCCGGGGTCCCGAGTGCCGACGCTCGTGATCTCTCCGTTTGCCCGCCATGGGTTTGTCGATCATCACCGCTACGACACGACGTCGATTCTGGCGCTGATCGAGCACCGCTGGGGGCTCGCGCCTTTGTCGGCGCGCGATGCGGCGGCGGATCCGTTGAGCGGGGCTTTTGAATTCTAGGGGCGAGGGGTTAGGGGCTCGGGCCTCGGGTCGCCCGACCGAGCCCCTAGCCCCGTGCCCCGAGCAACCTCACCGCTCCAATCGCCCCTCCCAGCCCCAGCAGCGCTCCCGCCAGGACATCACTGACGTGATGCACGCGCAGTGACACGCGTGAGTACGCGACGAGGCCTGCGATGGGCAGTACGAGAGGCGCGGCGACCGGATGGGCGAGTGCGATCGTGGCCGCGATCGCCGTCGCGGCGGCGGCGTGGCCAGATGGGAACGAGTGGGGATCGGGCAAGTGGACCAGCGCGAGCGGCCGGCCCAACGCATCGCACGGCCGCGCCCTGGCCACAGCGCGCTTGAGGATTTGCACCAACAGGTGTGACCCGGCGTTGCCGAGCAGAGCCGCCAGGCCCAACCGCGGCTCACCCCACACGACCAGCGCGATGCCGACAGCCAGCGTGATCCGGGCGCCGCCGAGATGGGTGAGCCAGCGCATCAGGCCGCGACCGGCGCGCCACGGCGCGCCGGCGCGAAGGCGTCCTCGAGCGGACGGCCCTCATAGCAGTCCGGCACCGGAGCGCCGAACCACCAGAGGACCGTCGCTGGAATGTCGAGCAAGGAAATAGGCCGCGTGAGCTGGTGGCGCCGGGTCACGCCCGGCCCGGCCACGACGAGCGGAATGTGATCGTTCACGGGGTGCGGGTCGTCGTGCTCGTTGGCACGCACGCCACCGCCCCCGTGGTCGGCGGTGACGATGAACACCGCCTCCTCGGTCCACTCCGCCAGCGCGCCGATGGCGGCGTCGACCTCGGCGGCGGCCTCGAGATAGGGGTCGGACATCCAGCCATAGGCGTGCCCGGCGCGATCGCAATCCGGCAGGTACACGAACAGCAACCGCTCCTCTGCCTGGGCGAGCAGGCGGTGCACTGCGGCAGCCGTATCGCGCGCGTGCGCGCCCTTCGCGACCAGCCGGCGCACGCCCGCGGTCGAGGCGAGCGACCAGGCGATCGGCAGCGACGTGGGGCCGAGCTCTCCCGTCACGACATCGCTGGGGATTCCCGCGCGTCCCAGCTCCCAGGCGACCGGTCGCACCGAGCGCAGCCCGGCGAGGAAGCCGAGGCCCGGCTCGGTGAGGCGGTGCGTCTGGGGCGACACGCCGGTCGCGAGCGACGCGAGCGCGGGCACGGTCGCGCTGGGGCGCACTGTGCGGGCCTGGCGCGCCAGCGTGAACGCGCTGCCGAGCGCGTCGAGCGAGGGCATCACGCCGGGCGCGACGGCGTCGGGCCTGAGCCCGTCGGCGAGAAGGATCACTAGGCGGCGCACGGTTCCCTCTTGTGCTGAGTGGTCCCGATCAGGTCAGCGTACCGGGCCAGCAGGTCGGCGTTCTCGGGCACGACGTCGCGGCCGAGCGCGTGCTCCCGCGCCGCCGCGCCGAGCATGAAGCGGCCGGCGGCATCGAGGGCCAGCTCGCTGATCGCGTCGACGTACGTGGGGACGTCGTCGGGTGGGACCAGCAGACCGGTGACGCCGTGCCGGATGCTTTCGCGGAAGCCGCCGGCGTCCGCCGCGATCACGCCGGCTCCGGACGACATCGCTTCCAGCGCGACGAGCCCGCACGTCTCGGTGCGCGAGGGAAACACGCAGACGTCGGCACTCGCGTACAGCGTGGCGAGATGCTGGCGCGGGAGGAATCCGAGCGTGCGGACGAACGGCAGTTCGGCCGTGATCGGCCGGGCGAGCGGCCCCTCGCCTGCCACGACGAAGGTGGCGCGCGACCCCAGCATCGAGTACGCCAGATGCCACGCCTCGATCAGGATGTCGAGATTTTTCTCGCGCGCGAGGCGGCCCACATGGAGCACGATGGCGGTGTCGTCCCCGCCGGCCAGCCAGCGGCGCCAGCCGCTGTCGCGCCGCCCGGGGTGGAACAGCTGGGTGTCGACGCCCCGCCCCCAAACCACGGCCTGCGTGATCCCGCGCCGCACCAGCTCGTCGCGCACGCCCTCTCCTGGCGTCAGCGTCAGCGCGGCGGGAGCGTGAAACCGCTCCAGCCAGCGCCACACGGCGGGCGCCAGGAAGCCCACGCCGTAGTCGTGGCTGTATTGCGGGAAGTTGGTGTGGAACGACGTGACCAGTGGCAGCTGGCGTTCCAGGGCATAGCGCCGGCCAGCGGCGCCGAGTGTCCCCTCGGTGTGGACGTGCAGCAGCTCGGGCTGGAGCTCGTCCAGGAATTCCGCAATGCGCTGGAACGACGGCAGAGACAGGCGGATCTCAGGGTACACCGGGCACGGCAGCGAGGCGATCCGCAGCTCCCGCTCGGCCGCCGGAGTTACGAAGTCGGGGTAGCGCGGCGCCACCACGGCAACCTCGTGGCCTTGCGCCCGCAGCAGCGTGACGATGCGGCGGACCACCGTGGTCACCCCGTTCACCTGGGGGAGGTACGTGTCGGAGACGATGCCGATGCGCACGGAAGGACGATGCGCCCGGCTGGTCAAGGTCCCGTGACACGCGGGTGACGGGCGTGTAACGGAGCGGAGCCTACGGCGTCGCGCCACCCGCCGTGAAGAACAGGCTCACGGGCGTACCTTTGCCCACGCTGCTGGGCGCCTGTACATGCCCGCCGGGCGCTTCCACCAGGTGTTTGACGATCGCCAAGCCGAGCCCGGTCCCGCCCTCGTCGCGCGAGCGGCCGGGATCCGCGCGGTAGAAGCGCTCGAAGATGCGCGGCAGGTGCTCCGGGGCGATGCCGGAGCCGGTGTCGGCCACCGCGACCGTGATCCCGCCGCCCGGCGCGGGCGTCACCGTGAGCGTGATGCGGCCACCGGGTGGTGTGTGCCGCAGCGCGTTGTCGAACAGGTTGGTGAGAATTTGGCGGACTGCGTCGGGGTCGGCGCTCGCGCGCGGCGTGCCAGCCGGAGAGGGAGGGCCCGCGTACTGCACCTTGCGGTCGCGGGCGCGGTCGGCAAACGCCGCCCAGACTTCGCCGCCGAGCCCCGCGACATCGACGCGCTCCCGGGCCGGCTGCCACCGCCCCGACTCGATGCGCGACAGGTCGAGCAGGTCATCCACGAGGCGCTGCATGCGGCGCGCGTTGTTGAGGATGGTGCCGGCGAAGCCCTCGGTGTCCTTTCCGGGCTTCTCGCTGGCGAGCGTCTCCGCATACCCCACGATGGAGGTGAGCGGGGTCTTGAGCTCGTGCGACACGTTGGCCACGAAGTCCCGGCGCACGGCCTCGAGCCGCCGCAGCTCCGTCACGTCGCGGATCACGAGCAACGCGCCGCCGTTCGGCAGGGCGCGCCCGGCCACGAGCAGGGACCGCCCGCCGCGCTCGAGCTCACTCGGCTCGGCGTCACCGCCGTCGAGCAGCGCCTGCACCAGGTCGCGCGCGGCCTTCTCGTGGAACAGCCCGTCGAAGTCGGGCAGGGCGTCCTCGACGCCGTAGCCCAGCAGCCGCCGCGCGGAGCGGTTGAGCGTCACGATCGCGCCGCGCGCGTCCGCGGCCAGGACGCCGTCGGCCATCGTCTCGATGAGCGTCGCCGTCTCTTCGCGCTCACGCACCAGCTCCCCGAACCGCTCGTCGAGCTGCTCGTGCATCGCCCGTAAGGCCGCTACGTGGCTCGCCACCTCCGGGACGCGCGCCTCGGGGAACTGCGGCGGCCGCCCGTCGGCGATGGCCTCGGCGGCGGTGGTGAGCTCGACCAGAGGCTGGGCGACCCCGCGCGACAGCACCCAGGCGAGCGCGCCGGCGCCAAGCACCGCGGCGAGCCCCGCGAGCGCCACCGCCAGCTGTACCGCGTGCACCTGCGCGTCCACCGCGTCGAGCGTCGTGGACACCCGAACGACCGCCAGTCCGCTGGGCCCGCCGCGCACGGCGACGTACATCCGGCGCTCGTTGGTAGACGCGCTGAGTCGCGTGCCCCGTCCCACACCGGTCGCCAACGCCGCCTGAACCTCCGGGCGCATGAGGTGGTTCTCGAGCCGCGCCAACGACTCGCGGTCGAATTCCGTGTCGCCGCGCACCTTCCCCGTCGCATCGATGAGCGTCACGCGCAGGCCGATGCGCGCCCCCAGCTGCCGCGCGAAATCGGGCCAGTGCAGCGAGTCCGCCGGCAGCAGCGCGGCGATCAGCTGTCCCTCGCGACCCAGCCCCCGCGCGATCTCATCCTCCAGATCCTGACGCAGCAGGCGGTCGGCGGCGACGGTGAGCCCCGCGACGGCCGCCGCGGCGAGCAGGCTCGTCGTGACGAACAGACGGGTGGCGAGCTTCACGACCGCTTGCGGGGCACCGAGTCCGGGCGGCGAAACCGATAGCCGGCGCCGCGCACCGTCTCGATGTAGTCGCCGGCGTCGCCGAGCTTCTGCCGCAGGCGCTGGACATGCATGTCGACGGTGCGGGTCTGGATGTCCGGCTGGGCCTGCCACACGGTCTCGAGCAGCTGGGCGCGGCTCTGCACCCGGCCTTCGCGTTGGATCAGGATGGTCAGCAGCTTGAAGTCCGTGGCCGTCAGCTCGATCTCCCGTCCGCTCACCGTCACGCGATGCGCCGTGCGGTCGAGCACGATGGGACCGGCCGTCCCGAGGCCGCCGACGGCGACGGCAGGGGCCGCGAGCCGGCGCAGCACGGCGCGCACCCGGAGCACGAGCTCCTGCGGCGAGAACGGCTTGGGGAGGTAGTCGTCGGCGCCGAGCGACAGGCCCTTGATGCGATCGGACTCGTCCTTGCGGGCGGTCAGCACGATCACACCCAGCTCCTTCGTTTCATCGCGGCGCCGCAGCTCCGTGAGCACGTCGTATCCCGACGCTCCGGGGAGCATCAGGTCGAGCACCACGAGGTCGGGGCGCTCCT
>CBFHAJ010000068.1:0-19177 GCA_965653495.1 uncultured bacterium | reverse complement strand
GTGCGGGCTCTCGTCGCGCCGCAGGAACCCCGACAGGCCGCCCGGCTGGCGCAGCGTGGGCAGTCGGTCGTTCCGGCCCGTGAGGATCTTCCAGGGGTAGCCCTGGTGGCCCACGTCCCACACGATCCGGTCACCCGGCGAATCGAAGCAATACGCGAGGGCGACGGTCAGCTCCACGACGCCCAACCCCGCCCCGATGTGGCCTCCCGTCTGGGAGACGACCTCGATCAACCGGTGACGCACCTCGTCGGCGAGCGGCTGGAGCTGGGTGCGATCCAGACGCCGTACGTCTTCCGGTCCCTTGATTGAGTCGAGTAGCGCCATCAAACCTCGTCTAACGCGGAACGCGAAAGTCGGAATGCGGAACAGCTGTACACCCTTCAGTTCCGCGTTCCGCGTTCCCCGTTCCGACTTTCAATTCGGCCTGGTAACAATGTAGTGCGCCAACGCAGCCAGGGTAGGAGAGACGAGCCCCGCCTGCCGCAGCCGGTCCACGGCCCGTGCCGCGAGCCGCTCGGCTTCCGCCCGCGCCGCACCCGCGCCCAGCAGCGTGACGAACGTCGACTTGCCTCCCGCCGCGTCCTTGCCGGCCGTCTTGCCGAGCTGGTCCGACGTCGCGGTCGCATCGAGCACGTCGTCGTAGATCTGGAAGGCGAGCCCGACATCCGCGCCGTAGCCGCGCAACGCCTCGCACGTCACCCGGGGCGCTCCGGCGGCGAGCCCACCGATGACGCACGCGGCGGAGATGAGCGCCCCCGTTTTGCGGCCATGCACCTCCTGCAATTCGGGCGCGGCGAGTCGCCGGCCCTCCGCCTCGAGGTCGAGCGCCTGGCCGCCGATCATTCCGCCCGCGCCGGCGGCGCGGAACAGCTCGAGGGCGATCGCGCTCCCGACGGCGGGCTCGATGGCGAGCGCCCGCACTCCGGCATCGAGCACTCGGGCCGCGAGCGCCACCATGTGGTAGCCCGCCACCATGGCCGTGGACACGTCGAACGCGCGGTGCGTCGTGGGGCGGCCGCGGCGCAGGTCGTCGTTGTCCATGCAGGGAAGGTCGTCGTGCACGAGCGAGTAGGCGTGCACCACTTCCACGGCGGCCGCGAGCTCGGCGATCCCGTGGTTGCGCCGCGCGCCATCGCCCGCACCGCCGGCCGCATCCGCGGCGGCGAACACCAGCGTGGGACGGAGGCGCTTGCCGGCTGACAGGAGGCTGTAGCGCATCGCCGCCGGCAAGCGCCCGGACCACCATTCACCCGCCCGCGCACCCCACGCCTCGAGCACGACGTCGACGCGGGCCCGGGCGTCGGCGAGGTAGGCGTCCAGCGCCCGGTCAGGCGTCGAGGTCTTCAAGACGAAGTTTGCCCGCTTTGTCCGCGAGAACCTGCTTGACCTGCGCTTCGGCCGCGCCGAGGCGCTCGCGCGCCTCGCGCAGGCCCTCGATCCCCTCTTCGAACAGCTTGAGGGCGGCGTCGAGATCGAGCTCCTCACCTTCCAGACGCCGGACGATCTCTTCCAGCCGCTCGACCTGTTGCGCGAAGCTGAGTGGCTCGCGGGCGCGAGTCATCCGTCGACCCGTGCCGCCACCGTGCCATCCGTCACCCGCAGGCGAAACGCGAGCGCCGGCGTGAACTGTGCCACGCGCTTGAGTACGCGTCCCTGCTCGTCGCGCGCCAGGGCGTAGCCGCGCTCGAGAATTCGCAGGGGCGAAAGGGCGTCGAGCCTGCCCGCGAGGCCAGCGAGCTGGTGACGATGACGCTCCAGTCGCTGCGCCAGCACGGCGGTCAGGCGGTCGGCCGTGCGATCGAGCCGCTCGGTGACGCGCCCGGACCGGGCGGCGAGCCCGCGCGCCAGCCGCGCGCCGATGTGGTCGAGCGCCCGTTGCACGTCGGCGGCGTCGGGGGTAGCCGCCTCCGCCGCCGCGGACGGCGTGGCGGCGCGGAGGTCCGCGACCAGATCGCACAGCGTCACATCGGTCTCGTGCCCGACCGCCGAAACCACGGGCACCGGGAGCGCGGCGACGGCGCGCGCGACGCGCTCGTGGTTGAAGGTCCACAGGTCCTCGCGCGACCCGCCGCCACGTCCCAGGATCGCAAGGTCGAGGCTCGGGATGCGCGTGACGATGGCCAGCGCCCGGCAGATCTCCGCCGCGGCGCCCTCACCCTGGACGCGGGTGGGAACCACGAGCAGCTGGGCCAGCGGCCAGCGCCGGGTCGCCACCGCGATGATGTCCCGTAACGCCGCGCCATCGGGACTCGTCACGACGGCGATGCGGCGCGGGTACGGCGGCAACCGCCGCTTGCGCGTCGGGTCGAGCAACCCGTCCTTCGCCAATGCGACCTTGGCCTTCTCGAACGCCACCTGCCACAAGCCTCCGGCCTCGGTCGAAAGCAGGTCGGTGACGGTGAGCCGGAACTCGCCCTTCTCCTCCCACATCGTCGGGCGCGCGAAGGCGAATACCTGCATCCCGTCCGTGGGCGCCGCGGGCAGACGGCGATTGTCCTTCTGGAACATCACGCAGCGTACCTGCGCCACGCGATCGCGCAGCGCGAAGTACCAGTGGCCGCTCTGCCACGCCTTGAAGCCGCTCACCTCGCCCTGCACCCACAGTGGCGCCAGCCCGCCCTCGATCACGACCCGCGCGCGGCGCGTGACCTGGGTGACGGTCCATGCCCCTTCGGGCGAGACGGCGGCGAAGAGGTCTAGTCCTTCGGGGGCGCCCATTGCCGCGCCGCCTGTACAGTGTTGACGAGGAGCATCGTGATCGTCATGGGACCCACGCCGCCCGGGACGGGCGTGATGGCACCCGCGACCTGTCGCGCCTCGTCGAACTTCACGTCGCCCACGAGGCGATAGCCTTTCTTCGTGGCGGGGTCGTCCACGCGATTCGTCCCGACGTCGATCACAACGGCCCCGGGCTTGATCATGTCTCCGGTCACGAACTCCGGCTTGCCGATCGCGACGATGAGGATGTCGGCGAGCCGCGTGACGCTCTTGATCTCGCGGGTGCGCGAGTGGCACACAGTGACCGTGGCATTTCCCCCGGGCGCGTCCTGCAGCAGCAGCGCCGCCATGGGGCGGCCCACGATGTTGGAGCGGCCCACGATCACGGCGTGCTTGCCCGTCGTGTCGACCCCACTGCGGACCAGGAGCTGTTGCACGCCGGCCGGCGTGGCCGGCCGGAAGCCCGTCGGATCGCCGATCGATACTTTCCCGACGTTCTCCGGATGAAAGCCGTCCACGTCCTTGGCGGGCGCGACCCGGCGCAGCACGCGCTGCGAGTCGATCTGCTTGGGAAGGGGCAGCTGCACCAGAATCCCGTGGATCTTTGGATCGCCATTGAGGCGATCGACGAGCGCGAGCAGCTCCGCCTCGCTGGTGTCTTTGGGGAGCCGGACGGTCTCATGATAGAGACCGGCCTCCTCGCAGGCCTGCCCCTTCATCCGGACGTACGTGGCGGACGCGGGGTTATCGCCCACCAGGACGGCGGCGAGGCCCGGCGTGATGCCGCGTCCTCGGAGCGCGCGCAGCTCACCCGCGAGCTCCGCGCGCATCGTTTTGCCGACGGCGGTGCCGTCGATCAGCTTAGCGGGCAAAGTCCACCGCGCGGGTCTCGCGAATCACGACGACCTTGATCTGGCCGGGATACTGGAGCTCGCGCTCGATCTTGCGGGCGATGCGGTCGGACAGCTCGCTCGCCTTGGCGTCGTCGATGGCGGTAGGCGTGACGGCAATGCGCACCTCCCGGCCCGCCTGGATGGCGAAGACCTTCTCGACGCCGGGGAATTCGCCGGCGATCTGTTCCAGCTGGGTGAGCCGCTTGACGTACGTCTCGAACGCCTCGCGGCGCGCCCCGGGGCGCGACCCCGAGACCGCGTCCGCGGCCTGCACGATGACGCTGATCGGCGACTCATGCGCAACGTCGTCGTGGTGGGCGGCGATGCAGTTGATGACGATGGGATGCTCCCCCCATTTGGTCGCGACGTCCACGCCCAGCTGCACGTGCGTGCCGTCGTGCTCGTGCGTCAGGACCTTGCCGATGTCGTGCAGCAGGGCGCCGCGCTTGGCGAGCTGCGCGTCGAGCTTGAGCTCCGCAGCCATGATCCCGGCCAGCCACGCGACTTCCTTGGAATGCTCCAGGATGTTCTGCCCGTACGAGGTGCGATACCGCATGCGGCCCACCAGCTTCACCAGCTCCGGGTGCATGCCCTTGATACCGGTCTCGTATACGGCCTGCTCGCCCGCCTCGACGATGCCGGCCTCCACCTCGCCGCGCGCCTTGTCGACGACTTCCTCGATGCGGCCGGGGTGGATGCGTCCGTCGGCGATGAGGCGCTCGAGCGCGAGCCGCCCCACCTCGCGCCGCACCGGATCGAAGCAGGAGACGACGACGGTATCAGGCGTATCGTCGATGATCACATCCACGCCGGTGGCGGCCTCGAACGCCCGGATGTTGCGCCCCTCGCGTCCGATGATGCGGCCCTTCATCTCATCGGAGGGGAGGGCGACGGCCGAGACGGTGGACTCGGCGGTCGATTCGGGCGCCAGACGTTGGATGGCGAGGGCGAGGATTTTCTTCGCTTCCTTATCGGCGTTGCGCCGCGCCTGCTCCTTGAGATCGCGCACCAGGGCGGCCGCCTCGGTGCGCGCTTCGTCCTCGAGCCGGTGCACAAGCTCCTGCTTCGCGTCCTGAGCGGTGAGACCGGCGATCTGCTCGAGGCGCGCGCGGGCTTCAGCTTCTTTGGCCAGCAGCGCCTGGTCCCGGTCGTCCAGCGCGCGGCCGCGCTGCTCCAGGCCCCGGGCCCGCTCCTCCAGCCCGCCCAGCCGCTGCTCCACCTGCTGTTCGCGCCGCTCGCTCTCGTGCCGGCGCCGCGTGGCCTCCTGCTCGAACGCCTCGCGGGCCTGCATCAGCTCCTCTTTCGCCGCCAGCACCACCCGCTGGCGCGCCTCGGCGAGGAGCCGCTCGCTCTCGGCGGCCGCGGCCCGCGCGGCCGCATCCGCGGTGCGCCGCTCCAGGCGCCGCCCTACCATATAGAAAGCCGCCCCGGCGGCGACGGCACCGCCCAGCAGGGCCGACACGACAGTCACCCAGTCCGCCATAGATCTATCTCCAACACCGCTCCGCGTGGATGGCGGAGCGAGACTCTTCTACAGTTGGCCGACGACAGCCTTGCGCTTCCCCGGCGGCAGCAGCTTCGCGAGGTCGTCGGCCAGCGCCGCGAGACGCGCCGACACCTCCCGCTCGCCTTTTTTCGTCTGGAACAGCTCGTTGGTGATGTCGAGGGCCGCGAGAATCGCCGCCTTGTGCGTCTCCACGATCGGCCCCTGCGACAGCACCTTCTTCAGCGCCTGGTCCACATACGCCGCCACCTCGCGCGTGTATTCGGGCGGCAGATCGGACCGGACGGTGTACTCCTCGCCACCGATCATCACCTTGACGGCGTGTTTCTTGGTGCTCACGAAAGCGCTCCGCTGACACCGGCTGCACCGCCGGCACCGCCCCCGCCCCCGCCCCCCGCGCCCCCACCACCTACCCGCCCGCCACCGTTGCCCCCAGTCTCCCGCGCCTGCTCCTCGAGGAACGTCAGGCGCGACAGCAGATCGTGCACCCGTGCGCGGGCCGCCTCCACTCGTTGCCGCAACGCCTTGTTCTCCTGCTCCAGATCGGCCGCGCGGCCACGGGCTTCCAGGTCGAGCTTGGCCCCCCCACCGCCACGTCCTCCCCCCGCCCCGCCCTCCTTCAGCTCGCCTTCGGCTTTGAGCGCGCGCGTGCGCCAGCTCGTGAGCTCCTCGGCCACATGGCGGAGGATTGTCTCGAGCTGGTCGAGCATCTGCGCGTCAACTCTGCTCTCTCCGTCGTACGCCAAGCGCATCCTCCAACGCCGCGAGCTCCTGCTGCTCCAACGCGTCGACGTCCGCCTCGCGCAACGTCCGGACCGGGTCGCGGTACGTGCAATGCCAGGCCACGCTGCGCTGCCCAGCGGGGATCCCGGGCCCCCGATACTCGTCGAACACCATCAGACGCTCGAGCAGGGGTCCGGCGGCGCGCCGCAACACCTCCTCGACTTGCGCGGCCGTGACTCCGCTCGGCAGCACCAGCGCGAGAGCGCGCTCGACCGGCGGCTGCGCCGGCAGCGCGCGATAGCTCACGGGCGGGCGCTCGACCACAGACAGCCGCACCTCGAACCCGAACAACCGTGCCGCCCACACCGGCGCGTCCGCCTCGAGCGGGCCAGCCCGGCCCACTTCCTCCCTGCCACCGCCCCGTTGCACCGCCACCCAGCCCGCAGCCCCACGCGTTGCAGGTTCCACGTCGCAAGATGGCGCCGCGGCCTTCACCGCTAACTCAAAGTGGTGCTTCAAGTCCCATAAGTCCATATCAGGTAGTTTCGCACCGTCGGACCAGTGCGGCGGCCGGCGGGCGCCGGTGAGGACGCCCGCCACGGAGGTCCATTCCTCGGGGGCGCCTGTCCCCTTACGAAAGACCGTCCCCACCTCGAACAGCCGCACGTCCCTGCTGCGGGTCGCCCAGTTGTGCTCCACCCGGCGCACCAACGCCGGGAGCAGACGGGCGCGGAGGTGCGCCTCTTCGGCCGACAGCGGGTTGAGGATCTGGACGGCGTCGGGACCGTCGGCCGGGCCGAGCGGCAGCGTCCGCGCCTCGAGCAGGCCGGCACGGGCGAGCGCGACGCGCACCCGCGCGCGCGCCTGCTCCTCGGGCGCGTCGGGCACCGTGCCGGGACGATACGGTCGGAGCTCGTCGGGGAACGCGTCGTAGCCTTGGACGCGCGCGACCTCCTCGATCAGGTCCACCTCACGCGTCACATCGGGCCGCCAACCAGGGACCTGGACGGCGAGCCGGCCGTCCTTGGGCGCCACGAAAAAGCCGACGGCCGTGAGGCACCGTTCCACCTCGGCCCGCTCCACGGGCACGCCGAGCAGTCGGGTGACCCGCTCGGGGCGGAGGAAGATCGCGGGTTCCTGGCGCGGCTCGGGCCAAAGGTCGAGGGGCGGCTCGCGCAGCTCCCCTCCTGCCACGGCCACGATCAGTGAGATCGCCCGGCGCAGGGCGTCGGGCATCGCGAGCATGTCGATGCCCCGCTCGAACCGATAGCTCGATTCACTTGACAGCTCGAGCGCGCGGCGCGTGCGCCGGATGCGGGTGGGCTGGAAGTAGGCGCACTCGAGCACGAGATCGGTGGTGCCGGCGCTCACCTCCGAATCGGCGCTCCCCATGACGCCCGCCACGATGGTGGGGCGCTTGGCATCACAGATCGCCGTCATGTCGGCGGTGAGGGACCTGGTGACGCCGTCGAGCGTGACGATCTTCTCGCCCGGCTTAGCCCGGCGCACGACGACGGCGGGGCCCGCGAGCCGCGCGAGATCGAACGCGTGCAGGGGCTGGTTCAGCTCGAACAGGATATAGTTCGTGGCGTCGACCACATTGTTGATCGGCCGCTGGTCGATCGAGAGCAAGCGATCGGCAAGCCACGTTGGGCTCGGCCCTACCCTTACGCCGCGGATCACCGCGATCATATAGCGCGGGGCGCCCTCGGGGTCCTCGAGGCGGACCCGCACCCCATCCACCGTCCCCTCCCTGGCGGACGGGCGGACGGGCGGACGGTCGATCGGCCCCCCTGACCGCCGGACCGCCTCACCGCCCGGTATTTCCGGGAGCTTCACGACGCCACCCATCACCGCAGCGATCTCCCGCGCCACTCCCTTGTGACACAGGAGATCGGGGCGATTCGCCGGCACGTCGATGACGATCCGGTGATCGCCTAGCCCCATCGCGTCAACGAAGCGGCTGCCTGGGGCGGCGCCGGTGTCGAGCTCCAGGATTCCCGAGTGGTCGTCGCCCAGACCGAGCTCCTTTGCGGAGCACAGCATGCCGTTCGACTCGACGCCGCGGATCTTGCGGCGCTCGAGCTTGACACCGCCCGGCAGCGTCGCGCCGACCGGAGCATAGGGGTACGTCTTGCCAGCCTGGACGTTGGGCGCGCCGCAGACCACCTCTACGGGCCCGCTGCCCGCCTCGACGAGACACAGTGACAGTCGGTCCGCGTTGGGGTGCTTCTTGACCTCGAGCACGCGCCCGATCAGCACCTCGCCCAGGTCCTCGTGGCGGGGCAACACGGCGTCCACCGCGGCTGCATGCATGGTCAACTGCTGCGCGACTGCACGCGCGTCGAGCGGACGATCGAGCAGCGCCTCGAGCCAGCGGCGCGAGACGATCATCGCGCGCCGCCCGCGAACTGCTCCAGGAAGCGCACGTCGCTCTCGTACAGCAGCCGGATGTCGGCGATGCCGTGGCGGGTCATGGCGATGCGCGCCGGGCCCATGCCCCACGCGAAGCCGATGAACCGCTCGCTGTCGACGCCGCAGTTCTCGAGCACCGCGGGGTGCACCATACCCGAGCCGAGGATCTCCATCCACCCGGTCTGCTTGCAGGTGGGGCAGCCGGCGCCCTTGCAGATCTGGCACTGCACGTCCATCTCGGCCGAGGGCTCGGTGAACGGGAAGAACGACGGTCGGAACCGCACGCGGGTGTCGGACGTGAAGAACCGGCGGGCGAAGGTGGCGAGCGTGGCCTTGAAGTCGACGAAGGTAATCCCCTCATCGACGGCGAGGCCCTCGATCTGCTCGAACACCGGTGAATGTGACGCGTCGAACGGGTCGCGGCGATAGACCTGGCCAGGGATCACGACGCGGATCGGTGGTGGATAGCGCTCGAGCGTACGGATTTGCACGGGCGACGTGTGGGTGCGCAGCAACACGCCGTCGCCCAGATAGAACGAGTCCTGCGCGTCGAGCGCGGGGTGATCCTTGGGAAAGTTGAGCGCGAAGAAGTTGTACCGCTCGGTTTCCGCTTCGGGCCCCACCGCGCGCGTGAAGCCGAGCTCGCGGAAGATGTCGCAGATCTCGTCGACCACCTGGGTGACGAGATGCAGCCCACCACGCCACGCCCCGCGCCCGGGCATGGTCGGGTCGAGTCCGGTGATGGCAGCGGCGCCGCGCTTGAGCTCGCGCTCGCGGGCAGCGAACGCGCTCTCGAACTCGCGCTTGAGCGCGTTCGCCTCTGCGCCGACTTCCTTCTTGGCGGCGGCGTCGAGCCGGGGCAGGTGCGCGAGAATCTGAGTCAGGGCGCCGGCCTTGCGTCCGAGGATCTCGGTCTTGAGGTCCTGGAGGCGGTGCTCGTCCGTCTGCGGAATGTCCTTCAGCCGCTCCCGCAGCTCAGCGAGGGCTGCCAGGAGGTCTGGGGAGGGGGGGCGCATGTCAGAGCGCCTGCTTCGCGACCTCCGCGAGCTGCTCGAACGCGACCGGATCGCGCACCGCGAGATCGGCGAGCACCTTGCGGTTGATCTCGACGCCCGCTTTGCGGAGCCCGTTCATGAAGCGGCTGTAGGACAGCTGGTGGATCCGGGCGGCCGCATTGATGCGCGTGATCCAGAGACGCCGGAAGTCGGCCTTGCGGCGGCGGCGGTCGCGGTAGGCGTACTTCTGCGCCCGCTCGACCGACTCCTTCGCCGCCTTCCACAGCTTGGAGCGCCCGCCGAAATACCCCTTGGCGAGCTTCATGACCTTGTTCTTGCGCTTCAGGCGCGCGACGTTGCTCTTGACGCGGGGCATGAGTCGCTCCTTACGCCATCAACAGGCGCTTGAGGCGTCGTTCATCGGCGTGCGACACCAGGGCTCCCTTGCGCAGGTGCCGCTTCCGCTTGGGGTGCTTCTTGGTCAGGATGTGGCTCTTGTAGGCATGGTGCCGGCGCAGCCGACCGCTGCCCGTCAGCCGGACGCGTTTGCGGAGCGCGCGCTTGGATTTCTGTTTCGGCATGATAGTCCTCAGTTCTCAAACTCACTTCGGCGCCAGCACCATCGACATGTTGCGGCCTTCGAGCTTGGGGTCCTGCTCGATCTTGGCCACGTCCTTCAGCTCGTTCGCCACGCGGTCGAGCACCTCGCGCCCCAGATCGATGTGCGCCATCTGGCGACCGCGGTACATCATCGTCACCTTCACCTTGTTGCCGTCCTGCAGAAATTCGCGCGCGTGCCGCGTTTTGAACGCGAAGTCGTGATCGTCGATCCCCGGCCGGAATTTCACTTCCTTCAGGTGGATGACGTGCTGTTTCTTCTTGGCCGCCCGCGCCGCCTTCGCCTGCTCGAACTTGAACTTCCCATAATCCATGATCTTCGCGACCGGAGGTCGCGCGAGCGGCGCCACCTCGACCAGGTCGAGGCCCCGCTCCTGCGCCGCAGCCAGCGCTTCTTCGACGGTCAACACGCCGAGTTGCGCTCCGTCCGGGGCGATCACCCGGATCGGACTGATCCGGATCTGCCGGTTGACCCGGACGCGCGGTGCCTTGTTGTTTGGGCTTTCGATCGCCAGGTGCCGTTCTCCTCCTCTTAGAGAAACAAAAAGCGGACCCCACTCACCGGGAATCCGCACTGCGTCGCCCGTCCTCCGCTGTCCGTCATCCGTAAGGCACGGATCACGGTGTACGGACGACGGACTACGCTCTCAGAGACCCTAGGGCACTCCCCGACCTCCCGGGAGGCAGCAGGTGAGGCGCCAGCGGCGCCCGCTTTTCATATTGTCGCGCGCAAATTACCCGACCGCGAGCGGCTCCACAAGCCCGAACCCCTTCCCGTCACGCCCCAGCCGACCGGCGATCGTCGTCGGGTCGTGCTCGAAGAACAGCAGCCACCCCTCGGCCTCGGCCCGGGCGTACAGCCGGCGCTTCGATTCGAGCGTGACCAGCGGCTCCAGGTCGTAGCCCATGATCCAGGGCAACGGCAGGTGAGCCGCCGTGGGTACCAGGTCCGCCAGGAAACAGACCCGCTCCCCCCCGCTTTCCACCAGGATCGACTGGTGGAACGGGACGTGACCGGGCGTCGCGAGACAGCGGATCCCGGGGAGGGGCTCGGCGTCCCCCGCGACCACGCGAAACGACACGGGCTCAAAGTTGGGCGCCAGGTAGCTCGCGGCGGTCCGCTCGTTCGTGTGGCGGGCGAACTCCAGCTCGCCCCGCTGGACCACGTAGCGAGCCCCGGGAAAGCTCACCGCCACCCGGCCGGCGGGATCGCGGAATGTGTTGCCCCCGGCGTGATCGAAATGCAGGTGACTATTGATCACCCAGCGCACATCCGCGGGCGAATGCCCCACCTCAGCCAGGGCGTCCTCCAGCGCGGTACGCCCCTCTTTCCCGTCGTTGGCAACCCCGTAGATGTCCTTGAACTTGGCGTCCTCTTTGTTGCCGAGGCCCGTGTCCACGAGGACCAGCCCGTCGTCGTGCTCGATGAGCAGGCAACGCAGCGCCAGCGGAATGCGGTTGCGATCGTCGGCGGGGATACGTTTCTGCCACAGCGGCTTGGGAACGACGCCGAACATGGCGCCGCCGTCCAGGCGCTGCGTACCGCCCTCCAAGGCGTGGCAGGTGAGCCGGCCGACGCGGAAGGTGGTGTGGCTCACCGGAAAACGCGGAACGCGGAACGCGGAACGCGGAACAGAATAGCGTGGCTACCGTTCCCCGTTCCCACTTCCGCGTTCCGCGTTCTCACAGATCGTCCCTCCTCAACGGCAGCGTCATACACCGCGGCCCGCCGCCGCCGCGCACCAGCTCGCTCCCCTCGATCGTGATCACGGCCCGCTCGCCCTCGGCCAGCGTTTCCTCGCCCGTCAGCAGGCGCACCGCCGGGATCTGCCTGAGGCCGGCGTGCTCGAGCTCGGCCAGGGTCGCCTCGTTGCGCGCATACGTGACGGCCACGCCGGGCCGCACGGCAATGAAGTTGCACGCCGAGGACCACTGCTCCCGCTCCTGGAGCGAGCGGTCCGTGCCGCCGCAAAACACCGGCTCGAGCGGCAAGTCCACCGCCTGCATGGCGGCGAAGAAGTTCGGCATCTCCTTCAAACCCTTGGACGTCTTGCGGCGGTGCAGCACCGCGAGCCGCTCCGGACCCACGAAGTGCGGCGGGTAGATACAGCATAGCTCGCGGTCGAGCTGCGTGAAAATCATGTCGAGGTGGATCGCGGTCCGTTCATTCGGCAGCACCACCACCAGGACGTCCTTCACACCGCAGTTCGCGAACACGAGGTCGCACAGGTGGTCCAGGGCGGCCGGGCTGGAGCGTTCGCTGAACCCGAGCAGCAGGAGGTCAGGGCGCAACGGGTGCACGTCGCCCCCCTCCAACGTGTAATTGTTGCGCTTCTCCTCCGACCCGTCGTACAGGATCCCGGCGTTCTCGAGGCACGGGTGATAACGGAACAGCGCCTTGACGAGCAGCTCTTCGGTCCAGCGCACTCCATAGCGCATCGAGCCGATGATGGAATGCTCCCCGATCACGATGCCCACGTCGCGCGTGAAAAACAGATTGGGGAGCGGCGGCAGCGCGTAGCCGGTCTCGTTCAGCGCGCGGGCGATCGGCCCCGCGTCCTCGAGCGCCCCTTCAACCATCACCCCGACCAGTGCCTCGGGCGTGAGACCGGCGAGCTGCTTGGCCAGGGCATCGGACGGCACGACCTCGAGCGACCGGGTGACGAGGAACTCGCGCACATCCGGCCGGGCCACGAGCTCGGTGAGCAGCGAGCGCACCTCGTACACCTGCGCGAACCGCTCCAGCACGGCCACGAAATGGCGGTGCTCCCGCTGGGCGAGCTCCAGGTCGATGATGTCGTCGTACAGGTAGTCTTCGCGGTTGCCGGGAGTGACGGCGACGAGCTCGCGCCCGGGCGTGTGGACCAGCACGGCCCGCAACGGGCCGATCTCCGACGTGACGTGCACGCGCGTCATGGGCGGGAATCTAACGGCGCGCCAGTTGAGCGGCTAACGATTTGCGAGCGCGAAACTTAGCGTCTCGAGCTCCAACGCCATGTTCACCGACTTCACCACCACGTCGGCCGGGACGCGAAGCTGCAGCGGCGCGAAGTTGAGGATTGCCTTCACGCCGGCTTTCACCAGCCGGTCCACGACGTCTTGCGCGGACTCGGCCGGCGTGACGACGATGGCGATGTCGGTGGGCTCGCGCGAGAGGTCGGCTTCGATGTGGCGGACGTCGCGCACCATGAGGCCGTTCCAGCGGGAGCCGATTTTCTTGGGATCCTTGTCGTAGATCGCGGTGACGTGAAAGCCGCGCTGCCGGAAGCCCGGGTACTGGATGAGCGCGCTCCCGATGCGGCCGGCGCCCACCAGCACGACGCGATAGGTGCGGCGCAGGCCGAGGATGTCGCGGATCTTGGCGGCGAGCTCGGTGACCGCGTAGCCGAGGCCGCGTTTGCCGAACGATCCGAAGAACGAAAGGTCCTTGCGGACCTGCGCGGAGGTGGTGCCGCCATGCCGGGCCAGCTCCGCTGAGGAGATCGTCGCTTTGCCCTCTGCGGCGAACTGCTCCAGGAACCGCAGGTAGAGGGAGAGCCGCCGCACCGTGCTCTCGGAGATCTTCCGCATATTGTGAATAATTTCACAATCGACTCGCCCAACGCAAGAGCCTAACAAACGTCCCGGGTGCGAGCGTCTCCGGTCGCGCCGCCGGATCGAGGTCCAACGTCGTCAGTCCCGCGATCACCACGGCGGCCGGCCGGCCGGTGGCACTGACCAGCACGTTGCGCAGCTGCTTGCGCCGCCGGCTGAAGCACGCGGTGACGAACTGCCGCAACGGAAGCAGCTCCGCATCGCTGACGAGGGGCGGAACGCGCGGGGTAAGCCGCACCACCGCACTCGCGACCCGGGGCGGCGGCGTGAAGGCGCCTGCGCGGACGGTGAACAGATGCTCCACGCGACACGCCGCCTGCACGCCGACGGAGAGCGCGCCGTAGGTCTTCGAACCCGGCGCCGCGGCGAGGCGATCGGCTACCTCCGCCTGGACGAGAAACACGATGCGCTCGGGGAGCGGCGGCGTGAGAGCCTTGTCGATGAGCGGCGACGTGATGGCGTAGGGGATGTTGCCGACGATCCTGAAGGCGGGACTCGGGGCTTGGGGCTCGGGGCTCGGGAGAAGCGAATGCCAGTCTAGGCGCAGCGCGTCGCCCGCCACCACTCGCAGTCCCCCGAGTCCCGAGTCCCGAGCCCCGAGCCCCGCCACCAGACGGCGATCCTTCTCTATCGCGATCACCTGCAGCCCGCGTGCGAGCAGCTGCTCAGTGAGGCTCCCCTTCCCCGCCCCGATCTCGACCACGACGTCGGCGGGCGCGGGATCGAGCGCGTCGACGATCTTGGAAAGAATGTTCCGATCGGTGAGGAAGTGCTGACCGAGGCGCGGTCGGCGGGGAGGACTCACACCTTGAGGATGACCACCGTGCGATCGTCGGTGGGCGGCGCGCCGCCGGTGAACCCTGCCAGGTCGGCATGCACGGCCTCAAGGATCTCCTGCGCCGGCCGGTCCTTCATGCGGGCGACGTGGCCCAGCACCCGCTCTTCCCCGAACCGCTCATCGCGCGCACTCAGGGCGTCGACGACGCCGTCGGTGAACAGGCACAGGATCTCCTGATGGTGCCGCGCCGGCCGCACCGCGTCGCTGCCCGGCGTGGTCGCGAGGCCGAGTGGCGGGCGCGTGGCCTCGAGCCGGACGGCCTCGCCTGTGCGCGCGGAGACGAGAAACGCGTGCGCGTGGCCGGCATTGCCGTAGGTGATGCGCTCCGCGCGCGGATCGACCACGGCGTAGAACACGGTCAGGAACATCTCCGTGCTCGCCAGCTCCTGCGTGAGGGACTCCTCGAGGCGGCGCAGCACTTCGCTCGGCGCCCCGGCCGCTTCGGCGTGGATGCCCGAAGCCGCCATCACCAGCGCCATGATGAGGGCCGCCCCGAAGCCGTGGCTGGTGACGTCGCCGATCATGACGCCGAAGCGGTCGTCGCTCAGGCTCAAGAGGTTGTAGAAGTCACCCCCCACCGACTCGGCCTGGCGGCAGCGCGCGGCCACGTCGACCCGGGCCGCGAGCACGAGCGGCGACGGCAGCAGCTTCAGCTGCAGGTCGCGCGCCAGCTCGAGCTCCCGGCGCACGCGCTGCTGTCCGAGATCCTTTGCGACGAGCCGGGCGTTCTCGATCGCCGCCCCGATCTGATTGGCGATGGCGGCCACGAGCTTGCGGTCGCCCGCGGTGAACGCATCCTGCCCGTTGCGGTCGGTCAGGTTGATGACACCGATCGGCTTGCCGCGCGCGCCGGGCGCCGCGTACAGCACCGGCACCGACAGGAAGGCCTGGCCGCGGTAGTTCCGTCCCTCCGGACATCCCGGGCTCACCGCTTTGGGGTCGGTGGGGTCATAGCTCACGATCCGCATGTCGCGGAACACGCGCGCGGCGACGGAGCAGAGGTCGTCCACCTCGATCGGCTCCGCGTCTTCCGGGTCCATGCCCTGCGCCGCCACGATGCGCAGCACATGATCTTCGGGATCGTGCACCAACAAGGTCGCCCGCCGCGCGCCGACCACGGTGGACACTTCACGGAGGATGCGCTGTGCCGCCTCGTCGAGCCGGATAGTGTGGCCCAGGATCTCGCTGATCGTATAGATCAGGTCGATCTCTTCGTAGCGCTCCGACAGCTCGGCCGCGACCTGCGCCGCGTCGCGCTCGGCCGCGAGCACCGACCCCACGATCTCGGCGAGCTCCTTGTCGACGCCCTCCCCCCGTCCGCCCCCTCCGTTCGCGATCTCTAGCCAGACGCCCGCGGTGTCGGGGATCGGCTCGAGGCGCACAGCAGGGTCCGCTGCCCCGCGGTCCTCACTGCCGCGGAGCCGCAGGCGCGCCCCGCTGAGGCGCTCGAGCACGGGGAGCAGCCGCTCGAGGCGGGTCAGCCCGCTCGGAGCGTCAGGCAGATGGAGTTTCCCCGAGCGTTGAAGGCGACGTGGTCGACCAGGTTCCGCAGCACGAACAGGCCCCGGCCGTCTTCGCACTCGAGGTGCTCGGGGAGGGTGGGGTCGGGCACCTCGTCGGGATCGAAGCCGTCGCCCTCGTCGGTCACATGGAGCCGCCCCGCGTCGCGGCCGACCTCGACCAGGACCCGCTCCAGGCGAGCGGGATCGTGATGATTGCCGTAGGCGATGGCGTTGGCGAGTGCTTCGGCGAGCGCGGTGCGGAAGTTGAACCGGATGCGGCGCGGCGAGAGGGGCCCGGGCGCGAGCCGGTCCGCGAGCAGGTCGACGGCCGGGCCCACGTACTGCAGGTCGCTCGGCACGTCCAGCGACAGCTCCGTCTCGGTCCCTGTTGCCGCCGCACGGCGGCGCACGTCGAGGCGCAGCGGCGTGCTCACGGGCTAGAAGGCAGCGAGCGCCTCCTCGGAGGTCTTGGTGATCGCGAACAGGGTGTCCAGCTTGGTGAGCTCGAACAGCGTCTGCAGGTCCTCGTTCAGACCGCACAGCCGCAAATCCCCGCCCTGCTCGCGAATCTTTTTCGAGAGCGACACCAGCACACCCAGACCGGACGAGTCGATGTACCCGGTCTTGGCGAAGTCGACCACGAACTTCTTGCCGCCGCCTTCCAGCGCGTCGAGCACCTTCTGCTTGAGCTCCTGACGATTGCCGACGATGAGCTGGCCGTCGACGCCGACGATCACCACCCCGTGCTTGTCCTTACGCAGCGAAAAGCTCATGACGACTCCCCGGCTTGGAGGACGGCGACCGCTATCGTGTCCACAATATCATCGACGCTGGCGCCGCGCGACAGGTCGGCGACGGGTCGCGCCAGGCCCTGCAGGATCGGCCCGATCGCTTCCCAGCTCCCGAGGCGCTGCACCAGTTTGTATGCGATGTTGCCGCTGTCAAGATCGGGAAACACGAGGACGTTGGCCGCGCCGGCGACGGCGGAGCCGGGTGCCTTGCGGGCCGCAATCTCGGCGACCAGCGCCGCATCGGCCTGCAGCTCGCCGTCGAACACGAAATCGGGCCGCCGGCCCGCGAGCAGCGTCACCGCGCTGCGCACGCGCTCCACCCGGGGGCCGGCCGCGCTCTGCTTGGTGCTGTAGGAGAGGAGCGCCACCACGGGCGCGTCGCCGATGATGCGGCGCCGGTCGCGCGCCGCCGCGACGGCAGAGTCAGCGAGTTGCTCCGGCGTCGGCTCGGGCACGACGGCGCAGTCGGTGAACGTCAGCACGACGGCGTCGCGCACCATGTAGAACGCCCCGCTCACGGTCTTGATCCCCGGCGCGGTCCCGACGGTCCAGAGCGCCGCGCGGATCGTGTCGCCGCTCGGGAACGTAGCGCCGCCCACCATCACATCGGCCTGGCCCAGCGCCACGAGCGCGGCGCCGTAGGTGAGGGGATGTTCGAGCGCCGCGGCCGCGGCGGCGTCCGTCGGAAACCGGTCTGGGCGGCGCGTGCGGAGCAGGCGGAGCATCTCGGGCAGCGGGGAGCGGGGCGCGGGACCCTCCAGTACATGCACGCGTCCGGTGCCCAGGGCTTCGGTCTTGGCTGCGGCGGCGCGCACCCGGGCGTCGCCGCCTTCGGGGAGCACGACGCGGCGCTGGGCCCGCCGGGCCCGCTCGTACAACGATTCCCGGAAGCTCACTTGGCCAGCTTGCGCTTGAGTGCCTTGAGGACCGCCGGATGAACGAAGGGAGACACGTCGCCCCCGAAGCGGGCCACTTCGCGCACCAGGCTCGAGCTCAAATACGTGAGGTCGGCGGCGGGAACGAGGAACACCGTCTCCACCCCGGGCGCGAGGTTGCGGTTCATCAGGGCCATCTGGAATTCGTACTCGAAATCGCTCACGGCGCGCAGCCCGCGCACGATGAGCGCCGCGCCTGCCCGGCGCACGAAGTCGGCGAGCAAGCCATCAAACGAGCGGACGTCGACGTTGGGACCCGGCGCCACCTCACGGATCAGGGCGACCCGCTCCTCCAGCGTGAACAGCGGCTGCTTGGCGACATTCACCGCGACGGCGACGATCAGGCGGTCGGCGAACGTCAGTGCCCGGCGGATGAGATCCTCGTGCCCGCGGGTCACCGGGTCAAACGAGCCGGGGTAGACCGCGATGCGCGTCACGGGGCGTACAGGAATGTGACGGCGGTGTCGCCGTAGCGGCGCGTATCGTCGCCGGGAATCGGCTGATCCGCGGGATGCTCGATGGAAAAGATGCGCGCAAACGTGTTGACCCTGAACATCGCGACCAGCCGGGCGGCGTCCTGGCCGGCATAGGGTGGATCGGCGAAGGCCACGTCGTACTGCCCGGGGTGGAGCCGCTCCGCGAACCGGTGGGCGTCGACTTTGTGAATCGCCGCGCGGTCGTCGACCTTGAGCGTCTTGACGTTCGCCTTGATCGTGGCGAGCGCGAGGCGGTGGAGCTCCACGAAGTCCGCTCGCAGCGCGCCGCGCGACAACGCTTCCAGGCCGAGCGCTCCCGAGCCCGCGAACAGGTCGAGCACCCGGGCCCCGCGCAGGGCGCGCTGCAGAATCGAAAACCAGGCTTCACGCACCCGGTCGGCGGTGGGGCGCACGGTATCCCCCGCGGGCGTCTTGAGACGGCGGCCCTTGAATTCGCCGGCGATGATGCGAACCGAGCCCAACCCGTCCCCCCTCCTAACGCGGAACGCGGAACTCGGAACGCGGAACACGCGCTCCCCCGGCCGTTCCGCCTTCCGCGTTCCCACTTCCGCGTTCATTCACTAGGCGCCAGCGCCGCCACACGCGCCTGCAGCGTCGCGCGTCCCTGCCATTCGTCGCGCTCCAGGCGGAAGGCCACGTCGAGGCGCTCGCTGAGCCAGTGGTCGGGAATCGCGTCGGCCCACTGGAACGCGATGGCCGGCAGCACTCCCGATTCGTCGTCCAGCGTGAACCGCAGGTGATTCGACCCCACCCGACGGGCACCCACCGCGCGCGCACCGCGCACCCCGAACACCGGCGCGGGGTTACCGGGGCCGCACGGCTCCAGATAGCGGATCAGCCGCTCGAGCTCATCGCTTACGAGACCGAGGGGCAACTCCAGGTCCACGCGCTGCGCCGGCACCAGGTCGTCGGGGCGCAGAAGCTCGCCTGCGACCGCGAGAAACGCAACACGAAACGCCTCGTAGCGCTCGCGCCGGATCGTGAGCCCCGCCGCCATGGTGTGCCCGCCGTACTTCTCGAGGTGCGGCGCCACACGCTGCAGCGCGGCGTGCAGGTCGAACCCGACGATGCTGCGGCCCGAGCCGCGCCCCGTTTCGCCAGCCTCGTCCCAGCCGATGAGAAAGGTGGGCCGTCCGTAGCGCTCGACCAGGCGT
>CBFHAJ010000067.1:0-19248 GCA_965653495.1 uncultured bacterium | reverse complement strand
CCCCCCGCCCCCCCCCCCCGGCCGCCGAGCCGCCGGCGCGCGAAGCGGTCAAGAAGCCCACGCCACGACGCGCAGTCCCGCCGCCACCACCGCGCCGGCCGCGCATCGACGTAAGCCGGGCCAGCGAACTCCTCGACAACATGTATCTCTACCGGCTCGTCCCGGCGACCGCGGCATGGGTGCGCGACTCGGCACTCGACATTTTCAACGCCCCGGGCATTGCCCCGCACGACAAGGCGTATGCCGCGTTCGTCTACGGATTTGCGCTCGGCCAGCTGAATGACCGAGAGCACGGGTGCCAGTGGATTAAAAAGGCCGCCGAGATGGAGCCCGGCGACACGCTCTTCCCGAAAATGGCGGCCCAATGTCGGTCCTGACCCTGTTCGGGCGCTCTTCCCCTAAGCCGGTCAAGGTCGAGGTGTGCGCGAAGACCGATCGGGGCCGTACGCGGGACCACAACGAGGATCACTTCCTGGTCGCGGACCTCACGCGGCGGGACGCCTCGCCGCAGGCGGCCATGAAGACGCACGAGATCGGCGAGCGCGGTGCGCTGCTCGTGGTCGCCGACGGTATGGGCGGCGCCGCAGCCGGCGAGCTGGCCAGCGAAATGGCGACCGAGAAGATCTACCAGCAGCTCGTGAACGCGTGGGGCGGCGAGCGGGAGGTGACGCCCCCGCGCTTCGCCTATCGCCTGCGCGAAGCCGTCGAGGTCGCGAACGGGCACATCCACGCGTACGCCAAGGCACACCCCGAGCTGCGCGGCATGGGCACGACCACCACGGCCGCCGGCGTGCTGGGGGACCACTGCTTCCTCTCACAAGTGGGCGACAGCCGGGCCTACCTGATCCGCAACGGCCAGGCGGTGCAGCTCACCAAGGACCAATCGTTGATGCAGCGGCTGGTGGAAGCCGGGGAGCTCACCGAAGAGGAGGCAGCGAAGAGCGAGCGCCGCAACATCATTCTCCAGGCGCTCGGACCCGACGCCCGGGTGAAGGTCGATCTCACCCATCAAGAGACCCGGCGGGGCGACGTCCTCGTGCTCTGCTCCGACGGCCTGTCGGGCCTCGTCAAGAAGGAAGAGATCGCCGAGACCGTCAACACGGAGCGCAGCCTCGAGGCGGCCTGTGACCACCTCATCGGGCTCGCCAACGGGCGCGGTGGACCGGACAACATCACGGTCGTCCTCGCCCGCTTCGACGGCGACGGCCTGCGGGTGGCCGATTCGAACGCCGAGGTCGGGCATCAGGTGTATCCGCTCATCGACACAGAGACCAGTACCGAGCCGGTGCCGGTCTATACGGGGAGCCCGCCGCCCGAGCCGGCCGCGCGGGGCCGTTGGCGCCTGATCGCGCTGGCGCTCGCCGCGGTCGCCGCCGCCGTGGCACTGTATCTCTCCAAGCGGAGCCCGTGAACGGCCGGGGAGCAGAGTGCCGGCTCTTCCACGGCCTGTTACCGGCCGTTCACCGCCCTCTCACCGATGTGATTCACGACCCATCTCGCTGCCGCCCGCTGCATGAGCGCTTGCCCGTGCCAGCACAACAGAATCGGGGCCGTCCCGGGGATCTGGGCCGCGAGCCGGGGATGTCCCAGCAGCACCACCAGCTGCGCCCCGGGCACGAGGCGGCGCAGCGCCGCGCGCGAGCGAGGACCGAGATCGGCGCGGCCTTTCCAGGAGCGGGGCTCGGAGTAGACGAGCACCACCCGTTGCACGTTGCTCGTTGCACGTTGCACGAGGTGAACGCCGGCCTCCCGCACCGTCGCATGTAACACGGCGCGGGGGGGGGATCGCGTACGGCCCCCCCACGTCGTCATCCACGATCGACACCGCCAGCGGCTGCCTGATCCGCGGCACGTCACCCCGCACCAGATGCACGACGCGGTCCGCCAGTCCGTCGGCGAAGCTCCCATTGGCAGCCAGGTCGGGCGCGCCCTGGTCAGGTAGGTCGCCCCATTGCCCGATGGCAGTGTTGTAATGCGCGAGCGCCTCGTCCACGCGCGAGCTGGAGAGCTCACCACCGGCCGCGTGCTCGAGCGCGGCCACCACGCTCGCAAAGTTCTCCGGATAGAGCAGCGCGTCACACCCGGCGGCGACCGCGCCCACCGTCGCGGCCGGCACCGGTTGGGCCGCGCTCGCACCCGCCATGATGAGTGCGTCGGTCACGACCAGCCCCGAGAAGTTCAGCGTGGACCGCAGGTATCCCAGGATCTCGCCCGAGAAGCTCGCGGCTCGACCGGCCGAATCCCAAGCGGGGTACGCCACAAAGGCGCTCATCACGCTGCCCACGCCCGCGCGAATGGCGTACTCGAACGGCACGCCATCCACGTGTTGCAGCTCCTCGGGCGACGTACCCACGCGCGGCAGCGTCGCGTGCGAATCCTGGGTGGTGCGACCGTGCCCGGGATAATGCTTGGCGCACCCTTGCACGCCGTGCTCCTGCAGCGCGCGCACCCAGGCCGCGGCCTGCTCGCCCACGCGCACCGGGTCGGCGCCGAAGGACCGCGTTCCGATGATGGGGTTCTTCGGCTCGAGATCGAGATCGCACACCGGGCCGAACGCCCAGTTGATGCCCACCGAGCGAGCTTCCTGGCCGGTGATCACGCCGCAGGCGGCCGTCGCGTCGAGATCGCCGAGCCAGCCGAGCGCCGCTGCCGCCGGCAGCTCGGTGAGACCCTGCACCTGCTGCGCGGGCCCGCGCTCCAGATCCGCGCCGATCAGCAGGGGGCGCCCCGCTTGTGCGCGCACGTCGCGCGTCAGGGTCGTCACCGCCTCGGCCGTCCCACCGAAGATGATGAACCCACCCACGCCCGCGCTGAGCGCGGCGTCGATCTTGGCGCGCTCGTGCGCGAAGCCTCCCCTGCTCCGCCACCGCAGCGCGGGGAACACCAGCCGGGCGAGCGAGTCGGTCACGCCGGAGTGATTTGACCGAGCACGCGCGGGCCCCGGGCTCCGGTGGCGGCCGGCAGGTTGCCCGGCTTGCCGAGGATGGTGAGCAGCCCGAGGAACGCGAACACGAGGGCCTCTTTTGCTTCACCGTCGAAGAACAGCCGATCGAACGGCACGACGGGACGCGGAGCGACCCGCGCGGTGAGGAGCTCCACGAGTCGCGGATTGCGCGCGCCGCCGCCGGAGATCACCAGCTCGTCGTCCGGACGAGCGGGCGTCCAGCGCTCGATGCCGCGCCCGATAGACTCGACGGTGAGCGCTGTCGCAGTGGCGACCGCATCGTTCTCGGACCCGCCGCCCTGGCGCACCGTTTCGATCAGCTGCGCGGCGTACTCAGGGCTGAAGTGTTCCCGCCCCGTGCTCTTGGGAGGAGGCGCCGCGAAGTAGGGGTCGGTGAGCAGTGTGTCCAACGACTTGCGGGCCGGTTTGCCGCGCCGCGCCCGCTCGCCTCCGACGTCGAAGCGGGCCGCCGGGTCGAGCTGACGGGTGACGGCGTCGATCACGCCGACACCGGGGCCGGTGTCGAAGGCCAACGCGCCATCGACCACGCCGAGCCGCGGGACATACGTGACGTTCGCGATGCCACCGATGTTCAACAGCAACCGACCGCGCCCGGCGTGCCCGAACAGCATCACGTCGGCCAGGGGAACGAGCGGCGCTCCCTGGCCGCCGGCGGCCACGTCGCGCCCGCGAAAGTCGCTCACCACGCGGACGCCCACCCGCTCGGCGATCACCGCCGGGTCGCCCAGCTGGAGCGTGGCACGGCCGGGCTCGTGCCACACCGTCTGTCCGTGGGAGGCGACGAAGCTCAGCTCGCGCGGGGCTACCTTGGCCTCGGCCAGCAGTTGCAGGATCGCGCCCGCGAACCGCTCCCCCAGCGCCACGTGCAGCAGCGCCAGGTCGCGTGACCCGCCGCGCGCGATCGCGTCGATGATCTGGCCACGTTCAGCCGCAACATAGGGATCCTGCCGGAACGCCACGAGTCGGGCGCCGGGCGGATCGTCCTCGAGGCGCACCAGCGCCGTGGCGACGCCGTCGAGCGACGTGCCCGACATGACGCCGACCGCGAGCCGCTCGGTCACGACACGGGCGGCGGGTCGCCGATGGCCCGACGCACGAACCCCTCCGCCACTGCGAGTAGCCGCTCGGCTTCGGCCCGGCCGACGTGCTTGCGCACCATGACGATCGCCAGCTTGACGCTGCCACCCGCCGCCTCGATCGCCGCGCGCGCCGCGTTGCGATCCGTGCCGGCGCATTCCATCACGATGCGCTCGCCGCGATCGCGCAACTTTTCGCTCATGGCCATCAGATCGACCATGAGGTTACCGTAGGCACGCCCCAACCGGATCATCGCGCCGGTCGTGAGCGTGTTGAGAACGAGCTTCGTGGCGGTGCCGGCTTTCATCCGGGTCGACCCCGTCAACACCTCGGGGCCGACTTTGGGGAGGATGAGCACGTCGCACGTCGCCATGAGCACCTGCGGCGGGTCGGAGCAGGACACGAGCCCCGTGGTCGCACCGATCGTCTGCGCCTTTCCCAGGGCGGCGCGTACATACGGCGTCGTGCCGCTCGCCGCAATGCCGAGCACGAAATCGGCCGGCGTGACGCGCGCCTGGTCCATGGCCTCCATGCCGGCATTGACGTCATCTTCGGCGCCCTCGGTGCTCTTCACCAGCGCCGGATAGCCCCCGGCGATCACCCCGATCACCATCTCCGGCGGGGTGCCGAAGGTGGGCGGGCACTCCGTTGCGTCGAGCACGCCGAGCCGTCCGGACGTGCCGGCGCCCACGTAGACCAGTCGCCCGCCCCCCTTGAAGGTGGCGACCACGAGGTCGATCGCCCGGGCCAGCTCGGTGCGCACCGCCCGCACCGCGGCCGCGACCCCCTGGTCCTCGGTGTTGATCAGATCAACGATCTCGAGGGAACTGGCGACGTCGATGCGCTGGGTGCGGGGGTTACGCTGCTCGGTGAGGCGCGGGTCGCGGTAGTCGGAGGAGGGCGCGGTCATGAGGGGTGTCGGTGGCCCCAAGTTAGATGTTGACCCGAACTCGGGTCAACGTGCACAATTCGATATGCGGCACACGCTCGGCTGCAGCCTCGGCCTGCTGCTCGTCGCCTGCGGCAGCAGGATCAAGACCCCGGATGTCCTGCCCCCGGAGGCCGTGCCGGCGGAGGTCGCGCCACCCGCTCCAGCTCCTGCACCCGAGCCGCTGGTATCTCCCCGCCCGCGCATTTCCTCGGAGTGGCCGCTCGGTGAGCATGTCAGGGCGATCGAGGGCGAGCACGCCATGGTCGTCTCGTCGCACCAGCTGGCGAGCGAGGTGGGCGTCGAGGTGCTGCGCCGCGGCGGCAACGCGGTCGACGCCGCGGTGGCTGTGGCGTTTGCCCTCGCGGTCGTTCACCCGGTGGCAGGCAACATCGGGGGTGGCGGGTTCATGGTCGTGCGAATGCACGACGGCACGGTCGGCGCGCTCGACTTCCGCGAGACGGCCCCCACGGGAGCACGGCGCGACATGTACGTCGACACGGCCGGGAACGCGACCGCGTCCTCGCTCACGGGTCAACGCTCCGTCGGTGTCCCGGGCAGCGTCGCCGGAATGTTCGAGGCGCATCGCAGATTCGGCCATCTGACCTGGAAGGAGCTGCTCGTCCCCGCGATCAGCCTGGCGCGAGACGGCTATGTGCTCGACGGCCCGCGCAGTCACGTGATCGAGCGCGAGGCGGAGCGGCTGGGCCGGTTCCCCGCTTCCCGGGCCCAGTTCCTGGTGGATGGGGCCGCACCGCCTTCGGGCGCGCGCTTCGTACAGCCCGACCTCGCGCGCACGCTGCAGCTCATCGCCGACAGCGGTGCCGCCGTGTTCTACACCGGCAGTATCGCTCACCTCATCGTGCGCGAGATGGCGCGCGGCGGCGGGTTGATCACGCCACAGGACCTCGCCCATTATGTCCCGAAATGGCGCGATCCGATTGAAATCCACTATCGCGGCTACACGATCTACACGATGCCGCCCCCCTCCGGCGGGGGCGTCACGCTGGCGGAGATCCTCAACGTGATGGAGGGGTACGCTCCGCTCCCACCGTTCGGCAGCGCCGAGCTGATGCATCTCCAGACCGAAGCGATGCGGCGTGCCTATACCGACCGGAACGCCCTGCTGGGTGATCCCGACTTCGTGCAGATGCCGCTCGAGCGTCTGTTGTCGAAACAGTACGCAGGATCGTTACGCACAGAGATCGATCCGCTTCACGCGACGCCGCCGGCCACTGTTTCGGGAGGGCGCTCCGAGGGGACGGAGACGACTCACTTCTCGATAGTGGACGCCGAAGGCTCGGCAGTCGCCTGCACGACCACCTTGAATAACGATTTCGGCAGTGCGGTGACGGTGACCGACGCCGGATTTCTCCTGAACGACGAGATGGACGACTTCACGTCGGCGCCCGGGAGGCCGAACCTGTTTGGGCTCGTCCAGGGCGAAGCGAACGTCATTGCGCCGGGCAAGCGCATGCTGTCCGCCATGACACCCTCCGTCGTGCTCGATTCCACCGGCCGGGTCGTGCTCGTGCTCGGCTCGCCCGGCGGCTCGCGGATCACCACGGCCGTGTACCAGGTGATCAGCGACGTCGTCGATCAGGGGATGTCGCTCGCGCAGGCGATCGCGGCCCCACGGCTGCATCACCAGGCACAGCCGGATGTGGTGTATCTCGAGCGGAGCGGGTTCGAGCAGGCGGCCATCGATTCACTCGCAGCGATGGGCCACACGCACGTGACGTGGGCCGACCAGACCGAGGTCAACGCGATCGGCCGCGCTGCCGCCGGCTGGATCGGGGTGGCCGATCCCAGACGCGGCGGCGGCGCGGCGGGGTACTGATCTCGCCCGCTAGGCGGTCCTCGCCGACTTCACCGTCAGCGGCTTGTTCAGCTTGATCGTAATCGCCGCGCCCTTCGGGATCACCACGTCGATGTCCCGCGACGCGCGGGCGGCCGCCGCGCCGGCGGCGGCGCCCACGGCCCCACCGATGACGGCGCCCTTCGTGTTCTTGCCGAGCAGCTTGCCGACGATGGCGCCGGCGACCGCTCCCCCGCCCACCTTGGCGGCATCGGCCTTCGTGACGCCCCGGCCCTGCATCACCGTGTCCTTCGACACGACCGACGCGTCGATCGCGTAGCTCGCGCCGCGCACCGTCACGCTCGTCACCGACAGCTCGATCCGGCCGCTCGAATTCGGGTTGGGCGCCGGCTCCGCGGCCGTAATGGTCCCCGACACTGCCGAGCCGGCGGGGATCACCACGCGACCGGCGGCGTCCTTCACGTCCTGACTCACGGTGGCGTTGAACGCATCACCCGCCTTGGCCGCGCGCGTCGAGATGCTCTCGCTCGCCGCCATCGGGACGCGGGCGCCGGCCCCGAGCATCAGGGGCGCGGGCGCAGCGGGCTTGGGTGACGCGGCCTTCTTCTCCGGTGCCTTTTTCTCTGGTGCCTTCGTCTCAGGCGCGGGTACGTCCTTCATCGCCGCGGTGGAATCGGTCGGCGCCAGCGTCAGATTGCGCGCCGTCGAGTCGGTCGACTGGCTCGTCTGCTCGCCTTTTACGCAGGCGAAGAGCGCCACCGCCGCCAGTGCGGCAACGGGCAGCAAGCGATTGCGGACCATGGTTCCCTCTCCCTGGATAGGCTATAGCCGGGACTAATATAGACGCCTGGCGCCCGGAAGTTCCAAGTTTGGACGTAGGCCAACCGCCCATCGGCCCATCCGCTCTGCCCTTGCTACAACCGGCTCTTGAGGAACGCCGGCGTGAGGCCCTGGAGCCAGCTCGCGATCAGGGTGAAGCGGTCAGTCAAGAGCAACAACCCGAGAATGATCAGCAGGATGCCGGCAAGGCGCTCGACCCAGACGAGATACGGTCGAAACCGCTGGAACCAGACCAGGAAGCGGTCCAGCGCCAGGGCCGTGAGCAGGAAGGGCACGGCGAGACCCAGCGAGTACGCGCCCAACAGCGCCGAGCCGTGGGCCACGCTCGCCTGGGCGGCGGCGAGCGTGAGGATGGCGCCGAGAATCGGGCCGATGCAGGGGGTCCACGCGGCCCCGAACGTGAACCCCACGAACGCTGAGCCGGCGAACCCCAACGGCTTGTGCGCCAGCTGTACCTTGCGCTCGCGCATGAGGAACGCGGGTCGCAGGACCCCGAGCAGATACAGGCCGAACAGGATCACCACCACCCCGCCGATCCGGCCGATCCATACCTGTGAACGGAGCAGCAGGGCTCCAAAGGCCGATGCCGTGGCGCCGAGGGCGACGAAGATCAGCGAGAATCCCGCGACGAACCACAGCGCGTGCAGCAATGCCGTGCCGCGCCGCACCTCGAGCTCCTCCAGGGTCAGGCCCGTGAGGAATCCCACATAGCTCGGGATGAGTGGCAGCACGCAGGGCGAGAGAAAGCTCAGCAGGCCGGCGACGAACGCGATCGCGAACGACGGAGTCACCCGCAGAAGCAGACCGCCGAGACCACCGTGGTCCAGCGGCCGTCGTCCCCGCATTCGGCGGTCGAGGTGACGTTCATCGTGCGCACGATGTCGCCCGACAGCAACCACTGCTCGCGGCGCTCGTCCCACGCCTTCTCCGGGTCGAACGGCACGCCCAGCACGGTAGCCAGCATCGAGGCGGCCAGATCCTCGGCGTAGTCGCCCGACGTGATCTCGTTCTGCCCGTAGCTGTGATGCTCGGAGATGTATCCGTGGTGCGACGCGTCCGCCGGCATGGCGACCCCGATGGACGCCGCCACGAGGCGGCTCGGCTCATTGGTGGACGATTCGGCGATGACCGCGAACACCACCTGCCCCGGCTTCATCAGCGACAGCCCTTCCTCGCGGTCCACCAGCTCGCAGTGCGGCGGGAAGATCGAGCTCACGCGCACGAGGTTGAAGTTCGCGAGGTGGGCGTCCCGCAGCGCCATCTCGAAGCTCGTGAGCTTTTCCTTGTGCCGACCAACGCCCTTGGTGAGGAAGGCCTTGGTGGGCACGAACATTTGCGATTCGATCAACCGGTCACCTCCTGTCAGCCGTCATACCACACCGCCGGCCCCACCGCCACCGGCGGCTCCGGGTCTCCGGTTCGCTCAGCCGCGGCGCGCATCACGCGCTCGATCACTTCTGCCGGCGACAGACCCGTCTCTTCCACCTCGATGCGCGACTGCCCCCGCTCCTTGCCGCGTACGACGAGCATGTAGCGTGCCGTATAGACGCGCAACCGGCCGCCCCCCGCCCCCGCGCCCCCCTCCGCCCGGCACGCCACCACCGCCGTTCCCCACTCCCGCCCCTCGCGCTTCCAGGGACGGAACAAATAGATCGTCTCGATCTCCGCCGGCGCCACCCGCTGCGCGACGGCCTCGGCGAGTTTTGCCCACCCCGGCCCGCGACCTGGCGCTAGCGGAGAACGGTCGCCGGCGCCTGCGCCTGCTCCCATCGCTCCACGTAGAACCGCAGCACGTGCATGAAGTCCTGGGCGTTGGTCACCACGCCGTACGCCTGATGCGTACCCCGGTCCCGCAGCTTGTTCACGACGAACTCCGTCTGATCGACGCAGATCGTCGTCAGCGGCCGCAGCTCCTCCGGCTCCGCTGCGTCCACGAACGCCGGCAGCATGTTGCCGACCGCGATCGCGTGCAGCGCCGTCGCCACAAACACCGCCAGCGTCGCCTGCGCCGTCCAGGTGCGCATCGCGTCCTGCGCCGCCAGCGTGTCCGACAGCACTTCCGGAAGCGGCCCGTCGTCGCGGATCGAGCCGGCGAGCACGAACGGGACGCGGTGCGTGACCAGCGCGTGCATGATGCCGGACGTCACGAGCCCCTGCTTCACGGCGGCGGCGATCCCCCCTGCCCGGCGAACCCGGTTGATCGCGCGCATGTGGAGGGCGTGGCCCCCCTCGACGCCCTGCCCCGAGCTGGTCATGCCGAGTGTGGTTCCGAAGATCGCGGCCTCGAGGTCGTGCACCGCCACGGCGTTGCCGCCGAGCAGCACCTGGACATAGCCGTTGTGGATGAACCAGATCATGTCCTCGCGTGCCCGAGCGTGTACCAGGGCGGGACCCACCACCCACAGAATGCGGCCGCCGCGGGCCTTTTCCTCGCCCAGGGCCTGCGCCAGCACCGCGTAGTCGACCGGCTTTTCGCGTGACACCGCCGTCTGCATGAACCCGAACTCGTTCGCGCTGTGCGCGCCACCCAGAAAGCCTTCCGCGTGCACGAAAATGCCTTCGCTGCCGTCCTCCTCCGTCCCGACCGCCACCAGCTGCCCCTGGCGTACCCGGCGCGGCTCGGTCACCACGAGGTCACTACCGGCTTGCAGCACGACCACGCAGTCCATGCGGGGGAGGCGGGGCCGCCGCCACTTGCCGCCGGTACGGACGTAGGTCGGGAGGTTGGTCGTCGAAAAGAAGCGGTCGGGAAGCACGCCGTCCGCCGGCGCCGGCTCGAAGCGCGCGTCGGGCGCCGCCGCGAGGGGTGGTGCGGCAAAGTCAGGCGGGCGGTACTGAAACCGGGGCCGGGCGGTCACAGAGGCAGAAAACTAATGCGGAAACGAGGCGAGACCACCCTCAGAGCAACGACACCGGCTCGCGATCGACGATCACACCCGCGTGCGGACGCGCGCCCCAGGCGAGCAGCACACGCCCGAGCGCGCGCCGCTCGCTCGCCTTCACGAGCACGTGCCAGCGCCACCGACCCTGCAGCCGGGCGATGGGACACGGCGCTGGGCCGAGCACGCTCAGCGCGGCCGAGAGTCGCTCCGCGCTCACGCGCCGCAGCCACGCGGCCACGCGCTCCGCCGCTGCCTGCGCGCGCGCGGCATCGGCGTCGGCGGCCACGAAGCGCGCCAGGCCGACGTGCGGCGGGTAGGCGGGGTGGGGGGGAGCACGCAACGGAAGCTCCGCTGCCGCAAACTGCGTCACCGAATGAGCGGCGGCTGCCCGGATAGCGGGGTGGTCCGGGGCGCGCGTCTGCACGTACACGTGGCCCCCCTTCGGCCCGCGCCCCGCCCGCCCCGCCACCTGCGCCACGAGCTGAAACGTCCGCTCGGCCGCGCGAAAATCGGGCAGGTGCAGGCCCGTATCGGCGTCGACGACGCCGACGACCGTGACGTTGGGAAAGTCCAGCCCCTTGGCGATCATCTGGGTGCCGAGCAGGATGTCGACCTCGCCCCTTGCCATCCGGTCGAGCACCAGGTGATGCGCCCACTTCGTACTGGTGGTGTCCAGGTCCATGCGCGCGATGCGCGCCGCCGGAAACCTCAGCCCCACGAAGTGCTCCAGCCGCTCGGTCCCGAGCCCCCGCATGCGCTGCGTCTCTTTGCCGCACACGCGGCACGCGGCCGGGATCGGCTCCTCGTGACCGCAGTAATGACACCGCAGCGCCGGCGGCGTCTGGTGCACCGTGAGGGCGATCGCACAGTGCGGGCATTCGCGCACCTCCCCGCAACCGGGACACTGTAAGTAGGTCGCAAATCCGCGGCGATTGAGCAGCAGGATCACCTGCTCGCCGCGGTCGAGCGCGCCCCGCACCGCCTCGTCGAGCGCGGCCGTCCACGCGATGCCTCCCGCCTCCGGGACGCGCTCGGCGCTCCGCAGATCCACGACTTCCACGAGAGGGAGCGGGCGCGCGCCGATTCGCTCGGGGAGCTCAAAGCGCGCCACCTTGCCGGCACTCACCAGGTGCAACGTCTCGAGCGACGGCGTGGCGCTGCCGAGGATCAGGCGTGCTCCCTCGAGCCGGGCCCGCACCATGGCGATGTCGCGGGCGTGATACCGCGGCACACTGCCCTGCTTGTAGCTCGGCTCGTGCTCCTCGTCTACCACAATCGCGCCGAGCTGCTCCAGCGGCCCGAACACGGCGGACCGCGGGCCCACTGCTACGCGGCGCTCTCCGCGCCGCAGCGCGCGCCAGGCGTCGGCCCGCTCGCCGTCAGAGAGGGCGGAGTGCAGCACTGCCACCTGGTCGCCGAACACCCCCCGCACGCGCGCCACGGTTTGCGGGGTGAGGGCGATCTCGGGAACGAGCAGAATGGCCCCGCGGCCGGAGCCCACGACGTGACGCAGCACTTCGAGGTAGACGAGCGTCTTGCCCGAACCCGTGACGCCCTGAATGAGCACCGGCGTTTCGGCGGGAGTGGCGAGAATGCCCTCCACCACGCGCCGTTGTTCGGCTGTGAGCTGCGGCGGGGGCGGCGACGACAGACCGGTGAACGGATCCCGCGGATGCGCCACGTCGGCGTAGGTGGCGAGCCCTTGGCGGACCAACCCGTCGAGCGCGGCGCGCGACAGGCCCAGGCGGCTGACGAGGTGCCGTACCGGCGCCGAGCCCCCCAGCCCCTCGAGCGACTCGTAGGCGACCCGCCGCTTGGGCGACCGCTGAAACGCGCGCTCACGCTCGAGCAGCGATGGCAACCGCGTCACGAGCGTCACCACGCGATCGCCCGCTTCGGCCGGTCCCGCGGGACGCCGCACACTCCAGAGCGCTCCGGGAAGCAGCGCCCGCAGAGCCAGACCGGGAGGCGCGCCGTAATAGCGACCCATCCAGCGTCCCAGCTCGAGCAGTGCTGGCAGCAGCGCCGGGGCTTCGTCCGGCACTGCCAACAGAGGCCGCGCCACGCCGGCGGGAGGAGCGACGTCCACCGCCCCCACGACGCCGATCACCTGCCGTCGCTGCAGTGGCACCACGACCCGCGCGCCAGGCACCACGCGATCTTGGAGCTCCACCGGAATCTCGTAGGTGTATGGGCGCGGGACCGGGAGTGGAAGCACAACCTCGGCGAAGCGGCGGATCACTGGAGCCGCTGTCCCCGGGCGCACGCCCGGGGTTAGTGAGGCTGCCAACCCAGAGCTCTCCTTCACCGCCGCCGCACTCCCAACCCGGGTTCGCTGGGGAGCTTGATCTTGCCGCCGTCGATCGTGGCGCCCACGAACGGATCGTTGGCCGTGAGGGCCGCGCCATCCAGGTCGGCCGCGTCCACGAGCGGGGTGAAATGCGCGGCGGCGGTGATCCCGAGCGAGGATTCGATCATGCACCCGACCATCACGAGCATGCCGTGCGCGCGCGCGGTCGCGATCATGCGGAGCGCCTCCCGCAGCGAGCCGCACTTGGCCAGCTTGATGTTGATCCCGTCCACGGCGCCCCCCAGCCGGGGGATGTCGGTTGCCACGATGCAGCTCTCGTCCACGATGACGGGAAGCACGCCCCGGCGCCGCACGGCCGCGATCCCTTCCACGTCGTCGGGCGGCAGCGGCTGCTCCACGAACTCGACCCCGTACTCCTTTAACACCGGCAACATCTCGAGCGCTCGGGCCCGCGTCCAGCCGGCGTTGGCGTCGACCCGCAGCGGCTTGTCGGTGGCGTCGCGCACGGTGCGCAGGATCTGCTCGTCGCGGTCGGTGCCGAGCTTGATCTTGAGGATCGGATAGGCGGCGGCCTCGGCGACTTTTTGGCGCATCTTCTCCAGCGTATCGAGCCCGATGGTGAACGAGGAGCGCGGCGCGCGCGCCGGATCGAGCCCCCACAGCCGCCACAGCGGCTGGCCCAAACGTTTGCCGACGAGATCGTGCAGCGCCGCGGACAGGGCCGCGCGCGCCGCCCCGTTCTTTGGCACCGCCTGGGCGAAGCGCGCCTCGGTCGCATCCAAATCGAACGGATCGTCGGGCAGGTGCGGCGTGAGTTGACGCAGCACGCTCCGCACCGTATCGGCCGTCTCGCCGTAGTAACGCGATGGGTCTGCTTCCCCCCACCCCTCCACGCCGTCCCCATCCGACAGCCGCACCCAGACCACGCGCGTGTCGTCATCCCCCCCGCGCGCAATCACGAAGGGGTGCTTGGTTTTCAGGGTGACGACATCGCAACTGAGTTTGAGCGGCATGTCGAATAGATAGATAGAGCGTTACGCTAAGGCGCGCACGTGCGCCTGGACACCCGCGGCGAGCAGGTCGAGCCGGTACCCGCCCTCGAGGACCGACACCAGCGGGGCCGGACTCACCCGTTCGCGGAACGCCGTCGTCCACGCCGCCATGTCTTCCGGCTCGAGCGTAAAGCCGCCGAGTGGATCGCCAGCGAGTGAGTCGAATCCGGCCGACACGAGCAGCAGATCGGGACGCTCCCAGCCCTTGAGTGCGGTCTCGACCGCACCCAGCAGGTCCGCCACATATTGCCGCCGCGGCAGCCCGGGGGGCCGCGGCACATTGAAAACGTTCCCCACTCCGCGCTCGTCCTCGGCGCCGGTCCCCGGATACCACGGGTACTGGTGCATCGACACATAGCGAATCGACGGATCGCGCTCGACCAGCGCCTGAGTGCCGTTGCCGTGATGCACGTCCCAGTCGACGATCAACACCCGCGCTGCTCCCCGTTGCTGCGCGTGGCGCGCTGCCAGGACCACGTTGTTGAGCAAGCAGAACCCCATCGCGCGGTCGGCCAGTGCGTGATGGCCCGGTGGGCGCAGCGCGCCGAACGCGCGACCGGATTCCAGGCCACGCTCGACGGCGGCGAGGGCCACGCCCGCTGCGGCGAGCGCCGCGTCCCAGCTCTCGGAGCCCATGACCGTGTCGGCATCGAGCGCACCGCCCCCCGCGCGCGCTACGCGCTCGAGGATGTCCAGGTAGCGAGCCGGGTGCACGCGCTCCAGCTGTGCGCGGGTCGCCGGAGTCGCCTGGTGCCACGCGACGCACGGCGCCAGCGCGGGCGCCCGCAGCGCGGCGAGCACCGCGTCGATCCGCTCCGGACGCTCGGGGTGTCCCATGCCGGCGTTGTGGAGGCGGCAGGCGGGATGATGAGCGACGGGGACGGACTGTACAACGTCCGCCATCAGTTATGCAGGTGCTTGGAGTGCAGCAGGTCGCGAATCGACTCGGCCTCGGCCCGGAGCTCACGCCGATCGCGCTCCAGATCGAGCATCGCCCGGCGGTAGCGCCGCCACAGCACGAGCACCACGGCCGCCACCAGCACACACACGGCGCCCCAGACGACGTTCATCGTACGGTGCAGCGCGAAGCCGCTGTACACGAACAGCAGGGCGTCGAGCAGCAGAAACCCGATTGTGAAAGTATTGAGCGCGCGACTCGGCGTGCGTGGCTTGCGAGTCACGATCAGCGCACCGGCTGCCGCCGCGCGGGAAGCACGATGAACGGCGCGTTCGCGCGGGCCCCCAGCGTCGCCAGCGTGACGGACTCATCCAGCACCTGGGCGCCCCGAAACTTGACCACGTACTCGTCCCGTGGTGCGTTCGCCTGCTTGAGCGCTTCCGCCAGCGCCAGCCGCTTCAACTCCTTCACCGTCGTCCCAGGCTGCACCGCCAGAAACACCTGGTCCCACACGTCGGTCACCATCACGCGCACGGCGAACCGCTCCGCCACGGCGCTCACTGCAGCTCCACGCCGCTCGTGAGCGGGAGCGTCGAGAAGAACCGATCCAGCGCCTGATCGAAGAACAGCGTGGACGCTCGCACGCGGGTAGCTCCGTCGCCCCCCTCTCCCCCGCCATCGACCCATGCGCGCACGACCACCTCTTCACCGCCCTGCCCCCGCAGCACGACGAATTGCGGGCCCTCCTTCTCCACGTAGGCGGCGGCCTGGGGGATCCGTTCGGAGAAAAACCGCTTGACGCGCTCCAGGACGTCTGCGGGCGGCAAGGACACAGTGGTCGTGTGAATCATACGAGGAAGATAGACCGCCGCCGGCCCCCTGCAAACCTGGCAAGGGCTTGCCAGTCTTGCAGCCTGAGCCTTGTCAGGCTGGCAAGGAACGCGTCCTGTAAGCCGGCATACCAGTTGCACAGCGCCCCGGCGGCTCCCCACAGAGGGAGACCTGAACCCCATAAGGAGAGATGGCACTATGGCACTCATTCCCCGCTTCACCAGAGACCCGGTGCTCGCGGAGTTCGTCGGGTTGAGCAACCGACTTGGCCGGCTGGTCAACGATAGCCTGGCGAGCGCCGACTGGCAGCTTCACGACGGCACGACCGCCGCGTGGGTTCCGCCGGTGGACATTTCCGAGGAGAACGACGCGATCCGTATCACCGCCGAGATCCCCGGCGTGCGCCCCAGCGACGTCAAGCTTTCGGTGGAGAACAACGTTCTCACCATCCAGGGCACCAAGCAGCAGGTGGCCGAGGAGCGCAGCGATCGCCTGCACCGCTACGAGCGGACGTACGGCTCGTTCGAGCGCAGCTTCACGCTCCCCGGGAGCGTGGACGCCGCCAAGATCGACGCGACGTACGAGCACGGCGTGCTGACCGTGACCTTGCCCAAGGCCGAACGGGCCAAGCCACGGCAGATCGAAGTACAGGTGACGTCGAAGTAAGGCCGGTACCCAACGCGTAGGGGCGCAGCTCGCTTGCGCCCCTATTTCGTTTGCAGCAGCTCCCGCAGCCGGTCGGCCACCTGCGAGTTCGGCACCGCGGTGGCGCCGCACTCGCGGGCCGCGCGCAGCAGCTCGGGGCGTACATGCGACCCGTAGGCCAGTACCGGAATGCCCCGCTGCACCAGGTCCCTCAACCGTTCGACAGCCGGCCCACCCCCGAGCTCGAGCACGGCGAGGTCGCAGGCGGTCTCGTCGCGTGCGACCGCTCCGCCCGCCGCGGTCACCACGCTGCCGAGCTTCGATCGAAACAGCAGGTCGGCCGTGATGAGCAGCACCCGCTGTGCCACGAGCTCAGCCCTTGAGGCGGTCGCCGATGTAGCTCACCAGCCGGTCCGCGGCGACGCGGTCCTGCTTGAGAGAGTCGCGGTCGCGCACGGTGACCGTGCCATCCTGCGTGGACTGACCGTCGATCGTGATCCCGAACGGCGTCCCGGCTTCGTCCTGGCGGCGGTAGCGCCGTCCGATGGAGCCGCCGTCGTCGTAGAAGACGTTGAAATGGCGGCGCACGTCGTCGAAGATGCGCCGGGCCAGCTCGGGCATGCCGTCCTTGTTCACGAGCGGGAACACGGCCGCTTTGAGCGGCGCCAGCGCCGGGAGGAATCGCATCACGACCCGCTTCTCGCCTGCCACCTCTTCTTCGTGGTACGCGTCCACCATCACCACGAGCGTCGTGCGGTCGGCCCCGGCCGAGGTCTCCACCACGTAGGGCAGGAATCGCTCGTTGGTGGCCGGATCGAGGTACTCGAGCTTCTTGCCGGAGAACTCCTGATGGCGCGAGAGGTCGAAATTGGTCCGGTTGTGGATGCCCTCGAACTCCTGCCAGCCGAAGGGAAACTCGTACTGGATGTCGTAGGCGTCCTTGGCGTAGTGCGCCAGCTCTTCCTTGGTGTGCTGATGAAAGCGCAGCTTGGCCGCGCGGATGCCCAGACCGCCGAGCCACTTCATCCGCTCCGCGCGCCAGAACTCGAACCACTCGAGATCGGTCCCCGGCTTCACGAAGAACTGCATCTCCATCTGCTCGAACTCGCGCGTCCGAAACGTGAAATTCCCCGGCGTGATCTCGTTGCGGAACGCCTTGCCGATCTGGGCGATGCCGAAGGGAATCTTCTGCCGCGAGGACTGCAGCACGTTGAGATAGTTGACATAGATCCCCTGCGCCGTCTCCGGCCGCAGGTACACCACGGCCGCCGCTTCCTCTACCGGTCCCATGAACGTCTTGAACATGAGGTTGAACATGCGCGGGGCGGTGAGCGTCCCCTTGCTGCCACACACGGGACACTGGGACGTGGGCTCGCCCGGCGTGCCTTTGATGCGGGGATCGTCGGCGCGGAAGCGGTTCTTGCAGTGCTTGCAGTCGACGAGCGGGTCGGTGAAGCCCGCGACGTGCCCCGAAGCCTCCCACACCCTGGGGTGCATCAGGATCGCCGCGTCCAGGCCCTCGATGTCCTCGCGCTCATGCACCATCGAGCGCCACCAGCGCTCTTTGATGTTCTTCTTGAGCTCGACGCCGAGCGGCCCGTAGTCCCACACCGAGCCGAGCCCGCCGTAGATCTCCGAGGATTGGAAAACGAAGCCGCGTCGCTTGGCGAGCGACACCAACTTGTCCATCACGTTGTCGGTGGAAGGGGGGGGCATAGAGGGCCGGAAGATAGACGCGCCGCTAGGCGCCGGGCAACCCGAACGCCTGACGCACGACGCGCTCGCCGAGGCTCGAAATACCCGCGACGTCCAACGTCTTCCCTTCTCCGTCCAGCGTGTGCAGCCCGACCAGTCCTTCGACCTTGCCCGCGACGACGGCGACGCGCTTGCGGGCCGCTTGGGCCCGCCGGACCACTTCGCCCGACGCTTTGCCAACGAGCGACGTCCTGTCGAACGACCCCTCGCCCGTGATGACGAGCTGCGCGCTCGCGAGCGCCGCGTCAAACCCCACGCGTGACAACACCCACTCCGCTCCCGGCTCGAGCTGCGCCTTCGCGAAGAACGCGAGCCCCGCGCCCAAGCCGCCCGCGGCACCTCCCCCCGGCAGCTCTCCCAGGTCCGCCCGCCCGTGCCGGGCCATGAGTTGTGCCAGACGCTCGAGCCCGCGTGACAGCAGCTTGACGCCCTCTGGGCCAGCCCCCTTCTGTGGTCCGAACAGCGGGGCCGCGCCTTGAGCGCCCACGAGCGGCGTCGTGACGTCCGCCAACGCCACGACCCGCGCCGCGAGGCCCCAGCCGCCTTCGAGGGCGCCCAGTTGGCCGAGGGATCCGCCGCCCTCGGGAAGCGCTTCGCCAGTTGCATCGAGGAACGTCCATCCCAACCCGCGTGCTGCCCCCGTACCACCATCAACCGTGGCCGACCCCCCCAGCCCGACGACGACTGTCTGGGCGCCCCGCTCGGCCGCCTCCCAGATAAGCTCACCCACGCCCCGAGTCGTCGCGCGCAGGGGGTCGAGCTGGTCGGGGCGGAGCAGCCTCATGCCGCACGCGGTCGCGCTCTCGAGGATCGCCGTCTCGGGATCGATCCAGCCCAGCTCACCCGAGACGGGGTCCCCAAGGGGACCGGTGACGCTGAGGTGCTCGCGCAGCGAGCCGGGAGGCAGGACAGCATCGAGCAGCCCATCGCCCCCGTCGGAAACGGGACACTGGAGCACGGACACGCCCGGCAGCGCCCGGCGGGCCCCGGCAGAGAGGGCCTCAGCCACTTGCCGGGGCCCAAAGGTCCCCTTAAAGGCCGCCGGAGCAATAAGGATAATGTCTGTCATTTCGCACTATGCAATTAATCGTGCATCTTGCATCGTTGCAACTGGGACGGCATATAGCTATGTCGCGGCGTGACCGCGATCGCAGCCCAGGCATTGTTCTTGCTTCCGTGATGGGGCAGCTGCTTCGTCTCGCTCGCATCGGGTTCTAGGGCGCACGATGTCGAGCAGGCGATCAC
>CBFHAJ010000066.1:0-19277 GCA_965653495.1 uncultured bacterium | reverse complement strand
CAGCTCGCGGTCGCGCGATTCGCGATACCAGCCGAACAGGTACACGTGCCCCATCAGCAGTGTTTAGAACAACACGTCGCTCGGCAACTCCATCGCGTACCGCAGCGGCATGCGACCGTAGTCGTACGCGCCCAGCCCCAGCAGGGGGAACAGCGCGTTACGCGTGGCCCAGTTCCACGACGTGTGCGCCACCGAGAACACCGGCAGGATGGCGGCGTGCAGCGCCAACGTGCGCGGGAGCGACCAGCGCGCCCGGCGGGCGCGGCGCACCAGCCACACGACGGGAATGAGACACACGCCCGCGCCGTAGGCGGCGGTCAGCTCCTCCACGAGCTTGACGCGAAACGGCTCGGAGTTTCCCGAAGCGAGCGCACTCAGGTAGAAGTGGGTGAATTGCAGCAACCCCACCGCGGTGAACGCCGCCAGCCACAGCAGTCCCCACCAGCTCCCCTCGCGCCGCATGACACGAAGCTAGCGTCGGAACACGAACGCCGCGTCTTGGTGCCCGTTATCAGCGCACGGGCCATCCACGGCGCCGCTCCCCTCGAGCAACCGCCCGCCATTCCAGAGCTGGAGCGCCACGCTGATCGTGGCGGTGCAGTTGTGCTTCGCGGGATACAGGATCGGGTAGGAGAGCGTGATGCCGCGGCCTGTCCGACGCGCCGTGACGGGACCCGTGATCTGCACTGAGTCTTGACGCACGCTGGCTAGCGTCGAATCGCCCGCCAGCGTGAGCGAGAATCTCATCCCGACGCGAGCGTCGCCGACGCGAAACTCACCCACCCAGTCTCCGGCGAGCTGGCCAGGCGCGGTATCCGGCACCGGCGCGCCGGGACCGGGTAAGGTGAACGCCAGGACGTAATCGCCCATCGGCGTGTGCAGGCGGTCGTGCCCACCCGCCGCGATCACCACGTACTGGCGTCCAGCGGCCTCGTACGTCATGGGGAGGGCGTGGGCGGCCGCGGGCAGCCGCGTGCTCCACAGCTCGCGTCCGGTCTGGATGTCGATCGCCCGCAGCTGCTGGTCGAACGTGCCGGCGATGAACACGAGCCCGCTCGCGGTGACGAGCGCGCCGCCCAGGTTGAACGAGCCCCACGCTCGCGCGTCGGGCTGCCCGGCGAGTTGCGGCAGCGAGCCGAGCGGGATCTGCCACTTGACCGCGCCGGCGTTGAGATCGACCGCGGTGAGCGCACCCCACGGGGGCGGCGTGCAGATGCCAAGATGATCGCGGCTCATGGCATACGGAGTGCCGTTCTGCCGGCCATACTCCAGTTCGGGATGGGCCATGGAGGCGGCGTGCAGGCTGTCGCGCGGGATCAACCGGACGACCGTAGCGAGGCGATTGGTCGGTGCGACGAGAATGCCGCGCTGCTCGTCCACCGACACCCCCGACCAATTCATGCCGCCGATGTTGCCGGGCCAGATGATCGTCCCCTGGAGTGACGGTGGTGTGAATACCCCCTGAAAGCGGAGGGCGGCGATGCGCGCGCGGCAGGCAGCCCTGGCTGAGTCGGTCACACCGAACGCGTCGCCGGCCGCCAGCGACTCGGGCGCGAGCCGGAACGCCGGCGGCGGGAACGGCTGGGTCGCCGCCGCGACCTCTCCGGGCACGTCGCTCGTCGGGACCGGGCGCTCCTCCACCGGAAAGAGGGGCGTGCCCGTGCGGCGGTCGAGGATGAACAGGTGGCCCATCTTGGTCGCGACCGCGACCGCGGGGATTGACGCGCCGCCGCGTCGCAGGGTGAACAGCACCGGCTGCGCCGGCGCGTCGTAATCCCAGATATCATGGTGCACGACCTGAAAGGCCCACACCAGCGCGCCGGTCGACGCACGCAGCGCTACGACGGAGCTCGAGTAGCGGTTGTCGCCGCGTCGCTCGCCGCCGTAGAAATCGGGGCTTGCGCTCCCCACCGGCACGAACATGAGATCGCGCTCGGCGTCGGCCGAGAACACGCTCCAGGCGTTGGCGGCGCCGGTGTTGTGGGCCGTGGGCCCGATCCAGGTTTCGTACCCCTGGTCGTGCGCCTCGCGCGGGATCGGATCGAAACGCCAGCGCAATGCGCCGGTGCGTACGTCGAACGCCCGCACCACGCCATCGGGCGCGTCGGTGCGGTGGTTATCCGAGACCGCCGAGCCGACGATCACCAGGTCGTGCACGACCGTGGGCGGCGACGTGACACCGTACTCCCAGTGGTACTCAGGCTGGTGGCGCAGCCCTACCGTGAGGTCGACCGTGCCGTGGTCCCCGAACCCGTCACAAGGACGGCCGGAGCGGCCGTCCAGCGCGATGAGACGCGCGTTCACCGTGGCGACGAAGATCCGCAGGGAGCAGGGCTCGCTCGAGCGGCTGGACGTCCATGCCGCAACGCCACGAGTAGCGAAATCTCCGTAATCGTTGTAGCCGAATTGCACCGGGCCATCGTGTTTCCACCGCTCCGCGCCCGTGGCGGGATCGAGTGCCAGCACGCTGCCGAGCGGCGTGGAAACGTATAGGGTCCCGTCGATGAGCAGTGGGGTCGCCTCGAAGCGGCCGCGATCGGTGAGGTAATCGCCGGTGCGGGCGATCCAGGCGAGGCGTAATGTGTTGACGTTGTCGGGGGCGATCTCCGCCGCGCTCGAGAACCGCGTGCCACCGGCGTCATTGCCGTAGGCTTTCCACTCCGAGGCCGCCGGCTGTTGCGCGGCCCCGCCGCTAGCGACCAGGAGCGTCACGATGGCGGAGGTGATGATGATCTTCACGAGGATGTTCCGGTTCGGGTCTCGCGGAAGTTGGCTGTGCGGGTACAACCTGCCCATCCAGCCGGGACGAGCGGGTCAGGGGCGGGATGGATGGGTCAGTTGCACCACGTTAGAGTCCGCTGAACCCAAATCCGAAGCGGAACACCCTGCTGGACTCAGCTCGTAAGGCATTTCCTCACCCTCCGGAGTACCACGTGCTTACTTGTTCTGTTCTGCACCTCCTCCAGCCTCCGGCTGCGCTTGTGATGCTGGTGGGTTCCGTCAGTCCCAAAGTGTCTCAGCAGAATCCGGCGCGCGCACCTCCCGCACTGAACCTGCTCCCTGCTCCCAACGGTCCTTATAGCATCGACCGCATCACGTATCACTGGGTGGATTCCTCCCGCGTACCATTCCTCGAGGAGGATGTCCCTGGGCGACGTGAATTGATGGTAGACGTCTGGTATCCGTCACGTCCCGATGCGTCCCGACCGGCAGCCCCTTACCTCCCCGACATCCGTACGCTCCGGGCAGCCATCAGTGATTCGCTCGCCCGACAACGCTTCGCGCCGGCTTACGCGCCTATGGAGGAGGGCCGTCTGAGAACCCATGCGACCGAGGGAAGCCCGGCGCAATGTCCGCGGCGCGGTTGTCCCGTGCTCGTCTTCTCTCACGGCGGCGGCGTGGACAGGTCGTTTTACACAGCGCAGTACGAAGATCTCGCAAGCCACGGCTATGTCGTGGCGGCGGTCGCTCATACCTACGATACGCATCTCGTGGTATTTCCCGACGGACGCATGATCGAAGCCGCATCGGCTCCCCCCGATACCACGCCCGTCGACCCCTCCCTCCCAGTGTGGCGCCGCCAGTTAGAAAAAGAACGCAGGAGCGAAGCGTATGTGCGGCGCGTGATCGAGGTCGAGGCCAAGGACATCCGTTTCGTGATTGACCAGCTGACCCGATACGCGCGCGATCCGACGCGAGCCGCGCCGTTCGTCGGGCAGCTGAACCTCAACGCGATCGGGGCGCTGGGTCACTCTGCGGGCGGCGAAGCGGCTGCGCGCGCCTGCCAACTGGACCCTCGAATCCGGGCATGCCTCGATCAGGATGGGGCTATGCACAATCTGCCATTCGTCCGCGACCTTGCTGGACAGACCATGAAGCAGCCCTTCATGTACATGGCCCGTGAGTACCAACGGCCGCCGTTGTCGGCCGCTCAGCTATCGGCGATGGAAATGACCAGGGCGGAAGCTGACTCGATCCTTCATTCCATCGCGGCGGGACCGGATGACCTGCTTGCTGATATACCGGCTGGAGCATACCGAGTCACCCTACGCGTGCCGGGGATGACCCATATGAGCTTCAGTGACGAACCGCTAATTGAAGCGAGTGGTGATTCGGTCAAGACCGCCAACGACCTTCTCGCCCTACGGATGATCGAGACCTATTCGCGGGCGCGCGGATCGCCTGCGGGCCCGGTCGATCTTTACGAGGGTGGCCGAGTGTTGCGTGGGCGCGGCACGACTGTTCGCAGACGACTGTCGCTATCCACTGTGCGTTGGCGGTCTACTCGACGTGTTTCGATTTGCCTAGACTTGATGGAACGATTGCAGGGAGAGGCCCTCGATGCGTCGACAATCTGCCCTGCTCGCAGCCGTGGGAGCGGTCGCGCTCGTTCAAGCGTGCAAGAGTTCCACGATGCCCTTGTCGGCCAAGCGCCTACCCGTGCTCAACTGCGTGCGCGGAACGCTCCGCGCCGACACGGCCGTCGCCGGAGAGTTGAACCCCGCCGGCGGCTGTCGCACGCTCGATCCCCTCTCGGGCGAGTCGACGTTCACGCATTCCTATGTGCTGGCGACCGACGCGGGGCGCGGCTACCTCATCACGATGAGCGGCGCGAACTTCAGCACGATGCGCAGCCAACTCGAGTTAACGACGACGCGGGCGTCGGGTGGGACGCCCACGGCCGCGAGCCGCTCCGGCTCGAGCGCCTTCTTGACGCAGCTCGTGTTCGTGAGCACGGCGGCCGCCCTGGACACGATCCGGGCCACGACCGCGGACGCGTTGCCGAGCGACACGGGGTCCTACCGCTTAAGCGTGCGCACCTGTCGAGTGCCGGTGGCCGCGACGGACTCGATCACGCACAGTGACACGATCGAACCGGGCGACTGCCTCGTCGACTTGTCGCTCTTCCCGTTCGGCGACCGCATGGACTCAGACGTGCACCTGTACCCGCTGCACGCGACCGATATCCACTACAAGCGGCTGATTGCCTTTACCAGCCACGAGCGCCTCCGAATATTCATCGGCGGCCCGCACGAAGACACCTTTGGTGTCACCGGCGGCAGTAGCGTGACCACGTTCACGACGCCGGACTCCGCGACGTCGTTCTATTTCTCCGGCCGCACAGGCGATTATACGCTGGTGATCGGCCCCGATCAGAGCTCCAACAACAACTTCGCGACCTACACGCTGACGATCGGCCGGGAGCAGCCCATCCGTTAATTGCCCCCACCGTGGGGGCGGGCCAGCTCCGGCCACGCGAGCTCGCTGGCTGACTGATCGTGCGCCCTTCCGCCTGGCGCGCCCAGCCCAGCCCGGCAGCACCTAGAGCCAGCAGATAGCAGGCGCCATGTAAGTCGCGCGCGTTCCCCTCTCCCGAAGGCATACCGTGAGCGTAGCGAAGGGAGGGGGGGATAGGGAGCACGCGAGCGTTGAGGAGGCGTCCTTCGAGGGGCGCCCAAGGGTCCACAGTCCAGCAGCCGCTCGTAGCCAGTCTGGCGCACGTGGGTAAGAACTTCACGGTGCAGCGGGCCGCAGCCTTACCGTCTTTATCTCATACGGACTCACACGCAGGATCCGCTCGTCTTGTCCGCCCTTGTCTTCCTCCAGCAGCCCCGTCGTACGAAACGACAGCAGCTTGCCGTTGAATGTCAACGGGCTCTCGGCTGGTGTGCCCACGATTTCGTAGAGACGGAGGATGATCGATCCGTCATGCGCCGACTTCTTCAGCGCACTCAACACCAGGTTGTCACCTCGTATCGAGACGAATGAATGAGTAGGCGGTAGGGATTTGGTCGAAATCTCGTCCACCACGCTGACCGGAATGAGCGGGTTATTGAAGTCCAGTCCGGTGCGGTATGAGCGTGCGGCCTTCCAGTCGCCGCGCGCGGAAGAGAGGGAATATCGAAACACGTAGTGCCCCGGCGCCGGAAAATGGATGGAGGTCACCTCATCGCCGCGCTCAATCTTCACGGAGGTATACCGCTGGCCTCGGAGCATGCTGGCGCGAATCAGGCCGTTCTCGAGCCGCACCAGCTGATGGTCGGCGGCGAGCGTGATCCCCCAATCAGCTGTGCCGGCGAACACCCAATGCTGGATGGTCCGGTACTGCTCCCACGCTTCCCGCTGAATCTCGTCTACGGCCCGAGGGCCGGAGCCCGGCAAGATGTTCGTCGCGGAGTTGGCGCCGAACGGCACACCGTAATACAGCTCCGCGTTCGGCTGCTCGAAGGGAAAAAGTTGCTCGACACTCACCAGCCGCTGCTCATTCCAATCCAGGCTGTTTTCGATGTCCAGCCGCTTCAGACGTTGATACAGGATCAGGCGCTGATTGACGGGAATATCAGCGAGCGAACCAGAGACTCTGAATACAGTTCGTACCGGACTGTTCTCCTCCACCGCGGTCTCGGTGACGATCCTCGGAATCGTGCGGCCGGTTGCCATTTCGGGCTGCACGTTGTTGGAGCCGCGCTCCTCGCGACCCACGATCTCAACATCTTTGAGAATCTCACGCTCCAGCTGCTTGTCGAACACTGTCACTCGACCCGTCGCTTTGTCTACGGTCACGCGGTAGAACTGGTTCTCGATTACGTCCGAGCCCAATGGACGTCGCGGCTCTTGCAGGTCTTTGTCGCGGTCGAGTTGCACTGCGGACGCTGCCGGGAAGGAGGCCGGCTGTTCAGCAGGCACGAGGAAGTACGTCTTGTAGCCCAGCGGGGGAACGCCCTGGGCTGCGAATACCACTTCCACCGCGCGCGAAATATTCTCGCTCGAGTACGCCACCTGGAACGGTACCGACGTGCCGGCGTCATCCACCAGACGTATGCCCTGCTTGTAATCGGCGATGGCGGCGGGGCTGACGTCGCCGAACAGAGTCACATGGGCCCGGACGACGTCGTCCCTCGACCAGCCGAGTCCGTTGAAGACGACGATGGGAACGCCCTTCGCCACCGGGATTTGCACCCGCTCCGCGATGTTCCGCAACATGGTACGCAGAATCTCACCGCCGAGCAGGATGGCCGTTTCTGAGAATTCCTGCTTGCGCCGGTCGCCGATCTCGCCGCCCTGTCCGTCGTGATTGTGATCCATCGACTCGATGAGGTTCTTCCACAGGATGTCCAGCTCCCGCTGCGGATAGTCGGCATAGCCCAGTGCGTAATTGATGGTGGCGAACTCTTCGGCGGTCTCGAGGGTGGCCGTGGCGGGCACCGCCAGTTGCCACAGGTGGACGATGCCGTCCACCACATGCGGCCATCCCAGGGGGATTTCACCGGCGAGCGCCTCCGGCGTTCGTGTCGTAGGCAGGGCGTCGAAGAACTCCTGAGGGGTCGCGAGGGTGAAGCGCGCGAACGAGGGATCCCGGCTCAACACCTGCGCATTTCCGACAAGCTTGTCGGTGGGCGCCCACAGATCGATGCCCCAGTGCACCAAGATCGGGCCAGGCGTGGTCGTCTGCGTCCCCGCGATTTCCTTGCGGAGCACGTCGAGTCGCGGCGCGTCCAAGTCGCCGTGCAGGTTGAGATGAGCGCCCCAGGCATACCCGTGAATGGCATTCCAGACCAGCACCTTGGACCCGTCCGGCGCCTTCCACTCGAACAAGGATCGGTCGGAGGGGCCCATACGCGTCATAACCATGAACGGCAGGTTCGCCTTGGCGAGCAGCTGCGGCAGCTGGGAAGGGAAGCCCGGGATGTCACCGGGATGAAACACTTGCGGATTGGTGCCGAAGCCGGACCGCGCGTAGCTCGTGCCGTAAAGAAGGTTACGAGCCAGCACTTCGCCGTCGGGCAGGTTCAGGAAGATGTCAGCCCAATTGGGCGCGATCTCAATGCGCCCTTCCCGGATCAGGCGCTTCAGATCCTGCAGCTCGGGAGAGCCGGCGTGCGTCTCCGCGAAATTGGCGACGAAATTGTTGCTTTCGAGAAAGAACCGAAACTCGGGATGTTGCTCGGCGATGCGGATGGCCTTGGCGATCACGCGGTTCCCGCGCGCGAGGCATTCTTCACGCGTGCCACCCCAGAACAAGTCGAGATGCGAGAAGGGAACGACGTACACTGAAGACCGCTGGCCGAGCAGCGGTCGCGCCGGGACGAGCGCGGACGCCACGACGCAAAGAAGGATGACCGCCCGAGAGCTGCCTCTATCCATAAGTCCCTCCTCCGAACGCGGGTTCGCAGGTAGGGAAACGTACCGTTCGAGAGCAGCTCAGGGGATCCCTGCGAAGCTTCGGCGAACGGCGCGTGGCTGGGCTGGCACCAACGCGCGGTTTGACCTTCGCCGCCGACGAACAGCCCGCCATTCTCGAACGAGGAAAGGCTTCACCGCGGCTTAGCTTGGTCTTCGTAGATGCCGATCAAGAGGAGCCACGCGCCCGAAATCAGGAACGCGAATAAAACAGTGACGGCTGTAGCTGCGATGTAGAGTCCCGCGTCATGTCCTAGAATAAGGAGAATTGCTCCTATCACTTCAGCGAGGAAGCAGATAGTGCCGCCCGCGAGCCGTGGCGTGTTCAATCCAATGGAACTCATGCCTGCTCTGATAGCTGTAAGGTAGCCTCTGATGAAGATGGCCGTCGCGATGAGCCAGAGGAAAAGCCACTCAAAGCCGAGCGCTCCAAGAGATTGATTACCGATAAGCGCAAAACTGCACGCCATGAAAACAGCGGTGAAGCCCGATAACATATTAATTGCTCTGTTTTTATGCGTAGCGTTTCTCAGAATAATGTCGAGATTGATGGCCGTCGCGACGAAAATCAAACCGGCAAGCGCCGCCGCACCACTGCCTACCATGACGAAGAAATTATTCCATTGATCCAGCATAGGTCCACACGAGGCTGATCCGGTGGTTTCCGTCCATGAGTGCTTCCCCCAAGTTGAACGACCGTGGGTCCATTGTAGATGTCCTCACATCCCGGGGCCAGGTACCTACAACGAGGCGCTAACGGAATGTCGAATTCCAGCACCCTCGAACGACTACTCCAGAGGAGGAGTCATGAAGGGTGCACTCATCTTAACCCCTGCCGCGGGCGCGAACCGGTGTGGCCGCCTGACCGGGAGGCCGCTTGAGCTCCTCGTGACGCCGTGGCACGCTACCAGGGTATCACCATCGGAGCGCCCCATGAAGCGAGTGTTGTTCGGTTTCGCCTGCCTGCTTGCCCTGCGGCGCACAACCATGGGCCAGACGTTCTACGGCGTCGCGGGCGGCTTGAATGTTACTCGGCAGGTGTCTGTCGATCACGGCGGCCTGGGCTTCCTCGGCAGCACGAGCGCAGGCTTCGCCGCGCAGGCTTCGATCGGGCGTCAGCTCACCAGCCGCCATGGGTGGCGGGTCGACGCGTTCGTGAGTCGGTTCGCTATCACCCAGCCTTCAGATTTCGCCGCCGTCGACTGCGCCTATCCACCGCCCCCAACGTGTCTCGGCTATCGAACCGACACGACTACACATCGCGTCGACGTGACCGGTGTGGCGGCGAGCGAGCTCGTGAATGTGATCCCCTCGGTCGGAGGATTGGGGATGTACCTCATCGGAGGGGCGGAGACGGAATACATCTACCAACATGGTTTCGGTTTCCAAAATCCGTCCGGCCAAGGTAACCTGCAGTTCGGCGTCTCGGCTGGCGTGGGAGTCACCGTGCCGGCGGGTGACCGGCACCAGGTCTTTGTGGAAGCTCGGTACCATCGCCTGACCGGGGCGCGCTTGATCGGGGCGACGTCTGGTGAGTTGACGTGGCTCGCGCCCGTGACGGTGGGCTTCCGTTTCTAGATCGGGGGCCACGCATCGACGACCCCCCACCGTGCCCAGCGACCAGGGGCGATTGCGGCGCCGTCCAACCGACAAACAAGGCCTAGGGACCGGATCGTAAGTTGTTGCAGGCTCGTACCTCACCTGTTTAGAGCGCACGCCCCCGCGCTAAGCCCTGAGTAGCCAGAGATGGTAAGTCGTTGACAGCGTGTTAGCTTAAGGAGGTTGGAACGGATTCCCGCAGCCTGCAAAGGTCAGACGTCGTAATCATAAGTCATTGAGGGCCTGTAGCTCAGGTGGTTAGAGCGCACGCCTGATAAGCGTGAGGTCAGTGGTTCAACTCCACTCAGGCCCACTAGTTACGGAGTAGACCCACCCTCAGGCCAACCATGGGATCGCCGCGCGCGGCGGGTCGAGCCGTCGTGCAACGCGAGCCAACGCGCGGCCCAGCTGCGTGGCGTCGGGCCACCGGTGGCGCGGGTCGCGCGCGAGGCAGCGATCCACGATCGCGGCCAATGGCTCCGGGACGTGGGCGAGGCGGCCCATCGGCGAGATGTCCAAAGCGGCGCGCTCCGCCGCCTGGGCGACAGGGCTCCCGCGAAACGGCAAATCTCCCGTAAGCGCGACGTAGGCCACCAGCCCGAGGGAGTAGATGTCGCTCCGGTGGTCCGCATCCCAGGCGCCCAGCGCTTGTTCCGGAGACATGAAGTCGGGCGTGCCCAGCCGCTGCGTGGCCTCCCAGCGCGAGTGGTCCGAGGTGCGCAGCGTCGCAACCCCGAAGTCGGTCAGGAACGGCCACCCGTCATCGGCATGCAACAGGATGTTGGCGGGTTTCACATCGCGGTGTACTACGCCTAAGCGATGCACGTGGGCCAGCGCGTCCGCGACGGGCACCAGGATGGCGAGCAGCGTCGCCGGGTCGAGCCGCGCTCCGCCCGCCAGCCGGTCGGCGAGCGAGTCGCCCGGTACGTAGCGCATCACCGCCACTGCCCATGGACCCCGGCGGACGAACTCGTAACACGGGACGATGTGCGGGTGATCGGCGCGCGCGGTGATCAGGGCTTCGCGCCGAAACCGCTCCCGCCCCTCGATCGATGCGGCGAGAGACGGCGCCAATACTTTGAGCGCCACTTTCCGCCCGGCGGCCCGGTCCCATCCGAGGAACACCCGGCTCATGCCACCTCGGCCAATTTCTCCGAGCACCTCGTAGCGCCCTGCCGACGCCTCGGCGAGCCACCGCCGATCCGATTCGACTGCGAGGTCGTCGCTCTGGAGTACGGCGCTCATCATTAGAGTCCATTCTCCAACGTCAGTCGGTGGCGGCTTAGTCCGCGCACAACTTACTGGCAAAGAACGGATAGGCAGGCGGCGTGCCACCGGTGCGTCGCCGCATCTGCTTGTCGGCAGCCCGTCTGCAACGTCGTACGCTTGCAGAAGTGTTCGCTCATGGGATTTCAGGTCCCGATATCGAACAGGCACGTAGCGCTCTTGCGCGCCGTCGCTAGTCGTGGACGGCCGTCGACCCGCAACGCTACGTGACTGAAAAGACAACGGCCGTCGCCGAGGAGCGACGGCCGGGGACAGGGTGCGCGTCTCGCAGCACGTTTGGCGGCGTGGTATAGTGTGGTATAGCGAGGAGGGCACTTGCCGACACTAGTGCAGCGCGGGTTCGGGATTGCGGTGGCAATTCTCATGGTGGCCGTCCCGCTGCGAGCCCAGCGGAGGAGCAACATCCTCACGGCCGACGAGATCGAGCAAGCGAACCTGACCGCCTCCAACGCCTACGAGGTCGTCGAAATGCTGCGGCCACGGTGGCTCGCGAAGCGCGAGCCGCTCGGGAGGCTTCCGATCGCGAAGGGGGAGTACGTGCCTCCTCCAGATGAAGAATCCCTGCGAAACGTTTCCATTCGAGTCTGGGTAAATGGGCAGAACACCGGCTATGGGGATTACCTCAAGACGATTCCGTTAGAACGGATTCAGGAGATGCGGTGGTATAGCGCGAATGAAGCGGGGAGCCGTTTCGGATCCAGCGAGGGTGAAGCGGTTATCGAAGTGACGCTACAGCGATAGCGGGCGGGGGCTTCGGTGGCCAGAACCGCAGCAGCGCCTCGCGTGCGCGAGGCGCTGCCGAGTGACTCAGGGCATCAAGGCGATGGCGGGCGGCTTGGCCCAGCTGGGGTGACTATCGACGTGGCTGGGAGCTTCGGTCGTGACGGGGACGATCCCGCTGCCGTCCGCGTTCATCGTGTAGATCTGGTAGTTCGTCGGGCTCGTGCCCGCCCGGCTGCTCATGAACGCGATCTTGGTGCCGTCGGGCGACCACGCGGCTTGGGAGTCGCTGCCATTCGTGAGGCGGACGATCCCGGTGCAGTCCGCATTCATGACGTAGATGCCGGTCGTGTACGGACCCCAGTTGTCGAACACGATCTTCGAGGCGTCGGGTGAGAACGTGGGCCAGGGCCAGGGGTCGTTGTAGAGCTTGGTCGAGCGGGTGACGTGAGTCGCCAGATCGAATACCATGATGAAGTCATAGCCGGCGGCAGCGTTGCGGCTCACGAACGCGATCTTCGAGCCGTCGGGCGACCAGCTGGGCTCGCTCGAGTCCAGCGACGTCAATTGCACGACCCCGCTGCCGTCCGCGTTCATGAACCAGACCGAGCAGTTGGAGGCGTAGCATCTGGTGAACGCGATCTTCGAGCCGTCACGCGACCAGGCGGGGTCCTGATTCTGGTATCCCGCTATCGTGAACGTGAGCCGGACCTGCGCGCTGCCATCGGCGTTCATGACGTAGATCTCGTCGTGACCGGCGTCGCGGTCGCTCACGAACGCGATCCTGGCGGCGTTGGCCGACAGGGCGGGCTCGCGCGCGCTGTAAGGGGCCGTGGTAAACGTGAGGCGGGTCTGTCCGCTGCCGTCGGGGTACATGATGTACACCTCGGGCTCGCCGTCCCGGTCGGTCGCGAACGCGATGCGGGCTTGCCCCAGGGGCGACGGTGGCCGAAACAGGATGGCGTCCAGTTTCGTGGGCTCGGTCGGCGTGGCGCAGGCGGCGAGGGCCAGCGCGCCGGCGGCGAAAAGCAGGGTCCTGGTTGCCATGGTCGTCTCCGGTGTTCGGGTCGGTCTCGAGTGACGCGACGCAAGCTACGGAGCCGCGGGCACTGGCCGAGCAACGCGGAAACGTCCAGAGTCAAATGATTGGTGAGAATGACCTTCCCCCTCCCCCCTCCCGCCGCTACCGTTCCGTCATGAGTTACGGCACGCTGTTCGGGTCCGCCGTGTGGGCCCTGCTCGCCAACAAAATGCGCAGCCTCCTCACCGTGCTGGGAATCTCCATCGGCATCGCGGCGGTCATCTGTGTCGTGGCCATCGGACGGGCGGGGCAGGCCCAGGTCGAGCGCCAGCTGAACAACCTGGGCGACAACTTCGTGTGGATCGAGGCAGGCGGGCGCGCCGTCAACGGCGTCCGCACCGGCACCCACGGGACCAAGACCCTGGTGCTGTCGGACGCCGTCGCCATCAAGAATCAGATTCCGCTCGTCAGGAGCGTCTCGCCCAACGTGGACGGCTCGATCCAGATCATCTACGCCAACCAGAACTGGTACACGGGCTACCGCGGCGTCGCGCCGGAGTACTTCGACATCAAGCGCTGGTTCGTGGACCAGGGCGCGTTGTTCACGCAGGACGATGTCGACCGCGCGGCCGACGTCTGCGTGATCGGCCGCACCGTACGCGATCAGCTGTTCGGCGCCGACGATCCGATCGGGAAGGTGATTCGGGTACGGGATTTGCCCTGCAAGGTCGTTGCGACACTGCAACCGAAGGGGCTCTCGGTCTCCGGGCAGGATCAGGATGATACGGTCATCATGCCCTACACGACGGTCATGAAAAAGATCAAGGGCATTTCCTGGCTCGACGACATCGTGTGCTCGGCCGTCTCGCCCGACGCCATCAAGGTCGCCGGGCAGCAGGCCGCCGCGCTGCTGCGCGACCGCCACCACATCCGCCCGGATGAGGACGACGACTTCAACATCCGGAATCCGGAGGACATCATCAAGGCGCAGCTCGACGCCAGTCGCACGCTCACGATCCTGCTGGTCGTGATCGCCTCGATTTCGCTGCTGGTCGGCGGTATCGGAATCATGAACGTGATGCTCGTCTCGGTCACCGAGCGGACACGCGAGATCGGCCTGCGGGTGGCCATCGGCGCCCGCAAGCAGGCCATCGCGCTGCAGTTCATCGGCGAATCGGTGATGCTCAGCCTGGTGGGCGGCGCAGCGGGGGTGCTGTTGGGCGTCGTCGTCTCGGTGTTCCTGAGCCCCATGCTGGGGTGGCCGGTGCAGATGTCCCCGGATGCGGTGATCATCGCGGCGGCGTTCTCCGTGGTGGTCGGCGTGTTCTTCGGGTACTATCCGGCGCGGAAAGCCTCGCTCCTCGATCCCGTCGAAGCGCTACGCTACGAATGACCCCCCCCCGCAACCGCTGGCTGCTCGTGGGCGGGGTGGGCGCCCTGGCCGCGTGGATCGCGCTGCGCGCGTTGCGCGGCGGCGACGACGTGCAATACCTCACGAGCAAAGTGCTGCAGGGCGAGATCCGCGACGCCGTCGATGCCACGGGCACCGTCAATGCGGTGATCACGGTGCAGGTCGGCTCGCAGGTGTCGGGCACGATCGCCCAGCTCAACGCCGACTTCAACACGCGCGTGCGAAAGGGCGAGGTGATAGCCCTGATCGATCCCTCGGCGCTGCAGGGCGCGCTGCAGCAGGCGACGGCCAATCTCGAAAACGCCACCGCGAGCGTCGGCGTGGCTGAGGCGGGTCTCGCCAAAGCCAACGCGGCGCTCGCGCAGACCAAGTCGGACTACGATCGCTCGACGGCCATGGCCAAGAGCGGTGTGATCACTCAGCAGGAGCTCGACCTCGCGACCGCGAACTACGCCTCGGCCCGGGCCTCCGCGGACGCCGCGGCCGCGGGCGTAGCGCAGGCCCGGGCGCAGGTGAGCCAGCAACAGGCGGCGGTGGCCGTGGCGCGCACCAACTTGGACCACACGGTGATCCGCTCACCGATCGACGGCATCGTGGTGGCGCGCAACGTGGACGTGGGACAGACGGTAGCCGCGTCGCTGCAGGCGCCCACCATCTTCACGATCGCGCAGGACCTCACCAAGATGCTGGTGTACGCCAAGGTCGACGAATCGGACGTGGGCCGGATCAAGCCGCGGCAGGCGGCCAGCTTCAAGGTCGACGCCTTCCCGAAAGAGACATTCCAGGGCGTGGTCAGTCAGATCCGCATGAATCCCACCACCATCCAGAACGTGGTCACGTACGACGCCGTGGTCGAGTTCGCGAACCCCGAGCTCAAGCTGTTCCCCGGCATGACGGCCTACGTCACGATACCGGTGTCCACGGTGGAGAACGTGGTCAAGCTTCCCAATGCGGCGCTGCGCTTCAAGCCGCCGCTCCCTGCGGATGAAATACAGGCTCTGTACGCCCGCTACGGTCTGGACGGGCGTGCGTCACAAAAGCCGGCCGTCACGCTGTCCGCGCACACGGCGATCGCGTCCGAGCCGGTGCCGCGCGCGGTCACTGACTCGGGACCGTCAGACAGCCGGGCCGTCGTCTGGAAGCTCGTCGCCGGCGCGCGCCTGGTGCCGGTCAGGGTCGCCCTGGGCATCACGGACCACGCCTACACCCAGGTGACGGCCGTCGTGACCGGAGACTTGCGGCCCGGCGACGACGTGGTGACGACCGCCCTCGGCGGCAAGGCCCGACCTCCGGGGCCGCGGCGGTGACACTCCTTGTGCCCGACTTTGGGTGCTGGTAGAATCGTGCCCATGACCGCCATCACTGTCGAGCGACTGATCACCGAGCTGGAAAAGCTGAAGCGCGAGATGGACGCGGGCTCTCTCAAGGCCGGCGAATACGACCAGCGCCTCGCGCGTGTGTTGCGCGAGCTGCGCGAGCGCAAGCTCGACGCCGATCGTAAGGCCATCACCGCCGCCCTGGACGACGCGCTCAAGCGCGGCGTCATCGTGCCGGCGGTCAAGACCCACATCGAGAAGCGGCTCGGACTCGCCTAGCCTAGGGTGCGACGAAGGCCCAGTTCGCTGTGGCCGCTCCCCGCTGCCCCGTCACCGTGATCCTGCCAGATACCACTTCGCCCCGCGCGGGAATCGGGGCTGGGGCGGTGAACACGGCCATGAGCTTTTCGCCGGTCGGCTCGCTCGCGAGCGACTGCAGGGCCGGCTCCAGCTGCGCTGCATCCGTCACGCCCACGTAGATGCCTCCAGTTCGCGTCGCGAGCTCCCGCACCGATGCCACGGCGGCGGGCTGGCTCTTCGTCCCTTGGTCCGAGGCGGGACCGACCCCGACGGCGAAGAACCGGACGGCCCTGCCGGTCGCGGCCGCGATCAGCGAGTCGCGGTATGACGTGTCCGTCGGCTGCCCGTCGGTCACGATCACCAGGTATCGCCCGAATCGGGCCTGCGTGAGCGCGGTGTCCGACCACCGCACCACCTCGAGCGCGGACCGGTACAGAGGCGTGCTGCCGTTGAGGGGCTGGATGTTGGCGAGCTGGGCGTCGAGCGCGGTTTGCCCGCTCGTGTATCCTTGGAGCAGCCGAGTGCGCACGAACCCGGGGCTGGGCGGTCCGCCGAAATCGAGCAGCGCGCACTCGTTCTGCGGCACCGCGCCCAGCAGCGTGCGCCAGAAGAGCTGCGCGGCGCTCGCGCGCACCCGCTGCGGGTCGCTGAACGCCATGGAGGGCGAATCGTCGATGTCGATCGCCGCGGCGGTGAGCTGGGTGTCCGGCGGCTGGACGCGCTGGCTCGTGAGCGGCAGCGATCCCGCGACGGGGCTCACCAGTGCTGCCGAGATGGTCCAGACATCGGTGATGAACGTCTGGCCGGTCTGGTCCGTCGGCACGAGCTCCAGGGCGAACTCGCCGCGCGACCGGAAGGCCGCCGAATCGACCTGCGCGCCGACGAACAAACTGAGGGTGTTTTTGGGACCACAGCAGTCCTGCCGGCAGCCGTGCAGGGCCGCCGCCAGCAGGGCTGATGCAACGATCTTCCCGGCGCGCCGGTACGGAGGCATGGTGCTCCTGGAGCGTGTACCCCCGGAGAGCGCAAGGGTCACGCCGCACTGGTCCTCCGTGGACGCCCGAACCGGCGTGGGCGACAGCAGCACCGGGGAGTCATACTTGTGGCGGACGTGATACAGCCCAGATCATAGATGAAGGCCGTGAATATCGAAGATCTGCGCCGCCTCGCCCGGCGGCGCCTGCCGCGCCTGGTGTTCGACTACATCGACGGCGGGGCCGAGGGCGAGGTCACGCTGCGCGCCAACCGCCGGGCATTCGACGCAGTGACACTCCGGCCCCGTCAGGCCGTCGGGCTCGTGGCCGGCGACACAGCGACCAGCGTGCTCGGCGCCCCGCTGACCATTCCCGTTTTGTTGGCGCCGGTCGGGTACAGCCGGCTGATGCATCCGCGCGGTGAGTGCGCCGCCGCGCGCGCCGCCGGCGCGGCGGGCACGGCGTACATCCTTTCTACTATGTCCGGGCACCGGCTCGAGGACGTGCGCGCCGCCTCATCGGGGCCCGTGTGGTACCAGCTCTACCTGATCGGGGGACGCGAGGCGGGCGAGGCGGCGCTCGCGCGGGCGAAGGCCGCGGGCTATGGAGCCCTCGTCGTCACGGTCGATACACCGGTTGCCGGACTGCGCGAGCGCGACGTGCGCAACGGAGCGACCCAGCTGCTGGGCGGCTCGCTCGCCGCGAAACTGCCGTTTCTGCCCCAGCTGCTCGCCCGTCCCCGCTGGCTGCTCTCGTTCCTGCGCGACGGCGGCGTGCCGGCGCTCCCCAATGTCGTGCCACCTGGCGGCAAGCCGATGCACCTGGTGGACGTGACGACCGCACTCGCCCGTGCCGCCGTCCGTTGGACCGACCTGCGCTGGCTGCGGGAAACGTGGGGCGGTCCCATCGTCGTCAAAGGTGTGCTCTCGGGCGACGACGCCCGGCGTGCGGTGGACGAGGGCGCGGTGGCGGTGGTGGTCTCGAATCATGGCGGCCGACAGTTGGACAGCGCTCCGGCCTCGTTGGCCGCGCTCCCTGAGGTCGTCGCGGCCGTGGGGTCACAGGTCGAGGTGCTGATGGACGGGGGCGTGCGGCGCGGCAGCGACGTCATCAAGGCGCTCAGCCTGGGGGCGCGGGCCGTGCTGGTCGGTCGCGCGTACGCCTACGGTCTCGCGGCGGCGGGCGAGGCGGGCGTGGCTCGGGCGCTCGAGATCTTGCGCACCGACATGCAGCGGACGCTGCAACTGCTCGGCTGTCCGTCGGTGTCCCAACTGAATCGCGCGTGGGTCGACGTCAGCTCGGTGTCGTAGTGATCGCGGGGGCGGGGGCATGCTCCCGCAAGTGGGCCGCCAGGTCGATCCCCGTCTTCAGGACGACGAGCAGCGCGAGCGCGACCACCGGCGTCCCCAGCGCTTGCACCAGGAAGCCGCCGCCCAGGATTACCACATGCAGCACCATCACGCGACCGTAGGGCGCCCCCATCAGCATAGCGAGATTGGCGGTGCGGTACTCGCCCGCCCCGATGTAGTTGAAAGCGAACGAGACGGCGTGACTCAGCGCGAGCACCAGGGCCGCGCCCCCGATCCCGGCGGCCTGTACCTGGTGGAGAAACTCGGCCGGCCCCGGGAACCCACGCTCATGAACGCCGCCGAACAGAGTGAGCACGAAAATCCCGTGCACCGTCACGAACATTCCATAATGAAAGGTGAAAAACGGGATCATAAAGACCTTCGCCACCCACATGGCCGGATTATCGGGGCGGGCGCACAGCATGCGGAGGATGTTGAACCCGCCCACAATGGCGTTCTCCGTCCAGAACAGCAGCAATGTCGCGTACACGCTCCAGCCCAGAAACAACACGCCGGCGAGCGGCACCAGGTTGGCGGCGATGAGCACGAGCGCGCTCGGCGAGTTGCGCAGATCGGCCAGGGTGGGTGGTTTCATCGGGCGCTAACGTTGCACCACTTGCCCCAACCCCGCGACCCGGGGATTTTCCCGAGGTGAGCGAGGCTGCTAACCGTCTGGTCGTGGTCGGACTCTCCGGCAGTCCGTCCGCGACCTCCAAGTCGCGCGTCCTCGTGGAGTACGCACTCGGGCAATTCGCTGGCGGTGGTGCCCGGACCGAGCTCATCGACCTCGCCACGCTGCCGGCTGATGGGCTGCTGGGCCGCGGGGCCGCGCCGGCCGTGTCGGCCGCGCTCGAGGCGGTAGGCCGGTCGCGGATCGTGGTGGCGGGGACGCCGGTGTACCGGGCCACCTACAGCGGGCTGCTGAAGGTATTTTTCGACCTGCTGCCGCAGGACAGCCTGACGGGCAAGATCGGCGTACCGCTCGTGACCGGCCACGACCGCGGGCACTCACTCGCCGTGGATCATGGCATGCGGCCGCTGTTCGCGAGCCTGGGCGCCGCGGTGATCGCCGGCGCGGTATATGCCACCAGCGCTCAATTCCAGGACGGGAAGGCGTCT
>CBFHAJ010000065.1:0-19431 GCA_965653495.1 uncultured bacterium | reverse complement strand
ATCCGTTATCCGTCGACCGTCAAGTCGCTCAAGACTGCATCGTTCAGCTCATGGCCGCCAGCAAACGAGAGCTCGCGATAGACGATCCCGTGCGCGCGCAACCGCTCAGTGATCCCGCCGACCACCTTGGGCGTGATGTACTGGTCGCCCGTTCCGTGGACGAGCGTCAGCCGGGCCGCGCGCAGCCGCACCGCGACGGTGTCGACGGCGAGATCGAGATCGGGCGGTAGCTCGCCGCCCCACAGGATGACCCGATCGATGCGGGACTTCCCGAGCGCCGCCCACCGGCTGACCGTCGAGGCCCCCTGCGAAAAGCCCAGGGCGTGCACGCTCACTCGCGCAACATCGAGCGATCGGAGCACGTCCGCATACACCGCGTCCAGGTAGCCGACGTAGTCGTCGATCTCGGTCAGCCGGTCCTCGCGGGTCATCCAGCTCGCTCCCACGTGGAGCTCGTCGGCCCGCTCGGTCAGATAGAAGCGCGAGAGGGCCTCTGGCGCCACGACGTAGCGCTCGCCGGCCTCCAGCACGCGCGCTTTCTCGAGGAATCGGGCGGCGAGCTGCCCGTAGCCGTGACACAGGAACCACACCTCGCGGGTCCGGGGTGAGGGCTCCCCCAGCGCGAAATAGCGCGCGCGGCGCGTCACCGGCAGGTGGTGCTCTTTCACGTCACCAGGATGGTCACGACTTCGTGCGGCTCGGCGGTGAACCGCACCGTCTTGCCCCGCCCCTCGAGCACCAGGGCGGTCGATTCGCGCTCGTCGGCCCGCACCCGATGCGCGCTCTTCACGCTCTCCCCGAACCGCCACGCCCCGGCCGCGGGCCGATCGGTCGCGTTGTAGCAGCGCAGCACGATGGGCGATCCCTGCTGCGCCGGCTTCACCGCCGACAGCACCAGCCCGGCTCCTTCCAGCGCTATGTCGATGGGCGCCACGCTCAGCTCCACCGCGTCGCGCAGCCAAAACCCGCGCAGCGGCAGAAACGCGTCTTCCCACAGCTCGGGCAGTACGTCGCCACGCTCGACCTCGACCTCCGACACGGACGCGATAGCCAGGACGACGCGAGTCGTTCCCGGACACTGGGCGAGCGGCGTGGCGGTCGGCCAGCCGGCGTGACCGGGGCGTGTGGGCAGATCGCCGCGCGACAGTTCTCCCACGGCGCGTAACAGCGTACACACCAGGTCGCCGCCCGATGTCCACTCGTACTCGAAGAACCCCGGCGCGAACAGCGCGAGCCCCCGCGCCCCCGAGGCCGCCGCCACGAAGCCGTGCGCCGGCGCGGTTCGCGCCGGCGTCTCCAGCGGGTACTGGGCCGCCGGCACGACCACCGGGGCGCGCGCGACGGCGCCGAACGAGGTGCCGGCGCGAGCGGCCACGCCGGCGAGCCCGGTCGGGATGCGTGCCCGCACCCGGTGCCAGCTCGCCGCGTTGTCGATCTCCAGGACGCAGCGGATGAGTGGGCTGTCGGCGTGCAGTGACACGACTTGGCGGATCGAGACGTCCGGCCGCACCGCGAAGCGCGCCTCGAGGGCGGCGACCAGGGGGCCCGCGGCGATACGGCGCAGCCTGATCGGTCCCGCGCGCACGGGCTTGTCCCCAGCGGCGGGACAATACGTGTACGTGTCACCCGCGTCGCCACTCGACTCCATCCGCAGTACGTCGGAGAACCGCTGTCCACCCCGGCGGTCGTGGATCGTCAAAGCGCCGGTGGCTTCGATGGTCACCTCGGTCCAGTGATTGACGAGCGAGCGTCCCTTGCGGCGCAGGGTGGCTCCCTCACCACTCAGCCGCGCCGCTGGAGCCCCGGCGCCCGCTGAGACCGCGATCGCCGCCAGCCCCAGTCCCGTGACCGACGGCGCGCGCACGGCGATTCTCAGCTCGTCCACCTCGTCGTAGTCGGGATAGTGACGCAGCGCGTCGAGCCGCTCTCCGCTCCGCCGCCGGTCCAGCACCTGCACAGGGACGGCACGGCCGTCCACCGTGGCGACAAGGGACGGCCGGTAGCCCTCGCCCTCGCGCGCCACACGCTTGCCGGAAGAGGAGGGTGGGCCCACCAGCACGTCGCGGCGAAACAGCGTCACGTCGGCCAGCACGATGCCGCGCCGTGGGCGAGCCGCCGGATTCCAGAGCACCAGCGTGGGGCGCGCCTCGTCGGCGCGCGCGCGCGCCGCGTCGGGATCGTGTCGCACCAGATCGTGGAGGCTGCCGCGCACGATCTCTCGCCCCAGGGCGTCGCCGCCGTCGAGCCGGCTCGCGACGGCGCGCGCGACGTCGTCGCTCGCGGACCCCGCGAGGCTATCGTGGAATTGACATCGCACCAGCGCGCGCCACGCGAGCTCGAGCAACGGGCGGCGGTCGCGGCCCCCCCCTCCCCCCCCTCCCCCTCCAGAGCGGCGCGCCAGGGCAGCAAGGGGCTCGGCCAGTCGCGTGAGCGTGAGCTCCGCGTCCGAGTAGCGGCGCTTCAATGGCGCGCGAGTGCCGTGCACGCCCTGCAGCGTCCAGGTATGGCGATACGACCAGCGCAGCTCCCCCGCGAGCGGCGCCGCCTTCGCACCCTCGGCCGCGGCCTGGAAAAACTCGTCGAGCCGCGACACCCGAAACGCGCTCTGGAGGTCGAGCGCCGCCAGCACATCGCGTAGGCGGGAGACGTCGGGGTGCGCGGCGTGGTGGTCTGCCCCGATGAACACCGGGATGTGCTTGCCGGCGGCCCGGGCCACCAGCGCGCCACGCACCGGCGCCCAGGCGGCGAACACGCGCTCGGGGTCGGCGGAGAGCGCGGCGCCGATCTCGTACCCGGCGGCCGGCAGGTGCCACAGCAGCACTTCCTTGCCGTCGAGCCCGCGCCAGCGGTACAGGTCGTGCTCCTGCCCTGCCTCCCCGCCGAGCCCGCGCCAGACGACCCCGTAGCGGATGCCGAACTCCCGCGCGAGCGTCGGCCACGCGGCGGGGTGCCCGAAAGCGTCGGGCGAGTACAGCACGTCCAGACGCCCGCCCCACCGTTCGGCATCCGCCGCGCCGAGCAGCAGGTTGCGGATGAGCCCTTCGCCCGAGGGAATCTGCTCGTCGGGCAGGACGTACCACGGGCCCACTTGCAGCCGGCCCGTCTTGACCAGCCCCTTGACGTCGGTCTCGCGCTCCGGGCGCGCCCGCAGGTAGTCCTCGAGGACTACGGTTTGCCCGTCGAGCAGGAACGTGCGGTAGGCCGGATCCCGCTGCAGCCGCTCGATCAGGTCGTCCAGGACTGTAACCAGGCGCGCCTGGAAGCTCGCGCGTGGCAGGTACCACTCGCGGTCCCAGTGGGTGTGCGGGATCAGATGGAAGATCAGGCCGGTCATGACGGGGCTAAGCCTAAGGGGATGACGTCGCTCCCGCGAGCGGCCATATTGGGCGCCATGCGCACCCGCTCCCTCCTTGCCCTGCCCCTCGACGCGGGGGTGGCGCTGCTCGCCACCCGCCTCGTTCCCGGTCCTCAACGTGACGGCACGACGCTGTTGCCGTCCGGCTGGCGTATCCGGCCAGCCGGCCGCACCGTGCCCGTCGGCACGCTGCCGCTCGGCCTGATCACGCTGTCCGACGGGTCGGTGCTGGTCGAGAACAGCGGCTACGGGCCCAACGGCCTGGAGCGCATCGACCCGGTCAAGGGAACCGTCGTGTGGCGGGACACGCTCCCCGCGTGGCTCGGTCTCGCTCGCTCCGGGACCGATTGGCGTGACACCGTCTGGGTGAGCGGCGCGGGCACGAACCGCGTCTATCGTCTCGTGTGGCAGGGTGGGATGACGTGGGCGCTCGACAGCGCTGTGCTCGCCGAGCCGAGCGCCCGGCTGTTTCCGGGCGGTCTGACGCTCGTGCCGCGACGGGGGCTGGTGGCAGTGGTGGGCAACTCGAGCGACTCGGTCTACCTGATCGACGCCGTGACGCTCGCGCGACGCGCCGCCATCGCCGTCGGTCACCGCCCCTACACCGCCGTCGCCGACTCGAGCCGCGTGTACGTGAGCGACTGGGGCGACTCCACGGTCAGCGTGGTCGACCCGTCCGCCAGTCCGCCGGTCCGCCGGTCCGCCATTCACGTCGGCCCGCACCCCTCGGCACTCGCGCTCCACGGCTCGGAGCTCTACGTAGCGCTCGCCGGGGCGAACGGCGTGGCCCGCGTCGATCTTCAGAAAGCGCAGGTGGTGGAGCAGCTCACGGTCGCGCTGTCTCCGCAGGCGCCCACGGGCAGCGATCCCAATGCGCTCGCCCTCTCGCCCGACGGCCGCACGCTGTACGTCGCGATGGCCGGGAACAACGCGGTCGCGGTGGTGCAGATCGGCCGGACCAGTATGCGCGTGGCCGGGCTGATTCCCGTCGGCTGGTATCCGACGGCCGTCGCAGTTTCGGCCGACGGCCGCACGCTGTTCGTGGCGAACGGCAAGGGCAACGGCTCCGGTGCCAACCCCGGCGGGACATACATCGGGAACGTGATCACGGGATCGGTGTCGATCATCCCCGTGCCCAACGCGGCCACGCTGGCGCGCGACACCCGGGAGGTCTATGCTCTGAGTCCGTACTCGAATGCTCGGTTGCGCGATGCCCTCGCCGACCGCCCTTCCGCCCGTCCGCCCGTCCGCCACGTGGTGTACATCATCCGCGAGAACCGCACCTACGATCAGGTGTTCGGTGACGTGGGGGGGGGCGCCAACGGCGATGCGGCGCTCGCCATTTTCAACGATTCCATCACGCCCAACGCCCACGCCATCGCGCACCGCTGGGTGGTGTTCGACAACTTCTTCGTGAACGGCGAGGTGTCGGCCGACGGCCACGAGTGGTCCGACCGCGCGTTCGCGGGCGATTACAACGAGAAGACGTGGCCCCAGATCTACGGGCACGGTCGCGCCTGGGACCTGGACGATGGCGACGACCTCGTCGATCCCCACGGCGCGTATCTGTGGGACGCGGCCCTGCGTAAGGGCCTGTGGGTGGTGAACTTCGGCGAGCGCTCCGAGACCGATTCGGGACCGAACGGCACTGGTCCTACACACACGGCGCTCTCGGGTCTCGGGGCCGTGACGGTTCCCGACTATCCGGCGTTCCGCCTCGAGATCCGCGACACCACCCGCGCCCGGCTGTTCGGCGATTCGGTGGCGAGCTGGGACCGACAAGGTCGCTTCCCCGACCTCGTGATCGTGTGGCTGCCGCGCGATCACACCTATGGTCTCGCCGGCGGCCGCCCGACTCCCCGCGCCATGGTGGCTGACAACGATCTCGCCCTCGGCCAGATCGTCGAGCGCCTGTCGCAGTCACCCGCGTGGGCGTCGCTCGCCGTGTTCGTGCTGGAGGACGACGCGCAGAACGGCCCGGATCACGTCGACGCCCACCGCTCGGTGCTGCTGGTCGCGTCGCCGTATGCGCGCCGGGGCGTCGTGGACAGCACGTTCTACACGACCAGCTCCGTGGTGCGCTCGATGGGGCAGCTCCTGGGGCTGCCGCCGCTCAGTCAGTACGACTCCGCCGCGACGCCGCTGTGGAACGCGTTCTCCCAGCGGGCCGACACGACGCCGTTCACGCACGTCCCGAACTCGTGGCCGTTCGACCAGCTGAACCCGCAAGCGTTTCGATCCACGATTCCCGCCGCCGACTTCGCCGTGGCCGACAAGGCCGACGAGGTCGTGTTGAATCGCGAGATCTGGGAAAGCGTTCACCCGCGGTCGCCCGCGCCGCCAGTGCGGCGCTCGTGGGTGTTGCGTTAGGCGACCATCTCCGGAGTGACGTGACTCACGCTCGACACCGCGAGTGCTGCACATTCGCTCCGGCGATCGCTCGACACTGCGGTGCCGCCATCCCCAATTCTTCCCCACGTCGGCGACTGCATTGCGCACGCGCAGCATCTCGTTAGGTCTTTGCCGACACGACCGTTAACAACCTGATGCCGTAACGGTACCCCACCGTGATCGCCGCGGGCACGGCCGTTGCCCGGGGCGCCACCGGTCTTTGTCCCAGACGCGTGATGGGGAGCGACCACGTACGTTACACGCTGGAGCGTGGTCTCCATGCCGCGCTCACGATCGAACGCACGCACACCACCGGGGAGTGACCGCACGTCATGATCGCGACAGCGCGTGCAGTGTTGTGGGGTGGACTGGCCCGTCATCCCGCCTTCGAAGCCTGGAGCTGTTCTTCGGATCGGCCCAGCGAGCCGCCCGAGCACATCGAGGTGCTCCATCAGAATGCCACCGGTGCGACGTACCGACTCGTCGGCCTGGGAGGGGAGGACGGCTCGATGCTGGCACGACGGTCGACCGCCCAGGGAGCCTTTGTCGCGCGAGCGGTGCACGAACGGATCTTGCCGGCGCTGCCCGTCGCCCGTCCCCGATATAGAGGATTTCAGACCGAGGGCAGAGAGTTCGGATGGATTTTCCTGGACGCACGCGACCACGAGCGTTACTCGGCCGTCGACCCCGAGCACCGCGCCCTCGCGGGGCACTGGACCGGCAAGCTGCACGCGGCTGCTACCGGAATGGCGGACGCGGCGGCACTGCCCGATGCGGGCCCCGCGCGCTACGCCGCCGAGCTCCGAGCCGCGCGACACGCCATCCGGGCGAACAGCGGGAATCCGCTGTTCACGTCGCAGGACGCGAGCATGCTGGAGCGGCTCGATGCCGCGCTCCGCGGGCTGGACCTCGCGTGGTGCGATCTCGAGCGCGCCTGTGCGGGCGTACCGCCGACCCTGAGCCACGGTGACTACCGCCTGCGGCACGCGCTGGTGGGTCGCCGCTTCTTCGGAGACGAGCTGCTGCTGATCGGATGGGAAGGAGCCGGTTGGGGCGTGCCGACCGTCGACCTCGCGCACATCGACCTGGCGCCTTACCTGTCGATCGTTGCGGCCTCCTGGCCGGGGGTGCGCCTCGCGGACCTTCGGCGGCTCGCCGCCGTCGGGCACGTGTTCGGACGCGTGGCGGCGATCCGTGCAGTGAGCTCCGGGTTGGCGGCACACGCCACGCACGAGCTCCGACCGGTGCTCGCGACGTTGGGGGCGCTGCATAGCGGCCTCGAGCATGCCGTCGGGGCGCTGCGGGAGCATGTCGCTTTCGACAGCCTCGCAACCGGAGTCGCCGCGTGAGCGGGCGCGCCTCCCGCCCCCGCCGTCTGCACGGCGGGCGTGGTAAGACGCGGCTCATGGCGCGAGTGCTGGAGGAGGGCCTCGGTCGGTTGCGTAGCCGCTCGGTCCACGTGCGGCGCATCCGCCGCGAGCCGCTGTCCTCGAGCTCGAGTTTTCAAACCGAGCGGTTGTGGGTGACGCTCGACCGCGGACGGCCGCTGCGCGTGTTCTTTAAGGATCTGCACCCCGGGCACCTGACGCCCAAGGCGCGTGCCGTGCGCGACTTCGGCCTCGAGCCGAGCTATCGGGAGCTGCAGATGTATCAGGCGGTGCTCGTTCCGGAGCGGTTTGGCACGCTGCAGCTCTACGGCTACCGCTGGGAGCCGGAGCGCGGCCGGGTCTGGGCGTTCTTCGAGGACGGCGGCCGGACCGTGCTGCACAATTACGTGGACATACCGCGCTGGACCGCGGCGGCCCGTTGGGCAGCGCGGTTTCACGCCGCCACGCGTGGCATGCCCGCTGAGCGCGCGCCCTTCCTCCCGGAATACGATGCGGCGCATTACCAACGCTGCGCCGAGCGGGTAGGTCAGATCCTGCCGACCCTCAAGGACGACGAGCATGCGCTGGTCGCTCGCGGACTCGACCGTTTCGTCGACAGCATCGATCGCTTGAGCGCGCTCCCGCGATCGGTGATCCACGGACAGTTTTTCGGCAAGAACATCCTGCTGCGGCGCGCCAACGCGCGGCAGCGGGTGGTGGTGATCGACTGGGAAACGGCGGCGCTGGGGCCGGGCAGCTTCGACCTCGTGAGCCTCATGTCCGGCAAGTGGACCGCGCAGGAGCGGCGCGCCATGCGGAGCGCCTACGTTGAACAATACGAGGCGGCCTCGGGCGAGCCCGTCGAGCCCGACGTGTTCGACCGTGAGCTGAGCGACGTGGCGCTGTATCAAGCGCTCGAATGGCTCGCCTGGTGGGGGCGCCACCGGACCCTGTCGCGGCATTTCGCGAACTTCATGCGCGAGCTCCGGACCGTGCTCGAGGACGATCCAACCGGAGAGTTGGCCGTCCCGGTAGGGGCCTAATGGTGGTCGTTTCGGCCCCGAGTGCCGCGCAAGCCGCGATTCCCCGCTACGCCGCAGTGCTTTCCGACGCCGAATTCCGGACGGAGCTCGAGCGGCTCGCGGGCGGAGAGTGGGGCTGGGGCACCCCGCGGGAGGTCCATCTCCGCCCGCTCAAGTGGCACCGAGTGCGCTGCACCTTCGAGATCAGGGTGCGCACGGAGCGCGGCTGGCACGCGATCATCGGGAAAGTGTTCGCGACCGCACAGCCACTGGCCCTTCCCGCGATGCAGGCCATTCGGGAGGCGGGCTTCGCCGGCGACGCCGAATTCTCGATTCCCCAGCCGCTCGCCTATTTCCCATCGCTTCACGTGCTGCTGGAGGAGAAGATCGAGGGCCCGTCGGCCCGGGATCTGCTCCTGGGTCGGAGACCGGCGGAGGGCTGCCTGGCGGCGCGACGCTGCGGCGAGTGGCTGGCGCGTTTCCAGGCTGCCGCTCCCCAGCAGGGACCGGCCGCGGACTTGCGCGCGGAACTGCGGCACTGCGGGCGGTGGATCGACACCATTACGACCTTCGGCGAACCCCTGGCCGGCGCGAGTAAGCGGCTGCTCGAGCGACTCGAGAGCGCGCCCCCGGACGACGTCCCGCCCAGCGCCAGTCACGGCAGCTATATCCCGGAGCATGTCCTGCTCAGCGGTGGTCGCACGGTGACGATCGATTTGGACGAATGCAGTGTCGCCGATCCCGGCTGTGACGTCGCCTGGTTCCTGGTTTCGCTCCAACGGCTGGCGCTGGCGGAGTTGGGCTCGCTTCAGGCGCTCGACACGATCGCGGGGCAGTTCCTCGGGGCCTACGAAGCCGCGGGCGGCCGGGCCGCCGCCGGGCACGTGGCCTACTACCGCGCCGTGCAGTGCCTGCATCGCGCCCGGCGTGATGTCGTCAAGCGCGTGCCACCGGTCCCGCAGTGGGCGTTGCTGATGCTCGCGGAAGGGATGCGAGTCGTGTCGGGGCAAAACTCTAAAGACGCATGACGACCCTGCGAGGTAACGTCGCTCACCAGTTGAATCTACGCGGCGATGCGTTGAAGCCACAGCAGCACGGCCACAGTGTTTTGTCGAGCAACAGCGACCGCTGGCAGAGAGCGACGCGCACCGCGCGAGCGCCGCTTATAACCCCTGCCCTGCAGTTGCGTTGACCGGCGGCTAACCCGCGCGCGCAGTTTGTGCACATCAACTTTCGTCCCGGCACGATGTGGCATGCCGATTGCGCCCAGGGCCGTGACCGCTCGGACCCGGCGTCGTAGGGCGCCGCAGGGAGGCTTCGGGTCTAAACCGCAGACGCCGAGAGACTGGTGAGGAGGGTCACCTGGATCACGTGCACCGGTCGAGCCATCGTGACGCGCACCCGACCATAGGCTTACCGCCGCCCGCGCCCGCCGTTGAAGTAGCCGTCTCACACCGCGCCAGCCCTGTCGCAGCAGAGTCGCCGGGGGTGAGAGATGTCCTGCCGCCAGCTCCCGCCCCGCGGCCGTGCGTGCGAGGCAAGTTCCTCTTCGTCGGTGACACCAAGCTCCAGGTGCGCGGCGTCACCTACGGGGCTTTCGCCCCCGATGCCGACGGACGGGAATATCACGACCTCGCCCGCATCGAGAGCGACTTCGCCCTGATGGCGGCGAACGGCATCAACACGGTCCGGATTCCGCACACCATTCCCCCCGTTGCCCTGCTCGACGTGGCGGCCCGCTATGGGCTGTACGTGATGGTGGGCCTCAGCGCCGAGCAGTACATCGGCTTCCTGATCGACCGCCGCCGCGACGCGCCCGATGTCGCGGCCGTGTTGCGGGACAAGGTGCGAGCGTGCGCCGGCCACCCGGCGCTGCTGTGCTATGCCCTGGGGAACGAGATCCCGGCGCCGATGGCCCGCTGGCTGGGGCGGCGTCGCGTGGAGCGTTATCTGGAGCGTTTGTACCGCGTGGTGAAAGCCGCAGATCCCGACGGCCTCGTCACCTACGTGAACTACCCCACGACGGAGTATCTCCACCTCCCGTTCCTCGATTTGCTGTGCTTCAACGTGTACCTCGAGTCGCAGGAGCGGCTCGACAGCTACCTCGCCCGGCTGCAGAACCTCGCGGGCGACCGTCCGCTCATCATGAGCGAGCTCGGGCTCGACAGCCTGCGCAACGGCCCGGACGTCCAGGCGCGCTCCCTCGACTGGCAGATTCGCACGGCGTTCGCCGCCGGCTGCGCGGGCGTCTTCGTGTTCTCGTGGACCGACGAGTGGTACCGACACGCCAACGACGTTCCCGACTGGGCCTTCGGACTGACGCAAGCTGACCGCACGCCCAAGCCGTCGCTGCGCGTCGTGCGCGAAGCGTTCGCCGAGATTCCGTTCTCCTCCCGGTTGCCGTGGCCCCGCGTTTCGGTGGTGGTCTGCACGTACAATGGCGCGCGGACGATCCGTGACTGTCTCGATGGAGTGGGCCGTCTCGCCTATCCCGATTACGAAGTGATCGTGGTGGACGACGGATCGTCCGACGCGACCCCGGCAATCGCGCGGCAGTACGACTGTCGGCTGATTCAGACCGCGAATCGTGGTCTCGCCAACGCGCGCAACACGGGCCTCGCCGCCGCCACCGGCGAGATCGTCGCCTACCTCGACGACGACGCCTACCCCGATCCGGACTGGCTCACCTATCTCGCGGCCACGTTCCTGCGGTCCTCGTATGCGGGCGTGGGCGGCCCGAACATCGCGCCTCCCGGCGACGGGCCGATCGCAGAGTGCGTGGCGCGTGCCCCCGGCGGCCCCGTCCACGTGCTCACGACCGACCGCGAGGCCGAGCACATCCCCGGCTGCAACATGGCGTTCCGGAAGTGGTGCCTGGAGGCGATCGGCGGCTTTGACCCCCAGTTCCGCACCGCCGGCGACGATGTCGACCTGTGCTGGCGCCTGCAGGAGCGGGGCTGGGCCCTCGGGTTCCACCCGGCGGCCATGGTGTGGCACCACCGGCGCAACTCGGCGCGCACCTACTGGAAGCAGCAGATCGGCTACGGCCGCGCGGAAGCGATGCTGGAGCGCAAGTGGCCCGAGAAATACAACGGGCCCGGGCACGTGCGCTGGGTTGGTCGCATCTACGGCAGCGGCGTGACCCAAGCCCTCGGCTGGCGCCGCCCGCGCGTCTACCACGGGGTGTGGGGTGCCGCCCCCTTTCAATCATTATATCAACCGGCGCCCAGCCTGCTCGGATCGCTCCCCCAGATGCCCGAATGGCATCTGATGACCGCCAGCTTCGCCGCGATCGCGGGCCTCAGCGTCGCATGGCGGCCGTTCAAACTCGCGCTGCCGCTGCTGGCCGTGGCGCACGGGCCGCCGCGCGCCCCGGCCTGGCTCAGCGCGGCGCGCGCCCGCTTTCCTGACGCGCCCGCCCCCGGCCGGCTAGCCCGTTTCCGCCGCCGCGCGCTCACGGCGGCGCTGCACCTGATCCAGCCCCTCGCCCGGCTACGCGGGCGGCTGCACGAAGGGCTCACGCCCTGGCGCCAGCGCGGCACGCCGGCGCTCGCCCCCCTGTGGCCGGTCACCGCGTCGATCTGGACCGCCCATCCCGCCGACCAGCAGGAGCGACTCAAGGTGATGGAAGCACGCCTCCGTGCCGACGGAGCGTGCGTGCTACGTGGCGGGCGCCACGATCGCTGGGACCTGGAGGTGCGCAGCGGATTCTTTGGGTCGGCGCGGCTGCTGCTGGGCGTGGAAGACCACCCCGGGGGGCACCAGATGCTGCGGTTCCGCTGGTGGCCGGACATGCCGCTGCGCGGCCCGGTCCTCACCCTCGTGTTCGCGCTGCTCACCCGCAGCGCCGCGCTCGACCACGCGTGGCTGGCCGCCACCGTCCTGGGCGCGGGCGCCGCGTTCTTCCTGTGGCGCACGCTCGAGCAATGCATGGCCGCGATGGCTACCGTGCGAGACGCCGTGGCGCGGCTGCGCGCCGCGGAGCGCTGATGCGCGACATCTCGCTCTACCGGCGATTGCTACGACAGACCAGGCCCTACTGGCGACACATCGCCGGGGTGTTCGCGCTCGGCCTGCTCGCGAGTCCGATCGCCCTCCTGAATCCCGTGCCGCTCACGATCGTGCTCGATTCGTTCCTCGGCGGGCGGCCGCTCCCGCACTGGCTGCAGGCGGTCGTGCCGGCGAGCGCGTCGACAGGCGCGATGACGCTCGCGATCGCCATCGGGCTCCTGCTGGCCGTCACTGCGCTCGGCCAACTCCAGAGTCTCGCCAGCACCCTGCTCCGCACCTACATCGGCGAGCGGCTAGTGCTCGACTTCCGCTCGCAGCTGGTCGAGCGCGTCCAGCGTCTCTCACTCTCGTATCACGACTCGCGCGGCACCGCGGACGCGGTGTATCGCATCCAGTACGACGCCCCCGCGATTCAAAACATCCTGGTGGAGGGCGCCATCCCCTTCGTCTCGGCGGCGATCACCGTCATCACGATGTGGGTCGTCACCGCGCGCCTCGATCGTCAGCTCGCGTTGCTGGCGCTGGCGATCTCTCCCCCGCTGTACGTGCTGTCCCGCCTGTATCGGCCGCGGATGCGTCGCCAATCGCGCCACGTGAAGAAACTCGAGAGCTCGGCGCTCGCGGTCGTGCAGGAGACCCTCGGCGCCTTGCGGGTCGTCAAGGCTTTCGGTCAGGAAGCGCATGAGACCGGTCGCTTCGTCCATCGCTCCAAGGAGGGCGTGGCGGCGCGCATCCGACTGGCGCTCCTCGAGGGAGGGTACGGCGTGCTGATCGGCGTCGTGACGGCGCTCGGGCTGGCCGGCGTACTCCTCATCGGTGCACGCCACGTCAGTGCGGGCGCGTTGACGGTGGGCCAACTGTGGCTGGTATGGAGGTACGTCCAGCAGTTATACGACCCCCTGAAGACGATGAGCCGCAAGGCGGCCGGGCTCCAAGGATACTTGGCGAGCGCGGAGCGAGCTTTCGCGCTGCTGGACGAGCAACCCGAAGTGCCCGAGCGGCCCCAAGCGCGCCCGCTCGCCCGCGCCACGGGAGCGGTCGAGTTTCGCGGCGTGTCCTTCGCATACGGGCCGGACCGGCCGGTGCTGCAGGACGTGTCCTTCGCGATCGCGCCTGGCACGCGCCTGGGAGTGGTCGGCGCGACGGGGGCCGGCAAGACCACCTTGATCAGCCTGCTTACCCGCTTCTACGACCCCACGGCGGGGGACATCCTCCTGGATGGCGTCGACGTCCGTGATTACAAACTGGCGGATCTGCGGCGGCAGTTCGCGGTCGTCCTCCAGGACACAGTGCTCTTCTCGGCCAGCATCGCCGAGAACATCGCGTACGCGGCACCGGGAGCGAGCCGCGAGCAGATCGTCGCGGCGGCGCACGCCGCCAACGCGCACGAGTTCATCGTGCGCCTACCGCGGGGCTACGACACGCAGGTCGGCGAGCGGGGCGCTCAGCTCTCCGGTGGCCAACGGCAGCGCATCGCGCTGGCGCGCGCGTTCCTCAAAGACAGCCCCGTCCTGATCCTCGACGAGCCCACGAGCGCCGTCGATGCCGAGACGGAAGCGAAGATTCTCGGCGCCCTGCGGCATTTGATGCGCGGTCGGACCGTGTTGGTGATCTCGCATCGACCCAGTACCCTGGAGCGCTGCGACGCCCTGCTGGTGGTGGACGGTGGCCGCGTCGTCACGGATACCTCGCGGCCCATCGCCGTGAGCGCCCCGCCCGTGGCGGCAGCGGTCGCAGCCGGGCGGCGGCCAGGGCTGCGGCGCCATGCCGCGGTTCAGGCCTGGTGTCAGCTGCATCCCGACACCGAGCCCGTGCAGATCGTCCCGCTGCGCGTGCGCAAACGCAAGAGCAACGTCTACCGGCTGGACGGCGTCGGTCCGGCCGGCGCCGCGGTGATCGCCAAGCAATGTCCCAGAGCCGTGGGCCTGGTCGAGCACGCCGTCTACCAGGACATGCTCCCCCGGCTCGGCATTCCCTCGCTCCATTACCATGGGTTCGTCGACCAGCCGGACACCGGCGCCTGCTGGCTGTTCCTCGAGAACGCCGCCGGCGCCGACTACTCGAACCTGCTCCCCGAGCATCGCACCCGCGCGGGCCGCTGGCTCGGCCTGCTGCACCCGGCTGCTGCAGCGATCACGAGTCCCGACGGACGACTGCCCGAGGGCGGGCCGGGCCGCTACTGGCAGCGACTCGCCGCCGTGCGGGACGCGATGCGGCGGCATCTCGATAACCCCGTGCTCTCGTCGGACGATGTCGTCTTTGTCGAAGGTCTCCTGGTCGGCCTCGACGACGTGGCGGCTCAGTGGCAGCGCATAGAGGAGATCTGCCAGGCTGTACCGCCGACCTTGGTGCACGGTGACTTCAACGGCAGAAACATCCGCCTGCCGAACGCGAACGGGGATGCGCCCATCGTCGTTTTCGACTGGGAAAACGCGGGCTGGGGTGTACCGGCGGTCGACCTGGCCCAACAGGTCGTCCCGTCCGGACAGCTCTCCGCCAACCCCGATATCCCCACCTACTGGTCCACCGTGCGCGAGCACTGGCCGGCACTGAGCCTCGAGGCGTGCTGGCGGCTCGCTTACTGCGGAACCGTGTTTCGCGCGCTCGTCGCCATGTCGTGGATCTCGGATAACCTGGCAACCGACGGGGCGCACGCGTGTCTCAGCGACATGCGGCTGTACGCCGCCGAGCTGAACGGCGCGCTCGAGCAGCTCGGCTGGGTTCGGCAGGTGCCCCCGCCCCGGCGCGAGGTGGCCGCGACATGAGGCGCCTGCGGATCGGCTTCCTCGTGTCGTCCCGCTACGCGCAGAGCACGAGCCATGTAGCCGCGGTGATGCAAGCGCTCACGGACGCCGGGGTGGTCGTGGAGGTGATCTTCCCCGTCAAGCACGCGCTCGAGCTGTCGCAGGTGCGCGTGGAATGCGATCTCTACGTCCTGAAGAAGATCGGTCGTCTCTCCCTGAGCATGGCGGGAATGCTGCACGCCCAGGGAGCCACCATTGTCAATCCGTATCCGGCGACCGTAGCGCTGCGGAACAAGATCGTCACCGCCAAGATCCTGCAGGCTGCCGGAGTGCCTACGCCCGCCAGCTACGTCGCTTCGCATCCCGAGGAGCTGGCGCCGTTCCTCCAGGGTGGACCGCTGGTCGTCAAGCCGTATGAGGGCTCGGACGGCGTCGGCGTCCGCGTGATCCATAACGCCGCGGAGCTCGCGGCGGTGCGCGACGGGCGCGACCCGGTGCTCGCCCAGCGCTACCACCCACCCGATGGCCGCGACCGGAAGATCTACGCGATCGGCGGCCAGCTGTTCGGGGTGAAGAAGGCGTTTCCGATCACGCGAGAACAGGACGGGCAGGGGGAGCCGTTCACCCCCAGCGAGGAACTGTGCGAGATCGTGCGCCGCTGCGGGCGCGCCTTCGGGATCGACCTATACGGGGTCGACATCATCGAGAGCGATGGCAAGCCCTACGTCGTCGACATGTGCAGCGTCCCTGGTTGCGGCGGGGTCCCGGATGCACCGCGACACCTGACAAGGTATTTCCTCGAGACGGCGGAACGCGCCGCGCGGCAACGCCCGCTGGCGCAGGTCACATGACTGCTACCGCAGATCTGCGCGAACGACCTGAACGCTCCGCCGAGCAGCGACTGGAGCCTGGCGCCGCCGAAGTGCAGGACCTGTTGCAGGCCATCCCCGGAGGCGCCCCGGCGTCGAGCGATGCGGTCCACCTGGAGCGGCTGCACAAAGGCGTGTACCGGCTGCAGGTCGGCGGCGACCCGCTCCGGACGTTCATCGTCAAGCGTCACACGCCGGCCATCGCGCACACCGACCGCCTCGTCGCTGAGCGCTGGTTGCCAGCGCTCGGCCTCGGCGACCGCAGTTCGCGTCTCGTTGCGGCCGCCGCCCAACGCGAAGGGCGCTGGGTGTGGCATGTCTACGAGGACCTCTCCGGGGCGACGCTCGCTGAACGGCGCGAGCGAGCGCACGTGGAGGCGGCAATCGAGCTGATCGCGCAGCTCCACACACGCGGCGCGCGTCACCCCATCCTTCCGGAGGTGCGCTGGCACGCCCGCGACCATGGCGCACGTGCATTGACCGCTCACCTGCGCGACGGCATCGTCGCCCTCGAAGCTGTCGCGCCTGCGTTCGCCGCCACGCGATGCGGCTTGCTCGAGCGGCTGCGTCGTCTCCTCGATTTGGCGCCAGGAATGGTTCGATTCGTGGAGCAGGTCGGAGAACCGGATACGCTGCTGCACGGCGACCTCTTTCCGAAGAACGTGTTCATGTCTCCGACGGTCGACGGCCCCCCCCGTGCGCGACTCATCGACTGGGATCACGTCGGCGTGGGCCCGTCGAGCTATGACCTGTCGACATTCCTCTACCGGTCACCCCGCGACGAACGGCGCTGGTTATTGCAGTGCTATCGGGCGAGGGTCGAGCGGGACGGTTACCGACTCCCGGCGGACGACGATCTGAACCGGCTGTTCTACATTGCCGAGGCCGCGCGCGGTGCGAGCAGCGTCATCTGGCCTGCGCTTGCCCTCCTGAACGATGGCGCCGAGTGGGGCCGGACCGGACTGGTGGAGATCGAATCATGGTTCGACGCGCTCCGGCCGCCGCTTCCAGAGCCGGCCGGGGCCGGCGCATGAGCGTCACCGTCTGCCTCGCCCCGGCGAACACCGTCGGCTACCCGCAGGGCGGCGGCCATCTGTGGGTGTATCTCAACTGGGCGTTGGCGCTGCGCGCCATCGGGTGTCGGGTCATCTGGCTCGAAGGCGTCGACGGCGACGGGGGAGACACTTCCGTGGCACGCCGCCGCCGCTGGCGCGGTCGCGACGCGCGCGACTGCGTCCTCGCCCTGAAGGCCCACCTCGGCCGGTTCGGCCTCGCGGACGCCCTGGCGCTGTACGCGATCGACGGTCGGGAGCTTCCCGGTGATCTCGCGGGAAGCGGCCTGAGCGTCGAGGCCGCCAGCGAGGCCGATCTCCTGCTGAATCTGGCGCACGCGCTGCCGGCGCCGGTGGTACAGCGCTTCCGCCGCTCGGCCTTCGTCGACACCGACCCTGGGCTACTGCAGGTGTGGATGACCACCGGCGAGGTGTGCGTGGCCCCCCACGACGTGTACTTCACGATCGGCGAGACGGTCGGCACGCCCGGAGCCCGTTTTCCGGATGGCGGCCGCCGCTGGCACCACACGCCGCCCCCGGTCTTCCTCCCAGCGTGGCCCCCGGCCGACGCCACGCCCGGCGCACCCTACACGACGATCACGCACTGGTGGGGAGGCACGTTCGAGTTTCGTGGCACCACCTTCTCGAACGATAAGAGCGCTGCGTTTTTGGAATACGCGGCGCTCCCTTCCCGGACCCCGGCCACGCTCGAACTCGCAGTATGCCTGGGCGAACACTACGAGCAATGGCGCGCGCGGCTCGAGCCTCAGGGCTGGCGCATCCGCGAGGCATGGGACGTGAGCGCGACGCCAGAGCAGTACCGCACGTACATCCAGCGCTCGCGCGGAGAGTTCAGCTGCGTGAAGCAGTGCTACGTCCAGTTCGCGAACGCCTGGGTCAGCGACCGGACGATCTGCTATCTGGCCAGCGGCCGGCCGGTCATCGTGCAGCATACGGGGCCAAGCCGCTTTCTCCCCGATGATGCGGGGATGTTTCGGTTCCGGTCGATGGACGAGGCCGCGCGCGCGTTGGCCGAGGTGGAAGCGGATTACGAGCGACACAGCCGGCTCGCCCGCGAGCTGGCGGCGGAGTACTTCGATGGGTGCCGCGTGGTCGCAGGGGTCTTGGAGCGGGCGCTGGCGTGAAAGGGGTGAGGATGGCGACTCGGACAGGCAGCGCGATCGACCTTCAGGGTGTGGAGCGCGCGCTGGAGCAATGGCATGAGCCCGGTGCTCCGGACCTTTGCGAGCTACTGCACCGGATGATCTGCCCCGAGGGAGCGCGGTCCCCGGAGCCGCCGATGCAGGTGACGCGACTCAAGCAGGCGGTGTACCGCTTGCGAATCGGCGGCGCACGAGCCCGCGCGCTGGTGCTCAAGCGTCACGCGCCCGCCCTCGCACAGACGGACCGCCTCGTGGTAGAGCGCTGGCTCCCGGCCCTCGGCCTCGGCGACTGCTGTCCGCGGCTGCTCGCGGCTGCGGCAGAGCGGACCGGCTGCTGGGTCTGGCACGTCTACGAGGACATCGGTGACGACAACCTCGCGAAGCAGCGGCTGCCCTGGCGCCTCGAGACGGCGGTGGATTTCATCGCCGACCTGCACCTGCGCGGCGCGCGGCATGCGCTCCTACCGGAGGTGCGCTGGCGCGCGCGTGACCACGGCGTGCACTTCTTTATGGCGAACGTGCGCGACGCGATCACCGCGCTCGAAGCGCTGGTGACGCCACCGCGCGACGTGCCGCGCGAATTTGCGGGGTCACGCGAGCGCCTGCTGCAGTGTCTGTACACGCTGCGTGACGAAGCACCGCATCGCGTGCTCCAGCTGGAACGCGCCGGAGGACCCGAGACCCTGCTGCACGGCGACCTCTGGCCCAAGAACGTGTTCGTCTCGCGCACATCGAACGGTCCGCGCGCCCGCCTCATCGACTGGGATCACGTCGGGGTCGGTCCGGCGAGCTACGACGTGTCCACGTTCCTGTATCAATCCGCGCCCGAAGAGCGGCCCGCGATCCTGCAGCGCTATCGGGCGGCCGTAGAGCGTGGGGGGTGGCGGCTCGCGGACGATACGACGCTCAACCTGTTGTTCCACACGGCCGAATGCGCGCGCTATGCGCACTGCATCGTATTCGCCGCGCTGGCGCTGCTGCACGACGGCGCCGAGTGGGGCATCGGCGAGCTGATGGACTTCGAGCACTGGTTCCGGGCGCTGCGGCCGCCCCTGGCAGAATGAACCCGCCCGCGCAGTGGCTGATCGTCACCGCGGACGATTTCGGGATCACCCGCGGCGTCAATCGCGGGATCGTCGAGGCGCACCGCGACGGCATCCTCACCAGCACGAGCCTGATGGTGAACCGGCCGGCGAGCACGGAGGCGGCGGCGCTGGCTCTCGCCTGCCCGGCGCTCAGCGTAGGCCTCCACCTCGAGCTCGATCCCGGGACTCCAGACGGCATCCCCGGCGAACTGGCGCGTCAGGTCGCGCGGTTCGGGGCGCTCGTCGGCGTGCAGGATGAACGCGTCGACGCAGCGGAGCGTGACCTCGGTAATGACCCCGACCGCCCCCACGCCGACCCGGGCCGCTTCGAAGAGGGCCGGGTTCTCGCTGGCCGACCAGCGCAGGACCTGC
>CBFHAJ010000064.1:0-19495 GCA_965653495.1 uncultured bacterium | reverse complement strand
AGCCCGAGCCCGGTGCCGCGGTGCCCTTTGGTCGTGGCAAACGGTCGAAACAGCCGGGGCGCGATCTCAGCCGCCACGCCGGCGCCGTTGTCGGCCACCGCGACGGAAGCGCGGGCATCCCCGGTCCACGTGTCGACCGTGAGCTGGCGTGGAGGCGGGACGTGCCGCAGCGAGTCGATGGCGTTCGCGAGCAGGTTGACGACGACCTGCTCGAGCTTGATGGCGTCGCCCTGCACGAGCGGCAGAGTGGGGTCGAGGCGCCCGCCCACGGTGATCTCGTCCACACCGAAGCGGTACGAAACGAGGTCGAGGGCGCCGCGCACGACGTCGTTGAGATTGACGCGGCCCACCTCGCGCTCGGTGGCGCGCACGAAGCGCAGCAGCCCTCGCAGCAGCTTTGCGGCCCGCCGCGCCTGCCGGAGGATCTGGGACATCTCGCTGCGCTGCTCGTCGCCAAGGGTCGCGTCCGCTAGCCGATTCTCGGCGTGCGCCGCGATCGCCATCAACGGGTTGTTCACCTCGTGCGCGATACCAGCGAGCAGCTCGCCCGCCGCCGCAAACCGGCCCTGCTCCTCCGCGCGGTCGCGCAACACGCGCGTCATCGCGTTGAAGTGCTCCGCCAGCCGTCCCAGCTCGTCGGTGCTCGCCACCGGGACGCTGACGGTGAGGTCGCCGTCGGCGACCTGGGCGAGCCCCGCGTCGAGCGCGCGCAGCGGGCTCCACACGCGCCGCCGCATGAGCGCGATCAGCAGTAGCCCGAGCGCCACGCCACCGCCGATCCACACGATCGCGTCGCGCTGCACGCCGCTCGCCGCTCCCTGCAACGCTTGTTGTCGCTCGACCAGATAGGCCCGGGCGAGCCGGTTGCCGTCGGCACGCACCGCTTGCACGACCTCGACGAGCTGGTCCATCGCGGTGAGCCGGGCTACCAGGTCCGCCCGGGGCCCGTGGTCGAGCTGAGCGACGATCTCCGCGAGTGCGGCACCCAAATTCGTGAGGGCCTCGTCGACCCGGGCAAACGCCGTGCGCAACGGCGGAGGAAGCGGAGCCTCGGGCGCTATTTCGAGCGGCACGTGGCCGGCGACCAACAGGCCGCGCGCCAGCACCAACGAGTCCGGGCGTCGCGCTGAGCCATGCGCGAGGGCACGCACAATGAGGACGGTCTGATGCAACGCGCTGTCACGGCGCGCGATTTGGGTCTGCAGAGTGGTGAGGGCGCCGGAGGCGACGCCGAGCGCGAGGGCGGGGCGGCTCACGCGAAACAGCAAGTACAGGGGCAACGCGCCCGTGTACACACCGGCTGCGAGGACGACGAGCAGCAAGGTCATCCTGAGGCTGAACGCCCGCCCGGGCGGCGGTGGGGCGAGCCGGTCGGGCGTCACGGATGCAGCCGCACGAGGAAGGGTCGCGTAGTCGCTAAGATAATGCCCGCCCCTGTCGGCGCGCCTCTCCGACTGGCGGCCCCGACCCTCACCCGCCACATTGGGACGTCGACCCGAACCGGAGTGACGGCACGATGGCGAGTGACGCGGGCGACCGGATCAGGATCGTGATCGGCTATGCGCTCTGGGCGACCGTGTGCGCCGCCCTCGCCGGAGTCGCTCTCTCCCTCATTCACACGACATTCTTCAGCTACCACGCCAGTCGCCTGGGATTCTGGCGCACGTTATTCGACGACGTCTCCACCACGGTGGCGATCGCGGCGGGACAGGGAGCGGTCGCGCTGCTCACGGGGAGCGTCCTCGCGCAGCTCGGCCGCACGCTGCGGGCGACCGTGCTGCTGGGCTTGCTCGTGGGCGCGTTCGACTTCGTCATGAACTTTCTGCAGATGGTCGCGCCGCGCACCGAGCTCGGCTGGCCGCCCGACCTGATCATTCTCGCTGGCGTGACGGTGGCGATCACCGTCTTCGGTTCCCAGTCGGCAGTCTCCCGCCCGTGAGCGACGAGCAGCGCGACGCGCTGCAGCGGCTCGAGCGGAGAGTTGCAGTACTGGAGGAGATGGTCCGGCACCTGCTGCCGGCGGCCCGGTCTCCAAGCCAGCGTCCGGCGCCGCCGCCGGCCCCGCCTCACCGTGAACCCGACCTGGAGCAGTGGTTCGGCCAGCGCGGCCTCTTGATCGTGGGCGTGCTGGCGCTGCTCGCCGCCACGGCGTTCTTCCTCAAGTATGCGTTTGATCGCGGCTGGATCCCGCCGGCAGCGCGCGTCGCGCTCGCCGTGGTGGCGGGCATCGCCGTCGCCGCGTGGGGCGAGGCGCGCCTGGGGGCCGGGGGCGGCATGCGTCGCTATGGCGCCGCGCTGATCGGCGCGGGGGGCGGTCTGGTGTACCTCGGCCTGTGGGCCGCGGCCGGGCCGTACGCCCTCATCGACCGGCGCACGGGCATTGTCCTGCTCGCCGCCTCCACCGCCGTCGTCAGCTGGCTCGCGCTGCGACACGAGATCGAAGGCCTCGCGTTGTGGGCCCTCGTGGGCGCGTACCTCGCGCCCCCGTTGCTCCGACCGCTCGAGCCCGACCCGCAGGCGTTCCTGGGCTACCTCGAGGTGATCGGTCTCGGGAGCGGACTCCTGGCCTACGTCATGACGTGGCGGCGCACCTTCGACCTGGCGTTGGCAGGATACCTGCTGCTGGCCGCCGCCGGGGCCGCGACAGCGCTCGCTACGCCGCTCGGCTGCTGGTTCCTGGCGGCCGGGGCGATCCTGACGCTGCACGTCACGCGGCGGCGCTCGTGGCCGGAGGCGCGCGTCGGCGTCCTCGTGCTGACGTGGGTCATGACGGCGGCGGCGCTTGCGGGCACAGGGAAGGAATCGCAACCGCAGCTGTGGCTCGCCCTGGCCGCGCCGTTTGCGATCACGGCGCTGCTGTGGTGGCAGGGACTCGCGGCAGACCCCCTAGGCTCGCGCGAGGAAGCCGGGTTGTTCGTCGCCAACCCGTTCGCCCTGCTGGCCCTCGTCGGCGTAGCGACGCCGGCTGCGGTGCAACGGATTCCCGGCGCGCTGCCGCTGCTCCTCGCCGCCTGTTACTTCATCCCGGGGTGGACGCGCCGAACCGCGCCGCATTTCATCCTGGGATGCGCGCTCGCGGCGTTCGCCGCGCTCGCGCAGTGGACCCCGCCCAGCGTCGTCGTGGCGTGGACTGTGCTCGCGCTCCTGTCACTCGCCGCCGAGCGGCAGGGGGGCCGACCGGGCGGCCGCGTGGCCGCCCTGGGGCTCGCGGCGCTCACGTTGCCGTACCTGTTCACGGTCGCGCTCTGGGCCCGTGGCGCCGCGGCCGCGCCGTTCGCCGATGACTGGGCGTTCGCCTGGTACGTCTATATCGCCGGGAGCGCGCTGGCTGCACGCAGCTGGGACGAGCGAGCGCCGGGCGCGCTGCGAGGGGCAGAGGTGTTGTGGGCACTGTGCGGCGCCGCTGTCTTCGCGGGCGGCACCGTGGAGCTACCGCGCTACTTCGGGCGTCTCGCCCCGCTCGCGGGCGACCTGGCGCTGAGCGTGTTCTGGCTGCTGTACGCCGCGGCCCTGGTGCGGCTGGGATTCGCGCTCGATCGCAAGGACGTGCGCTCGACGGGACTGGCGGTCGCGGGGGCCGCTGGCCTCAAGATCGTGTTGTATGACCTCGCGAACCTCGAGGCCCTCTATCGCATCGCCTCGTTCTTTGCCCTGGCGTTGATCGCGCTGGTGGTGGCGTACGCCTACAACAAGAAGGCTACAGCTTCGGCAACGTGATCCCCTGTTGCGCCTGGTACTTGCCCTTCTTGTCCTTATAGCTGACTTCGGTTTCGTCGCCCTCATCGGCGGTGAAGAACAGCACCTGTGCGATGCCTTCGTTGGCGTAGATCTTGGCGGGGAGCGGGGTGGTGTTGGAGATCTCCAGCGTCACGAAGCCTTCCCATTCGGGCTCGAACGGCGTGACGTTGGTGATGATGCCGCAGCGCGCGTACGTGCTCTTGCCCACGCAGATGGTCAGTACGTTGCGCGGAATGCGGAAGTATTCGACCGAGCGCGCCAGGGCGAACGAGTTGGGCGGCACGATGCACACGTCCCCGGTGAACTCGACGAACGATTTCGGGTCGAAGCGCTTGGGATCGACCACGGCCGAGAGCGCGTTGGTGAAAATCTTGAACTCGGGGGCGACGCGCATGTCGTAGCCGTACGACGAGACTCCGTAGGAGATCACGCCGGCGCGGACCTGATTCTCGGCGAACGGCTCGATCATGCCGGTGGTGATCGCCATGCGCCGGATCCAGCGGTCGGATTTGATGGACATTCGCGCGGCAATATATCGGCGGCGTCGACACTTACGCCACTCGATTCGGTTGACAAGCCACGCGCGTCCCGATACGTTTCCGCAGGGTAAGTGAAATTTTTCACGAACTCATGACCCAACCCTATCTCGCCTTCCTGCTGCTGCTCGGGTTCGTCGCCTTCAACGCCGTCGCCATAATCGGCGCGTCTCACCTGCTGTCCCCGCGCCGGCCGACACCGCTCAAGGACACGCCCTACGAGAGCGGCATGCCGCCCCTCGGCAACGCCCACGAGCGCTTCTCGGTGAAGTTCTATCTCGTGGCGATGCTGTTCATCGTGTTCGATATCGAGACAGTCTTCCTGATTCCGTGGGCCGCGATCTACATGAATGGCGGGGGCGGCCCGAGTACCGGCGTCCTGCTGGCGGAGATGCTGGTATTCATGTTCATCCTGGCGGTCGGGTACGTGTACGTATGGAAGCGGGGCGCGCTGCAATGGGATTGAAACGATGAAACGGGTACTCGAGACCAAAGAAGTCGCGGGCCAGAGCCCCAACTACCTGCTCGCCAAGTTTCAGGATCTGGTCGACTGGGCGGTGAACTCGTCCCGCGCCAACTCGCTCTGGCCGATGCCGTTCGGGACGGCCTGCTGCGCCATCGAGTTCATGGCCACCGCGGCGAGCCGCTACGATTTCGCCCGCTTCGGCATGGAGCGGCAGGCGTTCTCGCCGCGCCAGGCCGACGTGCTGATCTGCGCCGGCCGGCTGCCGTTCAAGCTCGCCCCCGTGATCCGCCGCATTTACGACCAGATGCCGCAGCCCAAGTGGGTGATCTCGATGGGGGCGTGCGCCTCGACCGGCGGGATCTTCGACAACTACGCGATGGTGCAGGGGATCGACACCGTCGTCCCCGTCGATGTGTACGTCCCGGGCTGCCCGCCCCGTCCCGAAGGGCTGTTGTACGGCGTGCTGTTGCTGCACAAGAAGATCAAGGGCGAGTCGCTGTTCGATCGCGTCCCGCGCCGCGACGAGCAGCCGCTCGACGACCGCGGCCTGCGGCTGCCGCCCGACGAAATCGACGAGCTGTCGGAGCCGTTCGGAAACTCCGTCCAGCAGTTCCGCTCGGCGTGAACTCGTCCGTCGAGGCCCTGCGAGCGACCTTTGGCACCGCGATCGGCCGCGCGGTGGAGGTGCGCGGCGACACCATCGTCACCGTCGCGCGCGAGCGCCTGCGCGACGTGATGACCTGGCTGCGCGATACCACCGGACAGACGTACGACTACCTGGTGGACGTCACAGCGGTCGAGTACCGCGACCGCGAGCGTCCGCTGGAGCTCGTCTACTTCCTGCGGTCGCTGGAGCGGCGCGTCGACCTGCGCGTGAAGGTGGACCTGGATGCACAGGGAGACCTGACCGTCGACTCGGTAGAGCCGCTGTGGCGGGGCGCGAACTGGCTGGAGCGGGAAGTCTACGACATGTTCGGGATCACGTTCCGCGGGCATCCCGACCTGCGTCGCATCCTGATGTGGGAGACGTACGCCGAGGGCTACCCGCTGCGCAAGGATTTCCCGCTGCGCGGCCGGTTCAGCCGCGCCGAGCAGGTGCGCCAGGCCCTCAACGCCAATCCCGAAGCCCACTACTCCATGGAGGAGCTGTCCATCGCCGAAGCATATGACGAGCTCCCCGCCGAGATGAAGGAGCGGCTGCGACGCGGCGAGCGCGGCCGCGTGCCGAACTCCGAATGAGCAAGCGCACCGTCGAGCTCGCGGTCGCCACTCCCGGGCTGGACGCGCGTGGCACGCCCACGCGCGAGCCGCTCGGCGCCGCGGAGCCGGGGCTCGCGACCGACCACATGCTGATCAATCTCGGACCGCAGCATCCGGCCACGCACGGGGTGCTGCGCCTGGTGGTCGAGCTGGATGGCGAGACCGTCGTCCGCGTGATCCCGCATGTCGGGTACCTGCACTCGGGCTTCGAGAAGCTGGGCGAGTACCGGCACTACAACCAGATCATCCCGCTCACCGACCGCACCGACTATCTGTCGCCGATGGCGAACAACGTGGGCTTCGCGCTCGCCGCCGAGAAGCTCATGGGAATCGAGATCACCCCCCGCTGTACTGTACTGCGGGTGATCGCGTGCGAGATGAGCCGGATCATCTCCCACATGGTGTGGCTGGGCACGACGTCCATCGACCTGGGTGCGTTCACGCCATTCCTGTGGGCGTTCCAGGAGCGTGAGCGCATTTACAACCTGCAGGAGATGTGGACGGGTGCGCGACTCACCACCAGCGTGACCCGGGTCGGCGGCATGATGGCCGACGTACCCGACCAGTTCGTGCCCGCGCTGAAGCATTTCACCCAGACGTTCCCCAAGACCCTCGCCGAGATCGACCGCGTGCTGACGCGCAACGCGGTCTGGGTGGGCCGCACCCAGGGGGTCGGCGCGCTCACGGCCCAGGAAGCGATCAACCACTCGCTGTCGGGGCCGATGCTGCGCGCCAGCGGCGTGCCCTTCGACCTCCGCAAGGACAAACCGTACCTCGGCTATGAGACCTACGATTTCGACGTCGTGGTCGGCGAGCACGGGGACGTGTACGACCGCTATCTCGTGCGGCTGGAGGAGTGCACCCAGGCCAATCGCATCCTCGAGCAGGCGGTCGAGCGCCTCCCCGACGGGCCGGTGAACATCAGCGACCCGCGCCTGATCCTCCCGCCCAAGTCACGCGCCATGAACGACATGGAAGCGATGATCTATCACTTCAAGCAGGTGATGGAGGGCGTGAAGGCGCCGGTCGGCGAGGCGTATGTCGGCATCGAGAACCCCAAGGGCGAGCTCGGAACCTATCTCGTCTCGGACGGGACCGCGAAGCCGGTGCGCTGGCGCATCCGGCCCCCCTCGTTCATCAATCTCTCGGCCTTGCCCAAGATGGCTGAAGGCCATCTCTTGAGCGACTTGATCGCCATCAACGCGTCAGTGGACATCGTGATGGGCGAGGTGGATCGATGAGCGTCGGGATGCATGCCCCGTCTCCGACGGGGGCGGAGGAGTACCAACCCGTCTTCGCCGACGAAACGCTCGCGCAGCTCCAGGAGATTCTCGCCCGCTATCCCACCAAGCAGGCCGCGTTACTTCCCGTCCTGTGGCTGGTGCAGCGCGCGCGCGGCTGGATCTCGGACCGCAACATGGCCGAAGTGGCCGAGGTCCTGGGACTGACGCCCGCCTACGTGAAGGGCGTGGTGACGTTCTACACCATGTACCACCAGCATCCGGTGGGCAAACTGTTCGTCCAGGTGTGCACTACCTCGCCGTGCAACGTATGCGGCGCTGAGGCGGTGGTGAAGGCGCTGCTCGAGCAGACCGGAGCGAAAGAGCTCGGCGCCACCAGCCCGGACGGCAAGTGGACCGTGATCGAGGTCGAGTGTCTCGGCGCCTGCGGCTTCGCGACGCCAATCCTCGTGAACGACGACTTCATCGAGTCGGTGACGCCGGAGCAAGTGCCGGCGCTCGTGAGGAAGTACAAGTAATGGGCTACCCGCACAAGCCGCATTCCAAGGAAACGGTCGTGCTCTCCCGGTATTTCGGCGAAGCCGACGCGCGGACCCATAAGGGGTGGATGAAGCGCGGCGGGTACGCGGCGCTCGAGCAGGCGCGCGGCATGGACCCCGCGCGCGTCACCGACATCGTGAAGGAATCAGGCCTGCGCGGGCGCGGCGGCGCGGGGTTTCCCACCGGCCTCAAATGGTCGTTCATGCCTAAGGAGAAGAAAAAGCCCCACTACCTGTGCGTGAACGCCGATGAGTCCGAGCCCGGCACGTTCAAAGACCGCGAGATCATGCGGTGGACGCCACACGCGCTGCTCGAGGGCACCGCCATCGCCGCGCACGCGATCCAGGCCGAGGTCGCCTACATCTACATCCGCGGCGAGTTCACCGAGCCGCTGACCGTCATGGAGCGGGCGCTCGCCGAGGCCACCAGCGCCGGTGTGCTCGGCTCCCTGAAAATCCATCTGCACCGCGGGGCCGGCGCGTACATCTGCGGCGAAGAGACCGCGCTCATGAACTCGATCGAGGGCAAACGCGGCAATCCGCGGATCAAGCCGCCGTTCCCGGCAGCCGCCGGCCTGTTCGGGATGCCCACCACGATCAACAACGTCGAGACGCTCGCCGCCGTCCCGCACATCATCACGAAAGGGGCGGCCTGGTACAAGGCCATGTCGCTCTCTTCGCCCAAGAGCACCGGCACCAAGCTCTTTTCCGTGTGCGGCCACGTCCAAAAGGCCGGCAACTACGAAGTCACCATGGGCTTCCCCTTGAAGGGGCTGCTCTACGACATGTGCGGCGGGCCGCCCGCTGGCCGGACCCTCAAGGCGTGCATTCCCGGCGGCTCCTCGGTCCCGATCCTCAACCGTGAGGAGACCGAGGCGTGCCTGCTCGACTACGAGGGCGTGGTGGAGCGGGGCTCGATGCTCGGCTCGGGCGGCGTGATCGTATTCGACGATTCGACCGACATGGTCTACCAGATCATGCGGCTCGCCCGCTTCTACGCCCACGAGTCCTGTGCCCAGTGCACGCAGTGCCGCGAAGGCACGGCCTGGACTACCAAGATCCTCGAGCGCATCCTCGCCGGCCAGGGAAAAATGGCCGACCTGGACCTGCTGCTCGATCTCTCGGAGAACATGACCGGGAAGACCATCTGCGTGCTGTCGGACTCGTGTGCCGCGCCGGTCGTCTCCGGCATCAAGAAATTCCAGAGCGAGTTCGAGGACTACATCGCGGGGCGGCGCAAGCCGGTCATGGTCGCATGAGCGGGGCAGGGGAAACCGTCAATCTCACCGTCGACGGCGTCCCCGTCAGCGTGCCGAAGGGCACGCTGGTGATCGAGGCCGCCAAGCAGGCGGGTGTACTGGTCCCGCATTACTGCTACCACCCCGGCCTCCCGGTCGCCGGCGTGTGCCGCATGTGTCTCGTGGAAATCGAAAAGCAGCCGAAGCTCTCGATTGCGTGCGCCACCCAGGTGGCAGAAGGAATGGTGGTCAAGACGCAATCGCCCGCCGCCAAGAGCGCCCGCACCGGCGTGCTCGAGTTCCTGCTGATCAACCACCCGCTCGACTGCCCGATCTGCGATCAGGCCGGCGAGTGCGAGCTGCAGGACTTCACGTTCCAGGAGGGCCGGCCGGCCACGCGCTACAGTCCGGTGTACGCCAAGCGCTTCAACCCGGTCGAAGACTTCGGCCCGGACGTGCTGTACGTGCCCAATCGCTGCATCCTGTGCACGCGCTGCGTGCGCTTCATGGAAGACGTGGCGCAGGAGCCGGTCCTCAATGTCTCAGAGCGCGGGGACCGGGCCTTCATCGGCATCCATCCGGACACGCGGCTGGACCATCCCTGGGCCGGCAACGTCGTCGACCTCTGTCCGGTCGGCTCGCTCCTCTCGAAAGATTTCCTCCACAAGGCGCGCGCCTGGGAGCTCGACAAGACCGGGTCGATCTGCACCGGGTGCTCACAGGGGTGCAACGTCACGCTCGACACGCGCGACAACGTGGTGGTACGGGTGCGGCCGCGGCCCAACCTCGAGGTCAACCGCTACTTCATCTGCGACCACGGCCGCATGAACTACCGCTGGATGAACCGCGGGGACCGCATCGAGGCGCCGCTGGTGCACCGGGGAGACCGCGGCGAGCTGCACGCGACCGACTGGGAGGAAGCGCTCGAGCGGGTCGCGACGCTGGTGCGGGGCGCCGGCCGGCGCGCCGTGGCGCTGGTCTCACCCCGCGCCTCCGTGGAAGCGCTGTTTCTCGCCCGCGAATTGTTTCGCGACCGCGAATGGACGGGAGCCTTCCAGGTGGTGATGGGCGAGGAGGCGCCGCTCGCCGGCGTCCCCGGCCTGGCGCTGCGCGCCGAGCGCGCGCCCAACGCCAGAGGCGCCGAGCTGCTGGGCTACGGGCGGGACTACGCCGCGGCGCTCGCCGCGGCCGAGCACGCCGCCGTGGTGCTGGTGCTCGATGAGCCGGACATTCCCGTGCGTACGGCGGGCGTTCTGATCTACGCCGGCACCGTGCTCCCCGAGCGTGCCCGCGAGGCCCAGGTGGTGCTGCCGATCGCCAACGTAGCCGAGGAAGACGGCACGTTCGTGAACCGGGACGGCCGCGTGCAGCGCTATGCCCAGGCGAAGCCCGCCCCGGGGATGGCGCGACCGGCGTGGTGGGTGTTCGCCGAGCTGGGCGCTGCCCTGGGGGGAGCAACAGGCAATGGCGTGGACAGTGCCGCCGACGCGTTCGCGCGCGCGGCCGAGCACGTCGCGGCGCTCCGGGGCATGGACTACGACCAGCTGGGGTTCGCGGGCAAAGGTGCCGCGCTGACGGCCGCGCGATGACCGTCTTCCTCGTCGCCTCCATCGCCAAGATCATCGTGGTGTTCACGGTGCTCATGGTCGCCATCGCGCTGCTCACGCTCGCCGAACGGCGCATTTGCGCGTGGATGCAGGACCGCCTGGGCCCCAACCGCGTGGGCCCGCAGGGCCTGCTGCAACCGGCCGCCGACGGACTCAAGAATCTCGTCAAGGAAGAAACGCTCCCGGCGCAGGCGGACCGGACGCTCTTTCTGCTCGCGCCGGCGATGTCGTTCGTGCCGGCACTGCTCACGTTCGCGGTGATCCCGTTCGCCACACCGCTTCCGACGCCGTGGGGCGACATCGACATGGTGGTGGCGAATCTGCCCGTCGGGTTCCTGTACATCCTGGCGTTCGGCTCGCTCGGCGTGTACGGGATCGTGTTGGCGGGCTGGTCGTCCAACAACAAGTACTCGCTGCTGGGCGGCCTGCGCGCCAGCGCGCAGATGATCTCGTACGAGATCGCGATGGGCATGAGCACGGTGGCCGTGCTGCTCATCGCAGGGAATGTGACGCTCACCGACGTGATCGCTCGGCAGTCCACCTCTCTGGTCACGTGGAACGTGTTTCCGCTGTCGCTCGCGTTTTTCATCTTCATCGTGGCGGCTTTCGCTGAGACGAACCGCCTGCCGTTCGACCTCCCCGAAGCCGAGGGCGAGCTGATCGCGGGCTACCACACAGAGTACAGCGCGATGAAGTTTTCGATGTTCTACATCGCCGAATACTCCAACATGGTGACGGCGTCGGCCCTGATGACGACGCTGTTTTTCGGCGGCTACGACATTCCCATCATCGGCTGGGACAACGCGCCGCCCTGGACCGTGTGGAAGACGCTGGCCACGCTCGCCATGTTCACCGCCAAGACGCTGTTCTTCCTGTTCGTGTTCATCTGGGTGCGGTGGACACTGCCGCGGTTCCGCTACGATCAGCTGATGGCGCTGGGCTGGAAGGTCATGTTGCCGCTGGCGCTCGGGTACCTGACCGTGATCGCTACGGCGATGTGGTTCCTGCACGACCAGCTCGACTGGACGTACGACAGCCGCTTCGCGCTGGCGTTGTTCGTTCTGAATGTGGTGCTCGCCGTGCCGCTGCTGTTCCTGCTCGATCGCGGCCGCATCGTGGCGGGCTCCGTCGCCGAGGAGCACGTCTGATGGCGATCGGCGTGAAGGTGATGAAGCGCCCGGGGACTCAGATCTCGTACCTCCGCGCCACCCTCAAGGGAATGGCCCTCACCTTCAGCCATCTGTGGCGGCCCAAGGTGACGATGCAATACCCCGAAGAAAAGAGCAGCCGGGACTGGACGCTGTCTCAGCGGTGGCGCGGCACGCACCGCATGCTCACCGACGAGCAGGGACGTGCCAAGTGCGTCGCGTGTGGACTGTGCCCCCAGATTTGCCCGGCGAACTGCATCAAGCTCGTCCCCGGGGAGGACGAGGAGGGCAACCGCTACCCCCTCATCTACGAGATCGACGAGTTCCGCTGCGTGTTCTGCGGCTACTGTCAGGAGGTGTGCCCCGAAGAGGCGATCCACGTCGGCGTGCATTACGAGAACTCGGAGTTCTCGCGCGATCGCTTTGTGTACGACCTCGAGCGGCTGTGCGCGCAGACGCACCCCGTGTCGACCCTGTGGGATCCGTCGGACCCGAAGGGCGAGTGACGGTGGACGGCACGCTCATCACATTCTGGGGATTCGCGGGGCTCGCGGTGGCGAGCGCGGCCGGCTGTATCACCCGACGCAGCCCGGTAGCGAGTGCCCTGTGGCTGGTGATGACGTTGTTTGCGCTCGCGGGGCTGTTCGTGTTGCTCGACGCCCAGTTCATCGCGGTGCTGCAGGTGCTCGTGTACGCGGGCGCGATCATGGTGCTGTTCCTGTTCGTGATCATGCTCTTGAACCTCGGCCGGGCAGGTCCCACCGATCTCAAAGGACCGCTGTGGCTGGGCATCGGCGTGTTCCTCGCGGGGCTGCTGCTGGTGCAGCTGCTGGTCCTGCGGCAGGCGGGGACGGCGTCCCCGCCGGTGCTTGCCGCGAGTACGCCGCCCGCCGGCATGGTCGCCACGGTGGCCCGGCCGCTGTTCGCTGACTATCTCGTGCCCTTCGAGATCACGAGCATCCTGCTGTTGGCGGCGATCGTCGGGGCGGTCGTGCTCGCGAAACGGAAGCTGTGATGCTCGTCGGTCCCGCGCTCGCGGTCTCCGCATTTCTGTTCGCGCTCGGCGTGCTCGGCGTGCTGTTGCGTCGCAACGCGATCGTGATCTTCATGTGCGTCGAGCTGATGCTCAACGCCGCCAATCTCGCGTTCGTAGCCCTGTCGCAGCGGCTGGGCGTGGCCGGTCAGATCTTCGTGTTCTTCGTGATGGCGGTGGCCGCGGCCGAAGCGGCCGTCGGGTTGGCGATCATTTTGGCGGTGTACCGTCACCGCCAGACGGTTGACCTGCAGAACATCAACCTCCTCAAGGGCTGATGCCGACCCTCCCGTTGGCGCTCCTGTGGGTGGTGCCGGCCCTCCCGCTCTTCGGTTTTGTGGTGAACGGGACACTCGCCTTCACGTCCCCGAACGCGAAACGAGCCGTCTCGATCGTGGGGGTGGGCACGCTGCTGCTGGCCTTCGTAGCGTCCCTCCTCGCCGTGGTACAGCTCGCCGCGCTGCGGCCAGCCGCGCCGCTCGTGTTCCATTATTGGGAATGGCTCCCGGTGGGCGAGCTGCAGGTCGACTACGCCCTGCAGCTCGATCAGCTGTCGGCGGTCATGATCCTGGTCGTTACGGGCGTGGGTACGCTCATCCACGTGTTCAGCGTCGGGTACATGCACGACGACCCGGGGTACGCGCGGTTCTTCGCGTACCTGAACCTGTTCGTGTTCTTCATGCTGACGCTGGTGCTGAGCGCGAGCTTCCCGGTGATGTTCGTGGGCTGGGAGGGCGTGGGGCTCTGCTCGTATCTGCTGATCGGGTTCTGGTTCAACGAGCAGATCAACGCCGACGCCGGCAAGAAGGCGTTCATCGTGAACCGGATCGGCGACGTTGGATTCCTGGTGGCCATGTTTCTGATCTTCCGGCGCACGGGGACGCTCGATTTCGTGCCGGTCTTCGCCAAGGCGTCCACGGCGTTCCTCGCGGGCGGCCCGGTGATCACCGCTGTGACCCTGTTCCTGTTCCTCGGCTGCACCGGCAAGTCGGCGCAGATCCCCCTGTATACCTGGCTGCCGGATGCGATGCAGGGTCCCACGCCGGTGTCCGCGCTGATCCATGCGGCGACGATGGTGACGGCGGGCGTGTACCTGGTCGCGCGCTGCGGGGCGTTGTTCGCGTTGTCCCCCGTGGGCAGCGCGACCGTGGCCGGGATCGGCGCGCTCACCGCCCTGTTCGCCGCGACCATCGCCCTCAAGCAATGGGACATCAAGCGGGTGCTCGCGTATTCGACCATCTCGCAGCTCGGCTACATGTTCCTCGGCGTCGGGACGGGCGCCTACGCAGCGGGAATCTTCCATCTCACGACCCACGCGTTCTTCAAGGCGCTGCTGTTCCTTGGCTCGGGCAGCGTGATCCACGCGATGCATCACGCCTACCACGCGACCCATTCGCATGAGGACGCGCAGGACATGCGGAACATGGGGGGCCTGGCGCGCCAGCTGCCGTGGACGGCCGCACTCATGTGGATCGCGACGCTCGCCATCGCCGGCATCCCGCCGTTCGCCGGGTTCTTCTCCAAGGACGAGATCCTGGGCGCGGCGTTCGCGCGGGGCGCCGCCGATCCGCTGTGGTACGGGTTCTGGGGCCTGGGGCTCGCGGCGGCGCTGCTCACCGCGTTCTACATGACCCGCTTGATGCTGTACACGTTCCACGGGCCCAACCGCACGGGGGAGCGCGAGCGGGAGCAGCTGCACGAAGCCCCCGCTGTGATGACGGCCCCGCTGGTTGTGCTGGGCGGGCTCACCATCCTGGGGGGCGCGCTCAACGTGGCGCCGCTGTTCGGTGGAGCCGCCCGGCTCGAGCACTGGCTCGAGCCCGTCACCAGCCTCGCCGCGGCCGGTCCCGCGCCGGAAGTCGCAACCGCCACCGAATGGGCGCTCGTCGCGGGCGCCGTGCTCGTGGCCGCGCTGGGTATCGCCGGCGCGTTCCGCCTGCTCGACCTCGAGGCGCTCGTGCCCGCCCGCATCGCCCCGCCCGAGACCGGGCTCGGGCGACTGCTGGCCAAGAAGTGGTACGTGGACGAGCTGTACGACGCGCTCATCGTGCACCCCATCTTGTGGTTCTCGCGCGAAGTGCTCTGGAAGATCGTGGACGTGCGCCTGGTCGACGACCTGCTCGTGAACGGCTCGGCGGCCGCGTCACGCGCGCTGGGCTGGGTCGGGAGCCGACTGCAGACCGGAGAGGTGGGCTGGTACGTGACGCTCTTCGTGGTCGGCGTCCTGGCCGTGCTGGGCGTCGCGGTGCGTTAGGTCATGTACCAGCAAACGGTGCTCACCACGCTGCTCGCCTGGCCCGTACTGGCCGCGGTCATCGTGCTGCTCGGACCCGAGCGCTGGGCCAAGCACATCGCGCTGGCGGCGAGCCTCGTGGAGTTCGCCATCTCGGTACCGCTGTGGTGGACGTTCCAGCCTGCCGCCGGCATGCAGTTCGTGGTGAACGCACCGTGGATCCCCGGCTGGGGCATCAACTATACGGTCGGTGTGGACGGGATCTCGCTGTTCATGGTGCTGCTCACGACCTTCCTCGTCCCGCTGTCCGTGCTGGGGAGCTACGCGTACATCACGACGCGCCAGCGCGGGTTCTACGCCCTCATGCTGGTGCTCACCTCCGGCATGATCGGGGTGTTCGTGGCGCTCGATCTGTTCCTCTTCTATGTGATGTGGGAGGTGATGCTCATCCCGATGTACTTCATCATCGGGGTGTGGGGCGGGGAGCGGCGCCTGTACGCCGCGATCAAGTTTTTCATCTATACGTTCTTCGGGTCGCTGCTGATGCTGGTAGCGATCCTGGGGCTCGTGTACCGCGTCGCCGAGCGGACGGGGCTGTACACCTTCTCGTATTCGTACCTCATCGGGCATCTGGGCGGGCTGGGGCCGGCGGCGTTCTGGCTGTTCGGCGCGTTCTTCCTGGCGTTCGCCATCAAGGTGCCCATGTTCCCGTTCCACACCTGGCTCCCCGACGCACACGTCGAGGCGCCCACGGCGGGCTCGGTGATCCTGGCCGGCGTGCTCCTGAAGATGGGGACGTACGGGTTCCTGCGCTTCGCGCTGCCGCTGTTCCCCACGGTGGCCCTCCATCCGGCGATCCAGGCGGGCGTGGTGGGGCTGTCGCTGATCGGGATCATCTACGGTGGCCTGGTGGCGATGGTGCAGCCCGACTTCAAGAAGCTGATCGCTTACTCCTCCGTCGCGCACCTCGGATTCGTGATGCTCGGCATCTGGGCCCTCACGCTCCAGAGCGTTCAGGGCGCCCTGCTCGTGATGATCAACCACGGGATCTCGACCGGGGCGCTGTTCTTCATCGTGGGGATGCTGTACGAGCGGCGGCACTCGCGGCTGATCGAGGCGTTCGGCGGCCTGGCGAAGGTCGTCCCGCTGCTCGCGGCGACGCTCACCGTGGTGTCCCTGTCGTCGATCGGCCTGCCCGCGACCAACGGCTTCGTGGGTGAGTTCCTGGTGCTCCTCGGGGCGTTCCGCGTGTACCCGGCCGCCGCGGTGGTCGCCGCGGCGGGCGTGATCGTCGCCGCCATGTATCTGCTGCCCGCGCTGCAGCGGGTGATCTATAATCCGCTCGACAAGCCCGAGAACGAGAAGCTCGGCGACCTCACGGCACGCGAGCTCGCCGTGCTCGTCCCGCTGCTGGCTTGCATCGTGTGGCTCGGCGTCTATCCGAAGCCGATCCTCCGCCGCATGGAGCCGGCCGCGCAGCAGCTCATTCAGGACGTACGGGTCAACGCCGCGCTCTCGGCCTCCCGATGAATCTCGATCTCTCGACCTACGGGGACCTCGCCCGCGCGCTGGCGCCGGAGCTGGTGCTCACGCTGGCGGGGATGCTCGTGCTGTTGCTGGCTGCCTGGCGGCACCACACGACCGCCGACCTCCGCGTCGCCGGGTGGACCGCCCTGGCGGGGCTCGTGGCCGCCGGCGTGGCCGTGTGGTGGCTGTGGTGGCGCGGCGCGCGCGCCGCGGGCGCCCCCGCGATGATCGCGGTCGACGGCTTCCGCCTCGTCACGGCCGCCCTGTTCCTCGGCGCCGCGGCACTCACCGTGCTCGCCTCGCTCGACTACCTGGAGCGGGACGGGCTGCTCGTGCCGGAGTACTACGCGCTGATCCTCTTCGCCACGCTCGGCATGATGCTGATGGCGGCCGGCGAGGACCTGATGGTAGTGTTCCTCGGGCTCGAGTTGATGTCGGTGTGCGTGTACGTGCTCGCGGGGATCAACCGCCGCAGCGCTCCCGCCGCTGAAGCTGCCCTCAAGTACTTCCTGCTGGGCGCGTTCGCGTCGGGGTTCCTGCTGTACGGCATTGCGCTCGCATATGGCGCCGCCGGCACTACCAATCTGACGCAGATCGGCGCCCACGTCCGCGCCGCGGGCCTGCAGCACAGCACCATGCTGCTGATCGGTCTCGGACTGCTCCTGGTCGGGTTTGGCTTCAAGGTCGCGGCGGTGCCCTTCCACATGTGGGCTCCCGACGTGTACGACGGCTCGCCGACGCCGGTGACGGGTTACATGGCTACCGCGGTAAAGGCCGCCGCCTTCGCCGCCCTGTTCCGGGTCCTGAGCGAAGCGTTCGTCGAGGTGATCGCCTGGCAGCAGATCGTGTGGTGGCTCGCCGTGGCCACGATGGTCGTGGGCAACCTGATCGCCCTGGCGCAGCGGGCGGTGAAGCGCATGCTCGCGTATTCCTCCGTCGCGCACGCCGGCTACCTGCTCGTGGCCGTCGTGGCAGGCACGCGCGCCGGTTCGGCGGCGCTCGTCTTCTATCTCCTCGCCTACACGCTGGTGAGCCTGGCGGCGTTCACGCTGCTCGCCGCAAAAGGAGGGGGCGGGGGCGGGGGGCGTGACGGTGAGCGCGATGTGCTGATCGACGATCTCGCAGGGCTGGGGCGGCGGCGACCCTGGCTGGCTCTCGCTTTGGCGATCTGCACGCTGTCGCTGCTCGGATTCCCGGGTACTGTCGGCTTCATCGGTAAGTGGTACATCCTGGTCGCGGCCACGGCGGCACACCAGAGTGTATTAGCGGCAGTGCTCGTCCTTACGAGCGTCGTCTCGGCGGGCTACTATCTCCCGGTGATCATGGCCATGTACATGAAGCCCGAGCCCTTCGAACAGGCCCATGCCAGTGTGCGCCTGGGCCGGGCCGCCGGCCTCGTCGTCGCCGTGTCGGTCGCGGGCCTCGTGCTCCTCGGTATTCGGCCCAACGCCGTCCTGGACGTGGCGCGGGGCAGCGCGATCATGATGCCGCGCCCGGCAACCGCCGATCCTCAAGGGGCGGCCGCGACGCCGTCCCAGGGGCGCTGAGGCCGGCCGTGCAGATTCCCGCCGCCATCTTTCGCGAGTACGACATCCGCGGCACGGTCGGCGACCAGCTGCGCCCCGAGGTGGCCCGCGCGATCGGTCAGGCGGTCGCCACCTTCGCCTGGGAGCGGCTCGGCCGGGCGCCCCGGCTGGCGGTCGGTCGCGACAACCGGCCCTCGGGCGGCGCGCTCGCGCAGGGTGTGGTGTCGGGCATCGAAGCGGTCGGCGGCCTAGCGCTCGACGTCGGGGAGCTGCCCACGCCCGCGCTCTATTTCGCCACGCACGTCCTCAACGTCGACGGCGGCGTGCAGGTCACGGGGTCGCACAACCCGCCCGAGTTCAATGGATTCAAAATGGTGCTCGGGGCCGACGCCGTGCACGGCGAGGAGATCCAGGGGCTGCGGCGCCTGATCGAGCAGGGTCGCACGCCTGGCCGCCCCGGCGGCCTGCGCGGCCAGGACGACTCGGTGCTCGCGCGCTATCGCGCCGCCATCGTCCAGCACAATGGCCCGCTGCCTCGACGGGTCAAGGTCGTGGTCGATTGCGGCAACGGCGTGGCGAGTGTGGTGGCAGCGGAGACGTTGCAGGAGCTCGGGGCCGAGGTGGTGCCGCTGTTCTGCGAGTCCGACGGCAGGTTCCCCAACCACCATCCCGATCCCACGGTGCTCGAGAACCTGCGGGACCTGCAGGCGAGCGTGCGCCGCGAGCGGGCCGAGCTGGGCATCGCGTTCGACGGCGACGGCGATCGGATCGGCGCGGTAGACGAGCAGGGACGACCCGTGCTCGGCGACCAGCTGTTGATCCTGCTCGGCCGCGACCTGGCGCGCCGCATGGGACCCGGCCACCCGGTGATCTTCGACGTGAAGTGCTCCGAGGTGCTGGCCCGGGAGCTGACCCTCGCCGGCCTCAAGCCGACCATGTGGAAGACCGGCCATTCGCTGATCAAGCAAAAAATGAAGGAGACGCATGCGCCCCTCGCCGGCGAGATGAGCGGCCACATGTTCTTCGGAGGCGACTGGTACGGCTTCGACGACGCCTTGTTCGCCGCGGCGCGCCTGCTGCGCTACGTAGCGGAGCAGGGTGGACCGCTGTCGCGCCACTTCGCCGACCTGCCCCCCACCGTCGCCACTCCGGAGCTGCGTGTCGACTTCCCCGACGACCGCAAGTTCGCCGTCGTGGAGCGCGCCGCGCGTCATTTCGCCGCGAAGTATCCCGTATCGACGCTCGACGGCGTGCGCATCACCTTCGCTGAAGGATGGGGCCTGCTGCGCGCCTCGAACACCCAGCCCGTACTCGTCATGCGATTCGAGGCGACCAATGCGGCGGCGCTGGCGGCGTACCGGGGGGAGGTCGAGGGCTGGCTCGCGGCGCAGCGCGACCCCGCG
>CBFHAJ010000063.1:0-19678 GCA_965653495.1 uncultured bacterium | reverse complement strand
GGGCCGACAAGGGGACGGCGACGAGCAACAGCAGGAGGTGGCGCACCGGGCAGTTCTCCGCAGAGTGTGGGCCTCTATTTACACCGTGCAAAACAAAGCGGCCCAGACGGTTAGTCCGGGCCGCGCGAATTCGCTCGCGGGCACGCGTCAGGGCGTCACGCGCTCGCTCGCCTCCGCGACCATCGCGCGCAACTCCTTGCTGGGCTTGAAGACAGGGACCGGACGCGCGGCCACTTCGACCGGGTCTCCGGTGCGCGGATTGCGCGCCATGCGGGTCTTCCGCTGGCGGATCTTAAACGTCCCAAACCCGCGAATCTCAATGTTATGCTGCTCGGCGAGCGCGGCCTTCACGGCGTCGAGAAACGAATCGACGACCCGCGCACAGTCCTTCTTGGAAATCAGGGGACCGGCGGTGCGAGCGATTTGTGCGGTGACCTTTTCGACCAGGTCGGCCTTCGTCATCCGTCCCCCTTGAAGGGCCCAAGGGCAGTCAAGACGAGGGGCCAACATACGGGCTTACCTATTGTGTGTCAAGAGCTTGGAGGAACTGTTCGAAGTGCCCTTGGGCGTCATGGGGTCCCGGAGATGCCTCGGGGTGGTACTGCACGGCAAAAATCGGGTACTCCTGGTGCCGCACGCCTTCGACGGTGCCATCATTCAGGTTAAGGTGGGTCACCTTGAGCGCCTTGGCGCCCGGAACGCCGCCCGTGTCGCCGCGCACCGCGAAGCCGTGGTTCTGCGATGTGATAAGTACTTGTCCTGTAGCGAGATCGCGGACTGGATGGTTGCCGCCGCGATGGCCGTACGGGAGTTTGACCGTGTCGCCCCCCAAGGCCAGCCCCAGGAGCTGGTGGCCGAGGCAGATCCCGAAGATCGGCAACGTGCCGTCGGCCAGGGCGCGCAACGTCGTGATGGCGTATCCGACGGCCGCGGGATCGCCGGGGCCGTTCGACAGGAACAACCCGTCGGGGGCGAGCTCGCGGACCCGGCCGGCGGGCGTGGCGGCCGGGACCACCGTGACCCGGCACCCGTTCTTCACGAACAGGCGCAGGATATTGCGCTTCATGCCGTAGTCGTACGCTACGATATGGTGGCGCGCGTCGGCGGAACCCTCGCTGTACTCCGCGCCGATGGTGGCGTGCGTCGCGAGGTCGAGTCCGTCCATCGAGGGACTGGCCGCCAGCGCGGCGCGCACCTCGGCGGTCGGCTCGGCACCGAGCGCCACGGCGCCGCGCATGGCGCCCTTCGAGCGGATGTGGCGCGTGAGCTGGCGAGTGTCGACGTCGGCGATGATGGGAACGCGCGCGCTCGCGAGCCACTCCGCCAGCGTCCCCGTCGCGCGCCAGTTCGACGGCTTGACCGACAGCTCGCGCACCACGACGCCGGCCACGCGCGGGCGATCCGACTCGACGTCCTCGGGATTGATGCCGTAGTTCCCGATCATCGGCGCCGTCATCACCACGATCTGTCCGAGGTACGACGGATCGGTAAAGACTTCCTGGTACCCCGACAGATTGGTCGTGAAGACGACTTCCGCGCAGGTGCACTCGAACGGAATCGGCGCGGTTCCAGGGAACCAGGCTCCGTCTTCGAGCAGCACGTAGGCGGGGCGGCGGTCAGCGATGGGGAGGCGGCGTCTTAGAAGGTGGCGGAGCGGTTTGCGCGCCCTGGGGGGCGGGCTGCGGATTCGAGGGAAGCGGCAGCGGCGTGGGCTGCACCGGTGCGGGCGCGGGAACGTTCTCCAGTACGGAGCGCGGAGCGCCGGAATTCGACGACATCACCGCGAGCACCAGCGACACGAACAAGAAGATGGCGGCGCACCACCAGGTGATCTTGGTGAGCAGCGTCGTGGCCTGACGCCCGCCCATGAATTGCTCCGTCCCGGCCCCGCCCCCGAGCGACGCCAGTCCCCCGCCCTGGCCCGCCTGCAGCAGCACGGCGGTTCCGAGAATCAGCGCGTCGAGCGCGAGAACGAACAACAACAGGCTGTACATCGGGCCGGATAATACCTACGCCGTCTCCGTCTGCACAAGTTGTGCCCAGCTATCCGGATCGAGCGACGCCCCACCCACCAGTACACCGTCGAGCTCACGCTCGGAGAGCAGCTCGGCGACGTTCTTCAGGTTGACGCTGCCGCCGTACAGCACGCGCGGCGCGGCGGCACCGCGCCCGCGGAGCCAGCTCCGGATTTCCCGATGCACCGCGGCGGCATCGCGCGGCGTGGCGTTGCGCCCAGTGCCGATGGCCCATACCGGCTCATAGGCGATAACGACCCGCGACAGCGCGGCCGCGTCGAGTCCTGAGAGCCCGGCCGCCAACTGCCGCACCACCACGGGCACCGTGTGCCCGGCGTCCCGCTCGGCGAGGGTCTCGCCTACGCAGAGCATGGGGACGAGGCCCGCGGCGAGCGCCGCGCTCACCTTGCGACGGGTGTCCTCGTCGGTTTCGCCGAACACATGGCGCCGCTCCGAGTGCCCCACCAGCGCACTGCGCGCCCCGGCCTGCAGGGCGAGGGGCGCCGCAACCTCACCCGTAAACGCGCCTTTTGGCTCCCAATAGATGTCCTGCACGCCTACGAGCAGATCGCTGCGGTCTCGCACCGCCTGGGCAGTGGCCTCCACGGACACCGCGGGCGGAAAGAACCACACCTCGCGGTCGTCACGGCGGTTGTAGCGGGCGCGAAAGGTCTTGAGGTAGCCGCGGGCGTCGTCCGGCCCGAGGTGCATCTTCCAGTTGGCGGCGAACGTCAACCGCCTCACGCGTCGTCCAGCGCGGCGACGCCGGGAAGCGGCTTCCCTTCCAGGAACTCGAGCGACGCGCCGCCGCCCGTGGAGACGTGCGTGAGCTTGTCTTCGAACCCCGCCACGGCCGCCGCGGAGTCTCCGCCGCCGACCACGGTCGTGGCGCCGCGCTTGCCCGCCTCGACCAGCGCCTCCGCCACAGCGCGGGTGCCCTCGTCGAACGGCGGGGTCTCGAACACGCCCATCGGCCCGTTCCAGAACACGGTCTTCGCCTTGACGATGCGCGCGCGGTAATCGTGGCGTGTGGCGGCGTCGATGTCGTAGACAGCGCAGTCGACGGGGATGCGATCGCTGGGCGCGTCGCGCCGCTCGGCGGCGCGCGCCAGACTTGGCGCTACGACCGCGCCGCGCGGCAGGATCAGCTTGGACCCAGCCTTGGCAATCAGCTCCTTCGCGAGCTCCTCCTTGTCACGCTCGACCAGCGAGCCGCCCACCTGGAAGCCGATGGCGAGGAAGAACGTGCTGGCCATGGCACCGCCCACCAGGATCTCGTCGACTTTGGGGAGCAGCGCCTGAATCACATCGATCTTCCCTGAGATCTTGGCGCCACCGAGCACCGCCACGAACGGCCGCTTGGGGCGGTCGAGCGCGTCGCCGAGATATTGGAGCTCGCGCTCCATCAGGAAGCCCGCGACGGCTGGTTTGAGGAGGCCGGCCACCGCCGCGGTGGACGCATGGGCGCGATGCGCCGACCCGAACGCATCGTTCACGTACAGGTCGCCCAGCGCGGCGAGGGTCTGGGCGACCGCGGGATCGTTCGCCTCCTCGCCGGGCCAGAAGCGCAGGTTCTCGAGTAGGGCCACGCCGCCGCGCGGCAGCCGGCGCGTCGCGGCGACGCCCGCCGCCGGATCGGGAAGGAACTCGACCGGCGTCCCGAGAATCCGCTCCACGTCGCGCACGATCTGCTTGAGCGACAGCGCCGGGTCGGGCTTGCTGGGGCGCCCCAGGTGCGACATCAGCACGACGCGGGCGCCCTTGTCGCGGAGATACGAGATGGTGGGGACCGCCGCGCGGATGCGCGTGTCGTCACCGACGGTCCCCTGTTTCAGGGGAACGTTGAAGTCCACCCGCACGAGGGCGCGCTTGCCGTCCAGCGCCGCGGGCGGCAGGTCGCGCAGACGGCGCTTGTTCACTTGCCGGCGATATACGCCAGCAGATCCACGCAGCGAGCCGAGTACCCCATTTCGTTGTCGTACCACGACGACACGTGGAGGAACGAGCCGTCGATCACGTTCGTGGACAGGGCGTCGATGACGCTCGAGTACAGGCTCCCGATGTAGTCAGTCGAGACGAGGGGCGCGTCGCTCACGTCGAGGATACCCTGGAGGCTCGAGCAGGCCGCCTGCTTGAAGGCGCCGTTCACCTCTTCGATGGTCGTCTTGCGCTCGAGCTCGGCGGTCAGTTCCACGATCGAGACATCGGGTGTGGGCACCCGCAACGAGACGCCGTCGATTTTCCCCTTGACCTCCGGGATGACGAGTCCCGTCGCTTTGGCCGCGCCGGTGGTTGTCGGGATGATGCTCAGGGCAGCGGCCCGGGCGCGGCGCAGATCCTTGTGCGGCAGGTCGAGAATCTGCTGGTCGTTCGTGTAGCTGTGGATCGTGGTCATGTAACCGTGCTTGAAGCCCCAGTTGTCCAGCACGACCTTCACCACTGGCACCAGACAGTTCGTCGTGCACGACGCGTTGGAGAGCACGTGGTGCTTGGCGGGATCGTACTTCAGATGGTTCACACCCATCACGATCGTGATGTCCTCGCCCTTGGCGGGCGCAGAGATCACGACCGTCTTCGCGCCCGCGGCGAGGTGCTTCTCCGCGTCGGGCCGGTTCGTGAAGCGGCCGGTGCTCTCGAGCACGAGCTCCACGCCCAGGGCTTTCCACGGCAGCTTCTCGGGCTCCTTGATCGCCGACACCTGGATGGGCTTACCGTTCACGATGAGTGCATCGTCTTTCGCTTCGACCGTGCCGGGGAAGCGCCCGTGGACGGAGTCGTACATCAGGAGATGGGCGAGCGTTTTGGTGTCGGTGATGTCGTTCACCGCCACGAACTCGAGCGCCTGCTGCTTCATGAGCACCGCGGCGCGGAGCACGTTCCGCCCGATGCGACCGAACCCGTTGATGCCTATGCGCACTGCCATTGCTCTCCCCTAGGTGAAGTCCGGGATGAGCGCCCGCCCGAACGTGAGCGCCAGGACCGTGCGGGCGCCGGCCCGCTCCAGCGCCCGGGCCGCCTCGGCCAGGGTGGCGCCGGTGGTGAAGACGTCGTCCACCAGAATCAACGCGGAAGTCGGAAGGCGGAACGCGGAACTGTTCCGCGTTCCCACTTCCGCGTTCCGCGGTGCGAACGCTCCCGCCACGTTCGCTAGACGAGCCGCGGGTGTCAACGCCGTTTGCGTGGCCGTCTCGCGCGTTCGCACCAGCAAGTCCGCGACGGGGCGGCCCCAGCGGCGTCCCAGCGCGCGCGCCAGCCGCTCGCTCTGATTGTAGCCGCGCTGACGCAGCCGTTTGGGGGCGAGGGGCACGGGCACGAGCCACACCGCCGCTCCGGCGGGCAACTCCGGCGGCGGGATCACCGCCGCGAGCTCACTGGCGATGCGCGGCAGGCCGCCGTACTTGAGGGCGTGCACCGCGTCGCGCGCGCCCGCGTCGAGCCAGACGCCCGACCGCACGTGGACCAGCGCCGCCGGCCATTCGGCGCAGATGCGGCAGCGGCCGAACAGGGGCTCCGGCTGGCCGCAGCGCGCGCACCACGGCGCGCGCACCGGGCGCCAGCGGTGGCGGCACACGTCGCACACCAGCCGGCTCCCGTCCCCGGAGAGGAGCGACCGGCACAGCAGGCACTCCGCCGGGAGCAGGAGCTGCTCGACGGTCTCAAACGCGAAGCGCACGGTCCACCGCCGCGCGCATCACGTCGACGGGCGCCGTGCAATCGGGGAAGAAGCGCTGGAACGCAGCGACTCCCTGGTGCACCAGAACCTCGCGTCCGTCCTCCGCCCGCACGCCGGCGGCGCGCAGCGTACGCACCCAGCGGGTAGCGCCGCGAGCATAGACCAGGTCGAGCGCCGCGGTCACGCCGTCGGCGTGCTCCGGCGCGAGCGGCAGGGGATCTGAGTCCTTGAGGCCGAGGGGTGTGGCGTTGATGACCACATCGGGGCGGAGGGCTCCGCGCGCCGGCTCAGCGCGGGCGCCGCTCGTCCGGGCCCACTCAGCGAACTCGCGCGCCCGGGCGGCGTCGCGCGAGACCACATGGAGGGCCGCCTTGGCCTGGGCGGACGCGACCGCGACTGCCCGAGCGGCTCCGCCCGTCCCGACCAGTAGCCAGTGGCCCGCGCCGTCCGCCCCCAGCGGCCGGAGCGAGTCGAGGATGCCGGCCACGTCGGTGTTGTCGCCCACTAAGGCTCCGTGTTCGGTCCAGAACGTATTGCACGCGCCCACGCGCGCGCACACATCCGTTTTGCGCGCGAGACATCGTTCGACCGCCTCTTTGTGCGGCAGCGTGACGTTGCCGGCTGCTCCCACGGCGGCGAGCGCCGAGAGGACGGTGGCGAGCGCCGCGGCTGGTGTGGGCAGCGCCACGTACACGGCGTCCAGGCCCAACGCGCGCAGCGCCGCGTTATGCATGACGGGAGACAGGGAATGGGCGACGGGATCGCCGAGCACGACCAGCAGGCGCGTGCTAGCGCTGACTTCCACTCGCGAACTCTTTGACGATGCGCTCGACCGCCGTGTGGATGAGTCCTTCCAGCTCGGAGCAGGTATCGCGGTACACGTCCAGGTCGCCGCCGAACGGATCGCTCACTTCCGCCTCGTCGCCCTCGCGCCCCGAATACTCGCCGAGCACGAACACGCGGCCCTCGCCGCCCAGCTCGTCCACCCGGGCCCGGTGGTGGCGCGCCATGGTGAGGATCAGGTCGGCACTCTCGACCAGCTCGCGCGTCAGCAACCGGGCACGGTGGCCCGACAGGTCGAGCCCGCGCTCGAGTCCGACGAGATACGCCCCCTCGGACACCGGTGCCCCGTCCCACGCGCCGGTCCCGGCGGACGACACGTCGATGCCCTCGCGGCCGCGCTCGCTCAGCGCCCGCTCGAGCAGCGCCGCGGCGAGGGGACTGCGGCAGATGTTTCCCGTGCACACCAGCAGGATGCGTTTCGTCTTCGGCTCCTCGGAACTCAGGGGGCGAGCCGCCCGGCGGCGCGCCGCAGCTCGGCGAGCGTCAACGCTCCTTCGCGGATGAGGCGTGGCCGCGGGCCCGTACAGTCGACGACCGTCGAGGGCGGCGAGTTCCCGAGCACTCCGCCGTCGAGCACGAGCAGGGTCCCCGCCTCCACCGCCGGCGCGAAATCGCGCACGATCGCCGCCGCGCCGGGCGCGGGCGGCGTCCCAGGCAAGTTAGCGGAAGTGGACGTCACCGGCTCCCCCAGCGCGCGCACCAGCTGGGCCATACCGCGGTGCGACGTCCAGCGGACCGCGATCCCCCCCTCCGGTCCGCGCAGCGCATCGGGGAGCCGCCCGCTGCCGCCTGGCAATACCAACGTCAGGGGCCCCGGCCAGAAGGCCCGGGCCAGCGCGGTCGCCGCCTCGGTAAAGGCCAGGCCCTGCCCCTCGGCCATGTCGCGATCCGCGACCAATAAAAGGAAAGGCTTGTCGGGGCGCCGCCCCTTGAGGTGGGCCAGCGCCTGCACCTCCGCGGCCCGTGGCCGTGAGCCCAGGCCGTACACCGTCTCGGTCGGGTAGGCGATCAGTCCTGCCCCGCGCAGATGGGTCACGACCTGCGGGACCGCGGCCGCTACCTCCGTCTGGTTGCGAAACGGGATGGGGTTCAGCGTCACCGCAGTTCACGGGCGAGCGCCTCGGCGATGCGGAAGTCGTCGGCCGTGGTCACTTTGAAATTGTACGGCGAGTCGGGCACCACCTCCACCGGGAAGCCCGCGCGCTCGCACACCTCGGCATCGTCCGTCGGCGCGGGAGCGCCGTCCGCGAGGCCGGCGTACGCCCGCTCGATCATGGCGCGCGGGAATCCCTGGGGTGTCTGCGCGCGCCACAGGCGTTCCCGCTCGACGGTTCTGGTCACGCGGTGCTGCTCCACGTCTTTCACGGTATCGGTCACCGGGATCGCGGCCACGGCTCCCACGCCCGCCCGGGCCCTCTCCAGTACGCCGTCGATCGTCTCGCGGATCACGAAGGGGCGGGCGCCGTCGTGGATGAGGACGATGTCTGCGTGCGGCGGCAGGGCGTGCAGCCCGGCGCGCACCGATTGCGCCCGGGTCGCGCCTCCCGCGACCAGCGCCAGACGCTCACCCTCGAGCTTGGCGAGCCAGTCGGGCGGCTGGATCTCGAATCCCGCCGGCACGGCCACCACGACCTGGCCGATGTCCGGGTGCGACGTGAACGGCCGCAGCGCGCGCAACAGCATCGGCACGCCGAGGATAGGGCGGAACTGCTTGGGCTCGCCCGGGCCGGCGCGCGCCCCCAGGCCCGCCGCCACGATCACGACCGCGGCGTCAGGCCGTGAGGCGGCGGGCGAGCTCATGGATGCCGTCGACGCCCACCACCTCGAGCCCGGGCAGACTGACGCGCGAGCGCGTCGACAGAAACGCGCGGCGGAATCCCTGGCGCGCGGCCTCGCCGAGCCGTCGTTCCGCGCCGCCGACGGGACGGATTTCCCCGCCCAGCCCCACCTCGCCGAGGAACACCGCGTCCGCGGGCAGGGGGCGGTCGTGCACGCTCGACACGAGCGCCGCCATGACGGCGAGGTCGGTGGATGGCTCTACCAGCCGCGCTCCTCCCGTCACGTTCACGAATACGTCCACCGCGCTGAACGGCAGCCCGCCGCGCCGCTCCAGCACGGCCAGCAGTACCGCGAGACGGCGGTGATCGAGTCCGGTCGCCACGCGCTGTGGCGTCGCGAAGCCGCTCTTGGTCGCGAGAGCCTGGATCTCGACCAGCAACGGTCGCGTGCCTTCCATCAGCGCGGTGACCGCCGAGCCCGAGACGCCAGTGGCGCGGCCCGCGAGGAACGCCGCGGCGGGATCGGCCACCGGCTCGAGGCCGGCGTCGGTCATCGCGAACACGCCGATCTCGTCGACGGAGCCGAACCGGTTCTTCACGGCCCGGAGGATGCGGTGATCGAGCGTGCTCTCGCCCTCGAAGTAGATCACCGTGTCGACGATGTGCTCGAGCGTTTTGGGCCCCGCGATGCCGCCGCCCTTGGTGACGTGTCCGACCAGGAACACCGCCGGCCCAGCCTCCTTGGCGAGGCGCATGAGGCGGGCGGCGCACTCGCGCACCTGCCCCACGTTGCCCGGCGCGCCTTCCAGCTCGTCGGTGTAGGTGGTCTGGATCGAGTCCACGAACACCACCTGCGCGGCGAGCGCTTTGGCGTGATGGGTGATCGCCTCGAGCCGGGTCTCGCCCAGCACGTGCACCCCGCCGGCGTCGACCCGCAGCCGGTCGGCCCGGAGGCGCACCTGATCGGGAGACTCTTCTCCCGAGACGTACAGGGTGGGCACACCACTCTGCTCGAGCCGCGCGGCGCACTGCAGTAGCAGCGTGGACTTCCCGATGCCTGGCTCGCCGCCGACTAACACCACCGAGCCGGGGACGATGCCGCCGCCGAGCACGAAGTCGAACTCGCGAAGCCCGGTCTTCCACCGCTCGAACCCTGCCACCCCCACGGCGGACAGGCGGACCGGCGGACTGGCGGAAAGCGTGGCTCGCTTGCTGGCCGCCCTTGCGCCTGTCCGCCCGACCGCCTCCTCGACGAGCGTATTCCATGCCCCACACGCATCGCACCGCCCCGCCCACTTCGGCTGCTCCGCCCCGCAATCCGTGCAGCGGAACACCGAATGAGCCTTAGCCACGGCTCGCCTCGGCGGGCGCCTCGCGCGGTGTGAAGTTGTCGAAGCGGGTGTATTCCTTCTTGAAGAACAGCTTTACCGTCCCAGTGGGCCCATTGCGCTGCTTCCCGACGATCAGCTCGGCGAGGCCTTCGATGCTCTCGTTGGTTTTGGGATCGGTGGGACCGTCGTAGAACTCCTGGCGATAGATGAAGCAGACGACATCGGCGTCCTGCTCGATGGCGCCCGACTCGCGCAGATCGGACAGCTGCGGCCGACGGTGCTCGCCGCCGCGCTGCTCGGGCGCGCGCGACAGCTGCGACAGGGCCACCACCGGCACATCTAGCTCCTTGGCGAGCGCCTTGAGCGATCGCGAGATGAACGAGATCTCCTGCTGGCGGCTCTCGGAGTCCGTGGGCCCCTGCATCATCTGGAGATAGTCGACCACGACCATCCCGACGTCGTGCTCCGCCTTGAGGCGGCGCGCCTTGGAGCGCATGGCCAGGGGGGTGAGCATGGCCGAGTCGTCGATCCAGATCGGGGCCGTGCCCAGGAGGCCGGCGGCGCGCGCCAGTTTGGGGTAATCGTCGTCGCGCAGCTGGCCGCGTCGCAAGCGGTGGGCATCGACCAGGCCTTCCGAGCAGAGCAGCCGTTGCACCAGCTGCTCCTTGGACATCTCGAGCGAGAACACCGCGACGCGCACCGAGTGCTCGATGGCCGCGTGCTGGACGACGTTGAGCGCGAAGGCCGTCTTCCCCATCGACGGTCGGGCGGCAATGATCACGAGGTCGCCGCGTTGGAACCCGGCGGTGAGACTGTCCAGATCCTTGAAGCCGGTGGCCACGCCGGTGAGCGCGCCCTGGCTGGTGTGCAGCTGCTCGATGCGCTCCATCGTCGGCCAGATCAGCTCCTTCAGCCGCACGAACTCCTCGGAGCGCTTGAGCTGCGCCACCTGGAACACGCGATGCTCGGCGTTGTCCAGCACCTCGGCCGACGTGCCGTGCCCGTCGTAGGCGTCCTGGATGATGGACGTCGCGGCCTCGATCAGTCGCCGCAGCACGGCCTTGTCGCGGACGATTCTCGCATGGTACTCGATGTTCGCGGCCGTCGGGACCACGTCGATCAGGCCGCCCAGGTACTCCATGCCGCCGGCGCGATCCAGGTCGCCGCGGCGCACCAGCTCGTCGCGCAGCGTGACGGGGTCGATCACATCGCCGCGCTCCGTGAGGGCGATCATCGCGCGGAACAGCATGCGATGGCCCTCGCGGTAGAACATGGTGTCGTCGAGCAGCTCGGCGGCCTTGAGGGCCGCGTCTTGATCGAGCAGCATGGCCCCGAGCACCGCCTGCTCCGCTTCGTTGCTCCACGGAGTCTGGCGGCCCCCGCCCCCGAGCTCGGGGGGGCGTTCAGCCGATGAGACGGCGGGCGATGCGGACGTCATCCCAGGTGGGCTTCTTCCAGTTGGGGTTGCGAAGCAAAGCGGCGGGATGGTACGTGACGATCACGGGGACCCCGCGGAACCGGTGCACCTGATTGCGCAGCGCACCGAGCGATTGCTTGGTGTTGAGCAGCGTCTGAGCGGCGGTCCCGCCCATCGCCAGGATGACGGCTGGTTGCACCAGCTCGATCTGCCGGAACAGGTACGGCACGCAGGCGGCGATCTCATCGTACTGCGGGACCCGGTTCTCCGGCGGCCGGCACTTCACCACGTTACAGATGAACACCTGCTCGCGCCGCAGCTCGATGGCGGCGAGAATCTTCGTGAGCAGCTCGCCCGCCTGCCCGACGAACGGCCGGCCCGTCTCGTCTTCCACGCGCCCCGGGCCTTCCCCTACCACGACGAGCCGGGCGTCGGCCGCGCCTTCTCCGGGCACGGTGTGCCGGCGACCCTCGCACAGCCGGCACTTGGTGCACGTCGCCACGAGCTGCCCGATGGCCGCAAGGGTTGGGGCCTGGGGCACGGGATCGCTGGAAAAGAGATCGCTGCCCGGGGGATCGTAGGAGAGCCCGGGAGGGGGAAGCTCTGTCGCGGGGCGGTCAGGCGGTCGGGTGGACGGGCGGTCGGTCACTGCGTCCGCCTGTCCGCCTGTCCGCCCGTCCGCCGGGGGTGGTGGGGTGCCGGGGAGGATGACGGCGCCGCCCCCCAGCAGGCGCTGCTGCTCCAGGAATTCCCTGGCTAGGGCTTGCCCGTCGCTCACGTCAGCGTTCGCTCCACGGCGTCGAGGATTCGTTCCGCCACGTCGCGCTTGGGGAGGAGCGGCAGCTCGATGGGCTGGCCGTCCTTCCCGATGATCGTGACACGATTCGTGGTGACTTCGAACCCCGCGCCGGGCTCGAGCGCGTCGTTCAGGATGACGAAGTCGAGTGACTTATCTTGCAACTGTCGGCGAGCCTTGGCAACGCCGTCGCCCCCCGTTTCGAGAGCGAACCCCACGGCGGTGCATCCCTTGGGCCGCGCCACCGTGCTCAGGATGTCGGGCGTCGCCTCGAGCTCCACGCTGAGCGGCCCGCTCGCGCGGGGGCGCTTGCTGGGCGCGGGCGCGGCGGGCCGATAATCCGCCGGCGCCGCCGCCATCACGAGCAGCTGCGCGTGCTTCACGAGACTCTGCAGCGCGCGCTGCATCTCGGCGGTCGTTTCGACGCGGTGCGTCGTGACACCGAACGGCAGCGGCAGGTCGGACGGGCCGGCGACGAGCACGACGTCCGCCCCGCGCGCGTACGCCGCCTCCGCGATGGTGTAGCCCATGCGACCGCTCGACGGATTGGTGAGCACCCGCACCGGATCGAGATGCTCGCGCGTCGGGCCGGCGGTGACGACGACCGTCTTGCCCATCCAGGGCGCTCGCTGCTGCAGCAGGCGCGCCGCCGCGGCGAGCACCGCCTCCGGCTCGCTCATCCGGCCCGGCCGCTCGCTCGGCCCCTCGGCGAGCGCGCCCGTGTCGGGTCCGATGAAATGCCAGCCCCGGCCGGCGAGCGTTTTCAGGTTCGCCTGCGTCGCCGGATGCGCGTACATCGCGTCGTTCATGGCGGGGGCGACGAGCACCGGCCCGGTACGCGCCAGCAGCAGCGCCGTGAGGAGGTCGTCCGCCAGCCCCTGCGCGGCGCGGGCGAGCAGGTGCGCGGTGGCGGGCGCTACGATCACCAGCTCGGGCCCGTGTGCCAGGGTGATGTGCGCGAGCGCCCGATCGCGCTCCCACAGGGAGGTCAGGACCGGGCGCCCGGTGAGCGTCTCGAAGGTGAGCGGCCGCACGAACTCGGCGGCGGATGCCGTGAGTACCACGTCCACCGCCGCTCCCTCCTCGGTCAGTCGCCGGGCGAGCGTGCAGCTCTTGTAGCAGGCGATTCCGCCCGACACGCCGAGGACGACGTGGCGGCCGGCGAACGGCATCAGCCCTCCTGGCGCCGCCGCCGGACGAGCTTGTACGTCAGCCGCCCGCGCACCAGCTCGTCGAAGGCGCGCGTCGTGAGCTTTTCCTCGAAGTCCACCGAGCGATCGCGCGGGAACTCGTTGACGAACCGGGCGAACTTGGCCGCAACCAGCACGCCGAGGTACTTGTTCTGGGTCTGGCTCGCGACCTCACTCGGGGTGACGATCCTCATCCGCTACTCCTTCCGGTAGACTGCCTCAAGTGTACGGCTTCGCGCCGCAATTGCCGCGCGAAGTCCGCCAAGAATTGCGCCGCGTCGCGCGGCGGGCGCGGCGCCATGTCGCGCCCCCCCTGCCTCCCCTCCCTCCCCTCCCCGAGTACCAGCTCGATCACCTCGCGCACCGCCGTCTCCAGCTCATCGTTGACCAGCACGTGGTCGTAGACCTGGCCCACCTCGCGCGCGGCCGTCTCGACCTCGTCCACCGCGATGTCGGTGCGCTCCTGCAGCTCGGCCTCGGACTCGGTGCGCCGCCGGCGCAGCCGCTCGAGCAGCACGCGGGCCGACGGCGGGATCACGAACACGATCACCGACGCGGGGCGCGGATACGCGCGCCGCACCTGGCGTGCCCCCTGCACCTCGACATCCAGGACCACATGCTTCCCGGCGCGCAGCACCCGCTCGACTTCGGCGCGCAGCGTGCCGTACAGCTCCCCGGCATACTCGGCCGATTCGAGAAACTCGCCCGCGGCCAGGCGGCGCTGGAATGCGTCCCGCGTCAGAAAGTGATACGCTTCGCCATCGCGTTCGCCCGGCCGCGCCTTCCGTGTGGTCGCGGACACGGAGTAGCCGAACTGGTCGGGCAACCGCGCCCGCAGCTCGCGGGTGATCGTGGTCTTGCCCCCGCCCGACGGCGCGGCGAGCACCACGACACGCGCCGTCCCGGGCGCCACCGTCACTCCAGGTTCTCGAGCTGCTCCCGGAACTTCTCGAGCTCGCCCTTCAGCGCGATCACTGGCTGAGTGATCTGCGCGTCGTTGGCCTTCGCCGCGATGGTGGTCACCGCGCGCACCAGCTCCTGCGCCAGGACGCCGAGCTCCTTGCCGACGCTCGCGTCGCGCCCGAGCGCGGCGCGGCATGCCGCGACGTGCGCCCGCAGCCGTACCAGCGCCTCGGTGATGTCCACCCGATCGGCCAGCAGGGCGACCTCGACGGCGAGCCGCTGCGCGTCGACTGTCACGCCACCCGCGAGCTCCGCTACCGCGGTCTTCAGGCGCGCGAGCTCCGCGGTGAGCCGCTCGGGCGCGCGCTGCTCGATGGCCGCGGCTCCCGCCTCGAGCGCGTCGAGCCGGGTCCCCAGCTCGTGCGCCAGGGCACCGCCTTCGCGCGCCCGCATCGCGACGAGCTGTTGCGCCGCGCGCTCTGCGATCGGCTCCACCTCGCGCCACTCCGCCGTGCCGCCGTCCCGCTCGAGCACCATGACGTCGGGGTGCCGCGCCACAAAGGCGAGATCGACCGTGCCTTTGAGCTTCAGCCGCTTCTTGAGCTGCTGCGCGGCGGCGAGCACCTGGCGCGCGCGTCCCAGGTCGACCGTCACGGTCGCTGCCGTAGTCGGCGCCTCGATCCAGCGGGCCACCACAGTGACGTGACCCCGCTCAAGCAGCTGGCGCAACCGCTCGCGCAACGGCGCCTCACTCGCCACCAGTTCGGAGGGCAACTTGAGCTGCGGGTTGAAATATCGGTGGTTCACCGAGCGGATCTCGATCGAGAGCCGCCCGCCGAGCACCCCCCCTTCGGCCGAGCCAAACCCCGTCATGCTCCGCGGCACAGTCTTTAAACCTATCTCTGTGAAAGACTTAGGTCAACGGGTTCGTCAATTGGTGAATCGCCACCGCACGCCGTAGAACTGAAAGTGGCGGGGGTAGTCGAGCCCCGGCACGTAGCTCCCCATGCCCAGCGTCGCATTGCGCTGGATCCAGAAGATCGTGACGCCGGCGATCCGGATCTCGACGTTGATCTCCCCGAAGCTCCTCCCGGGAAGGGGAACGCCGGCGCCCGTCGAGTCGAGTCCCGCCATGCCGTGACTCCACGACTCGAGCGCCAGCTCACCGCGCAGCGCGAAGATCCCGCTGCGGTACACCCGCCAGAACTTCGAGTAGAACGTGAGCGACACGCGACTGTGATACGGCGGTTCGAAGTCGGTCCCGCCCACCACGAGCGGATTCATGTACCAGCCGCCCAGGTAGAGACCCGGCAGCAGCCGCACGGTACCGCGCGCGGTGACGTACGGCGTTCGCTCGGTGGACGGGTGCATCGAATCCACCGGACTGATCCCTACCGGAAAGGCGATCGGCGCGAACGGATCGCGACTCCCCTCTCCGACTTCGAGGGCGATCCAGTCGCGATCCCAGCGCACGGCGCCCGCCACGTCGAGGGTGCGTTGCACGGTGTCGGCCGTGTCGACGGGCGCTTGCAGGTCGCGCGCCCAGGCGACGTCACCGTGGAGTGAGAACCCGGCCGGCAGCGTCAGGCCCGCCGCCAGGTGTGCGCGATCGCCGTGGCGACCGCGACGGTATGTGGAGTGGCGCGCGTCGGCCGCGAGCGACAAACCCGTTACCAGGGGGGGCGTCCACGCCGCCGTGGCCTCGAGCTGCGACGGGCGCGCTTCATCCAGCGTGCGCAGGCCCACGTCCAGGTGGGCGCGCGGCCAGTCGCCACTCAGCCTCAGCATGCCCTGCGACAGGCTGCGATCGAACACCGCCGTGTCGTTGGTGGCGCTCGTCGTGGCGAACGTCGCCTCCGCGCGGTAGCCGAGCCCGTCCTCGCGCGTCGCAGCGAACAGCCGCAGGATGCCGTCACGCCGCTGCGCGTGCCAGTCGGCCGTGGCCGACCCCGCGTCGCGGTGCCAGCTCGAGGTGAGCAGTTGATACGACGCGCCGAGGTGAGGGCTCGGGACGTACTCGCCTTTGAACCACAGGTCGACCGCATTGAACCCCGTACTCGAGGTGTTCGCGATGCCGTCGTTGTTGTTGTAATCGGCGACGAGCGACAGGCCGATCCCCGAGCGCCAGCGGCGCAGGTACGCGCCCCGATAGTTCGCGGTGCGTACCTCGCCGCTCGCCACCCCGATCTGCGAAGCGGTGGCCGTGGACCGCTGCCGGGTAGTGACGAGATACACGCGCAGCGACGCGGGCAGGACGATCACGTCCACGCGCTCGAGCGGCGCCAGCGAGATGCGGGCGGGATCGAGGTACAGTGAATCCCGGCCCAGTGGCAGGTACGGGACGCCGTCCCAGTACACCTCGAGCCCCGCCGGTCCCCGGCTCCCGAACAGCACCGGCTCCGCGGCTCCATAGATCCCGCCGCGCGCGACATACACGCCGGGAATGTGTGCCAGCAGATCGGAGAGAGTTTGCACGTTCGAGAGCGCGAACGAGTCGACGGTGAACGTGTAACGGGTGCCGCGTGGCCGCGGGCCCGATACGATCGGCTCGGGAAGGACGGGCAGGTAGCGCGCCACCGTGTCGGCCGCGATCGAGTCACGGCGGATCGAATCACGACGGGCGATCGAGTCGCGCCGGGCGATGGAATCGCGCGCCCTCGTGTCGCGGCGCGCCGTTGTGTCGACCTGAGCGGCCCCCCCCCCGGCCGCGAACGTGAGCAGGGCCGCCGCGCAGCAGAGGCCGCGCGTCACGCCCCCGCGCGCTTGAGGATGAATTCGCTGAACAGGCGCACGCCCACCGCCGTCGGGCCCTTGACCTGGTGCGGGCCCTCGCCGTCGGTGTAAGCGGTCCCCGCGATGTCCAGGTGGACCCAGGGAAAGCCCTCGACGAATTCGCGCAGGAACCAGCCGCCGGCGATCGACCCGGCGCCGCGTCCGCCCGAGTTCTTCACGTCCGCGATGTCCGACTTGAGCAGGTCGCGGTACTCGTCCCACAGCGGCAGCGGCCAGCAGCGCTCGCCCGCCCGCTCGCCCGCCTCCCGCACCTCGGCGGCCAGCGCCTCGTCGTTCGCCATCGCGCCGATCGCCACCTGACCGAGCGCGACCACCACGGCCCCGGTGAGGGTGGCGATGTCGATCACTGCCGCCGGCTTGAAGCGCCGCACGTACGACAGCGCGTCGCACAGAATGAGCCGCCCCTCGGCGTCGGTGTTGACGATCTCGATCGTCTTCCCAAGGTGGCTCTTCACCACGTCGCCCGGCTTCACCGCCGTGCCGGAGGGGAGGTTTTCGGTGGCCGGGACGATACCCACCACGTTGACCTTGGGTTTGAGCCGCCCCAGCGTCTCGAATGCGCCCAGCACCGCCGCGGCGCCCGACATGTCGAACTTCATGTCCTCCATGTTCTGCGCCGGCTTGATCGAGATCCCACCCGAGTCGAAGGTCACGCCCTTGCCGATGAGCGCGATGGGAGGGGCGCCATCGCTGCCGCCACGGTACTCCAGCACGATGAGGCGGGGCTCCTGCGCGCTGCCCTGCGCTACCGCGAGCAGCGCCCCCATACCTTCCTGCACGAGCTTGGCGCGATCGAGCACGGTGAGCTTGAATCCGTGCTGCTCGGCGAGCTCCTTGGCGCGCTCGGCGAGGTACGTCGGCGTGCACACATTGCCGGGCTGCATCTGGAGGTAGCGCGTCAGGTAGTGGCCCGCGGCGATCGCGTCGCCCAGTCGCTCGCCGGCGGCGATTGCCGTGGCTTCCTTCTGATCGCTCACGACGGCGACCGACTCCAGGTCGGGCTTGGGATCATCGGAGGCGGCCTTGAGCTCAGTGAAGGCCCAGGCTCCCTGCGCCGCGCCTTCTACCACAACCTGCCCGAGGTCCCCGGCCGCGACGCCGTTGCGCGCCTCCGCGGCGACCGCGAACGCCAACTGCTTGGCGCCGAGGCCGCGCGCCCGTTTGGCGGCGATGGCGGCGGCGCGCCGGATGCTGTTGCGCGTCACGTCGCCCGCCTTGCCGAGGCCGACGAGCAGCACTCGCTGCGCCTTGATGCCGCTGGGGTACAGCAATGCCGTATCGTCGCGCTTTCCTTTGAAGTCACCGCTCGTCACCGCGCGCGCGACGATGCCGCCCGCCGCGCGGTCGAGCTCCGCGAGCGAGGCGGGGACACCGGCTCCGCTCTGGACCAGCGCGATGGCGAGCAACGGCGTGTCGATTTGGGCCAGCGGGACGGTGACCGTGCTGCCGGTCAGCTTATTGGACATGCTCGATAATGCACTCGGCGAATTGCGAGGTCGAGACCTCGGTGGCCCCGGGCATTTGGCGCGCCAGATCGTAAGTGACGCGGCGCGACCTGATCGCGCCGCCCAACCCGCGCTCGATGGCGGCCGCGACGTCGTTCCAGCCGAGCTCCTCGAACATCATCGCACCGGACAGGATCACGCTTCCGGGATTCACTTTGTCGAGGCCGGCGTACTTGGGTGCGGTGCCGTGCGTCGCTTCGAACACGGCGTAGCCGTCGCCGACGTTGCCGCCGGGCGCCAGACCCAGCCCGCCGACCTGGGCGGCGGCGGCGTCCGAGAGCAGGTCGCCGTTGAGATTGGGCGCCGCGATCACGGAGTATTCGTCGGGCCGCAGCACCAGCTGCGCGAACATCGCGTCGGTGATGCGGTCCTTCATCACCAGCCGGCCGCCGTCCCCCTTCCCGGCTCCCAGGTCCGCCTCGGGAACGGTGCGCTCGCCGAACTTCTCTTTGGCGACCTCGTACCCCCACTCCCGGAACCCGCCCTCCGTGAACTTCATGATGTTGCCCTTGTGGACGAGGGTCACGGAACGGCGGCTGGTCCGCAGCGCATACTGGATCGCCTTCGCTACGAGCCGCTGCGAGCCGAACTTCGACATCGGCTTGATCCCGATCGCGCTCCCGGCCCGGATCTTGGCGCCGAACTTTTCGGTCAGGAATCCGATGACCGCGTCGGCCTCGCCGCTACCCGCTTTGTACTCGACGCCCGAGTACACGTCCTCGATGTTCTCGCGGAAGATCACCACGTTCAGCTTCTGCGGCTCCCGCATGGGGCTCGGCACGCCCTCGAAGTAGCGCACCGGGCGGATGCAGGCATACAGGTCGAGCAGCTGGCGCAGCGTGACGTTGAGCGAGCGGATGCCGCCACCCACCGGCGTCGTGAGCGGGCCCTTGATGGCCACGCGATGTGTCCGGATCGTGTCAAGCGTGGCGTCGGGAAGCCAGTTGCCGGCGTGCTTGAAGGCCTTCTCCCCGGCGAGTACCTCCAGCCACTCGATACGGCGTTTGCCGCGCGAGACCCGCTGCACCGCCGCGTCGAACACCTTGCGGGAGGCGCGCCAGATGTCGGGCCCCGTGCCGTCTCCTTCAATGAAGGGGATGATCGGCTGATCCGGGACCACCCACTGCCCGTTCTTGTAGTCGATGCGCTCGCTCATCGTCTCTCGTGCTCGTCGCGACGGCTGCAGTCTACACGGGCCGGCGGGGGTTGCGCCAGCCGAAATGGCGGCCCTAGACTGTACGCCATGCGCAGTGGCTCATCGTCTCTCGGATTGCTGGTCCTCGCCAGTCTCTGCTGGCTCGCCGCCGGACCCGGCGGCGGCACGATCCGGGAGGTGCTCGCATGCCGGCACCACGCGCAGCATCACGCGCACGCGGGGCACGGCGCGCAGACCGACGAGGACCAGCCCAGCCCGTACCACGTCACGATCAGCCT
>CBFHAJ010000062.1:0-19808 GCA_965653495.1 uncultured bacterium | reverse complement strand
ACCACGCGGGCAAGCCGCTCGCCCGCGAACTGCCGCGTAGCGGGACGCCCATCGGGCGTCGGCACCGAGTAGTCCACCGGCGCGAGGTCGCCGCGCCAGACGTGCACGTCGCCCGCGAGGGCGAACCCCTCCGCCGCGACGCCGGTGGGCCGGCCAGCCACGGGCACGGTCGCCGCGATCGCTTCGGCGGGGGTGCGCAGCGCGCCGGTGTAGACCAGCTCGCTTTCGCGCAGCCGCTCCGTGTCGGTCGTGCCGCAGGCCGCCGGAGCGCCGCCCGCGATCGGGATGATGTCCGTCGTGGTGGATCCCACGTCGATGAGCACGCAGTCGGGTACCATCCGCGCCACGACGTGGGCCGTCGCGGCCCAGTTCGCGGCCGCCACCGCGAGCGGCTCACGGCGCGCCTGGGCGGGCGCGAGCCAGCGCGCGTCCACGGTCCAGACGCCGACGCGCGCGCCCGGAAACGCAGTCGCCACCGCGTCGAGCACGAATCCCACGCCCTCGCGCTTGGTGCGGAACAGCTGCGACAGCTCTGCCGTCATCGTCACGGCGTGCGAATCGTCCGGCGCGGCGCCCACGTCGCGGGCCAGGCGCCGCAGCAGCGGTGCGAGCGCCGCGGGCTCGCGCTGCAGCTCGTAGGGAGCGACCTGCGCGGCCAGCACGCGCGCCTGCGCCACCCGCGCGCCCTTGGTGTTCACCCCGCCGATGTCCCAGCCCAGGACGGCGCTCATTGCGCGTGATTCCGGTGCTCGACCTGTCGCGCGGGCGGGCGGTGCTGGCGCGTGGCGGCCGGCGCGAGGCGTACGAGCCCGTCCGATCGGTGCTGGGGCCAATCGAGGGTGATGCCCTCGCCCTGGCGCGTGCCTATCGCGAGCGGCTCGGCTGCGACGTTTGCTACGTGGCCGATCTGGACGCCATCACCGGCGGCCCCATGCAGATCGCACTCTTGACCCGACTGGCGGGCGCGGGAGTCGCGCTCTGGGTCGACGCCGGCGTCGATGATGCGCGCCGGGCCGAACGGCTCACCGCGCGCGGCGCCGGGCGGGTGATCGTCGGCTTGGAGACGTTGTCCTCGTTCGCAGTGCTCACGGCGGTGCTGCGCGCGCTCGGCGCGGAGCGAGTGATATTCTCGCTCGATCTCCGCCACGGCGCCCCGCTGGTCCGGTCCGCGGCCGGCCATCCCGGCGCGCCGCTCGAGGTGGCGCGCACGGCCGTCGACGCCGGAGTGACCAGTCTGCTGGTGCTCGACCTGGCGCGGGTGGGGAGCGGGCTGGGGGTGGATACGGGGCCGGTGCCGGCCCTGCGGCGCGCCCATCCCGGGCTCGAGCTGCTCGTGGGAGGTGGCGTGAGCGGCGCGAGCGACCTGGCCGGGCTCGCCGACCTCGGGGTCGATGGCGTGCTGGTGGCGACGGCGCTGCACAACGGCGGCATCCAGAGAGCCGACATCGAGGCAATACGACACGGTCAGTCGAGCGACTCGCGGTACGTCGCCGATTGACCGAAGTTCTCTTCTATCTCTACTTCCACGGCGCTGAGCGTGACGTCGCGTGCCGCCGCTAATTCCGCGGCGACCCGACTCGCGAGGTACTGCGCCAGCATCTCGACCGTCGTGTTGGGAATGGGCAGCAGCGCGCAGTCGTCGCGCGGAAACACGTAGCGCGGCTTCCCACCGACCGCCACCGTAACCGTGGCGCCTTCTTCCTTCACTTGGACCCGCGAGCTCTGGAGCGGGAGCAGCACCTTGTGGTCGATCTCGTCGGTGAGCCGCTTCATCAGCTGCTTCAGCTCGGCGAAGTCGAGCACGTAGTGCGCTTCGGAGTTGAGCCCCCCTTCGACCACGACGCGCGTGCGGTAGTTGTGGCCGTGCAGCCGCTCGCAGCGGTGTCCGGGGAACGTGATGAAGTGCGCCGACGCGAACACGAGATTATCCTTCGACACGGAGACCCGGAAATCCTTACGCGTGGGCACGCCACCCTCCCTCCAGCAGCACGATGTAGATGGCGGCGCCCGTCAGATCGGCGGTGGCGCCGGGGTTGAGGGTGTTCGCCTCGTCGCGCAGCTCGCGATCGAGCGTTGCGATCGCGTCTCTCCCGGCATCGGTTCGCACACCACCCGCCGCGAGCACCGCGCGTCCCCGGGCGTGCACGGTGGCAGCGGCCGCCGCCCCCAGTTTGCGTGCAATGTGGGTGTCAGGCCCGGCCGCGAGCAGCGTGAGGTACGTCTCGACCACGGCGTCCCGCCACGCAAGGCCGTCCGCGAGCGCGCGTCGCAGCGCCGGGGCGCCGATCTCGAAGCTGGTGCGGAAATCGGTGGCATACTCGCGCGCGATCGCATCGCGCGCCGCGGCGAGGCTCATCGCGTCGCGGAGGGACGCCGTGGGGGCCTCGCTCACATCCTGGTCCGGCACCCGACCCAGCCCTCCCGGAGCGGCGAGCCGGATCGCCTGGTAGGTGTCAGCCGCATCGGCGACGGTCGACTCCCCGAGCGTGGCGGCGAGCCGGGCGCGCAGCGCGTCGCCTCCCGGGCGCAGCGCCGCGCGCGCCAGCGGCGCGAGCAACAGGACGAGGCCGAGGTTGGTGTTGGATGGTGACCAGCGGGCGGTCGCCTCGATGGCGGCGCGGATCGTGGCGCCGAGTGGCCGCGCGCCGGCGCCGCCCAGGGCGGGTCCGATGGCCGCGGCGCTAGCGAGGAAATCCTCATACGCGACGTCCCGGAACGAGGCGAACGGCGAGACGTTCCCGGGTTTGGGGGCGCTGACCTCCAGCAGGCAGGCGAGCTGCGCGGCCGCGGCAACGTCGACCGCCTGCGGCACGCTCACCGCGGCGCCGCGCGCTCCCCCCCGAGCACCTCGACGATCGCTCCGGCGACGTCGAGCGACGTCGCTTCCTGCAGGCCGCGCCATCCCGGAATCCCGTTCACCTCGACGACGTACACGGTACCGTCACGCGCGGGCAGCAGGTCGACCCCGGCGTAATCGGCTCCCACTGCGCGCGCGGCGGTCAGCGCCAACTCCGCCCGCTCGGGCGGCAACGTCACGGCGCGCGCCCGCCCGCCGCGCGCGAGATTCGTCTTCCACCCGGGCGCGCTGCGCTCGATCGCACCGATCACCCGGCCGCCCACGACGAACGCCCGCACGTCACACCCGGCGTGGTCGATCGCCCGCTGAAGGTAATACACGGCTCGCAGCGTCTCCAGCGTCCGAAACACGCGGAACGCCATCTCCGTGTCGCTCACCCGCACCATCCCGAGCCCCATCGATCCGAACAGCGGCTTGACGATCACGTCCCCCAGCGTGCGGAATGCCGCTTGCGCCTCGTCGGGGCTCTCGCACACGACCGTTTCGGGCACCCGCAGTCCCGCCCGCTCGAGAATCGCGGTGGTCCACGATTTGTCCACCGTGCGCTCGATCGTGCGCGGGGAATTGACCACCGGGATGCCCCGCTCTTCGAGCGCGTGCAGCGCATCGACGCGGAAGATGATCTGCTCGAGTGAGCCCGCGGGGATGATGCGCGCCAGCACCGCGTCGCACGACTCGAGCGGCTCGCCCGCCGCCGAAACGCTCGCGCTGCCGTTGCCGAACCGGCCCACGAGCGCCTCGTACGGCAGCACGCGCCCTGCGTGGCCGCGCGCGGCGAGCGCGCGGCAGAGCTGGTCGGTATGCCAACCCGGCCGCGCCGCGAGAATAGCGACCCGCACCGCTAGTTCGTCTTCTGGCCCAGCAGCACGGTGAACCCGCCGGTGGCGAAATTCGGGATGTCGCCCGCCACTGCCTTGAACCCCGGTGTGGCCATGCCTTTGTCCCTCGCTTCCTTCGAATCCCAGCGCAGATCCGCTTCGCGATAAATCGCCGCCGGCTTCCCGTCGGGTCCCGGGGCAAACCGCACCAGCTCCGCTCGCGTCACGCCGATCTCCTGGGCGTGCGCCCCGAACAGCGGCACGTGCTTCTCCGCATAGTACTTCTCGAACGCGGCGGTATCCTTGGGCTGGTTGTACAGCACCACGACCGTCCACTGCACGCCGGGCGGGGCGGCGGGCGCGGCAGCCTGCTGGGCCGGCGGTGCCGGCTTGGAACAGGCGGCCATAAGAGTGAGGACAGTGATGGTCGGCAATGCGCGATGCATGGATCGCTCCTTGGGGTTGAGGGTGTGAGGGCGCGGCATCTCAGCTCTCGAACAGCGAGGCGCGCAGCACCTCGGGGTTCAGGCGTCCAGCGTGGTACGTCTTCCCGCTCCGCACGCTCGTCAGCCACACTTCGGCGGGGCTGAAGAGCAGCGGGTCGATCTTGTAGAAATCATTGTTGTACCGCTTGAAGATGTCGTAGAACGGCGTGCCGTAATCGCGCGAGGCCGACGCCGGGATCTTGGGGGTGAGCTCCGCGAGCTCCGCGTCGTCCGCGTCGACCGTGTAGCGCGCCTGGCCACCGTACAGAATGCAATCGTTGGTCCGCCCGATCGCCCGCAGGTCGTTCTTGGCCACCGGCGCCAGCGGCGCCGTGCCGACCCCGCTCACGATCTGCGTCACATCGAAGCCGAGGGTGTCCATCTTGTGGAGTCCGGTCTCGAGAATGCGAGCGGCGATCTGTGTGCCCCCCGCGAGACTGGCGGTAGGCGCCACGACGAACGTGATCTGGCGCGGCGACAGACGCGCCTTCTCCGCCACCCAGGCCGCGACCTCGTCGGTGGGCGCGGCGCGCGTCTCGAGCACCAGCACACCCCGCGCCGCTGTCTCGGCGTAGCGCAGCTTCTCGTACAGTTCCTTCTCGACCCGCGCGTGCGCCCGCAGCGGCCCCGACCCCATCGCAAAGTATTTCCCGACTTGAATCGCCCACCCGGCGTATTGCGACGCCATACAGCTGACCGCCGGATGATCGGTCCACACCCGGATGCCGGGCAGCGATTCGCTTCCGATCCAGACCGGGGGATAGGCGATGTCGGCGAGCCCGCCCATGCAAATCTCGGCGAGCGCACGTCCCGCCCCGTGGCCGCCGGGCGTGTCTATCCCTGCGTCGATAACCCGGGCGCCGCCGGCCAGCGTGCGCGCCGTGACGCGGAGCTCGGCGGCCCGGGCCACCATCGCGTCCGCCAGCAGCCAGGCGCGCTCGTTCAGCCCCAGGCCGCTCGTCACGACTTTACCCATCGCAGGATTTCCCCTTTGCCGAGCTCCGCGAGGTCGCCGGAGTAGCGCTGATAGCGCCCGTTGAGGTGTTCCTCCGCGACGTCGACCCGACAGCGCAGGCGCAGGTAGCGGAGCAGGAGCGCAACGTGCGGCGGCTGGTACGTGCAGGCGTAGCCGAACGTCGCCGGGGGCTCGATGCCGCCTAGCGCAACGATCGATCCCCGTTTCATGAACCGGCCCGTGGCCGATCGCGCGTTCCCGAACACGACCACCGTCCCCGCGATCATTCCCTTACCCGTCCCCGGCCCCCCGTCCCCGGTCACCACAATCAGCCCGCGACGCATGCGAGCGCCCGCCTCGTCTGCCACACTGCCGCGCACGATGATCTCGCCACCCGTCATACCACGGGATGCGCCCGCGCGGGCGCCTCCCGTGTTGTCGCCCGCATTGCCGCGCACGTCGATCCGGCCGCCCGCCATCGCGAGTCCCAGGTCACGCCCCACGCCGCCGTCGATCATCAGCTCGCCCCCCGCCATACCGGCGCCGAGCTGTTCCACGCGCCCCAGATCACCTTCGACGCGAACCGTGCTCGCGCGCGCTCCCTGGACGCGGAAGAAATCACCGAGCTTCCCGCCCCGGCCGCGGTACAGGATGGGAAGCTCAGCGATCTCCTGCTCGCTGAGTGCCGCGAACCGATCCGCAGCGACGCAGTCGGCGATGAGTGCGTGCTGCGGCTGGGTCGTGAGCGACAGCGTGATGGCGTCGCTCACGACAGGATTTTCCTCAGGTAGAAGTGATGCGGGCCGAGCTTGCCCCCATAATTTCCCGCTGTGATGGTATGAACGCCGGGCCGGCACGCGGCGCGGATCCCCAGGCGCATCGCCGCTTCGATCGCCGGGCCATCGGTGCCGTCCAGCACGATCTCGAGCACGCTGTTCACACCCTCCGGCAGTTGCGACCGCGTGACGGCTCGCAGACTCGGGGCGAAGGCGTCGTTCGTGGTCGCGATCATGCTCTTGTAGCGCTGGGAGCCCTCCTTGCTCCCGCTGCGGACCGCGCCCCCGGGAAACGGCAGAATGACGCCAGCCAGGTTGGTCATGGAGACCACGGCGGCCTCGGCTGCCGCCAGCGCGGTATCGGCGTCGCTCGCAAGAATGAGAAAATTCCCCCCGCCCACCCCCTTCTGCATCCCGAACGTCTCTTCGATCAGGAACTCCCCTTCCATCACCGGGACGCGCCAGTAGCGCCGGCCGCCGATCACCTTGCTCGCCTGGAACCCGTCGCCGAACACGCGCAGCGCTTTCCCGACCGCCAAGCGGTCGGGAGCGTCGGGGAGCCCGTCGAAGCAGGCGGTCGTGGGGCAGGTGAGCACCGTTTGCCCGATCCGCACGATCAGCTGCTCGGGGAGGCTGGCCTTGTCCATGGTGAGAAACAGCACGCTCACGCCGGGGCGGCCATCGGGCGTCTCGCGCTCGGCGAGCTCGCGCTCGATGCCCGCCTCGCACTTGCAGCCAATCACCGACGTCGCGAACCCCGTCAGCTTGGTCGCGGCCTCCCGCGCCCACCTGGGGGTGCGCCCGGTGATGATGAGCCGCGCGACCCGCATCGTGAACGCCTCGGCGAACGTGTCCGCGATGGCGACGCCGTTGATGTTCATGCCGCAGGCTCGGCTCCATAGTTCTCGAATGCCACCGTCGCGTGCTCGTCGAAGAACCGCTTCACGTCCCGCAACACCGCCCGATCATACTCCGGCCGCACCGCGTGCCGGGCACCTGTTGGGGCACGCCGCAGCTGCCCGTCCTCCACTACCAGCTCGCCGGCCTTCAGGACGTAGCGCGGTGACGCGAACATCTTCGCGCGATCGGCGTCGGGCGCGTAGACCGTCACGTCGGCATCGGCTCCGGGACCGAGATGTCCTTTGCGCGCGAGGCCGAGCAAACGGGCCGGACCGGCTCGCGTGACGATGGCGATCTCGCTCAGCGTGTACTCGCGCGCCAGCCCGTCCAAGAGCGCGCTCCCCTGGAGCAGCTTCTGGTTCACGCCCTTGAGGCGCTGGTCCCGGTACGCGCGATCCATCAGCAAGCGAATCAGCTCCGGGTAGGAGCGGAACGTCCCGCCGTTGGGGTGATCGGTCGACAGCACCACGCGCCACGGATCGCGGGCGAGCAGGAACAGCTCGAGCCCGACGGCCCACTGCAGCGCTGCCACGGCGGCTTTCTCCCGGTACGTGTAGGGCACGATCCCGCACCCCGTCTCGAGCTCGACGTCGACGTTGACCCACTTGCGGCCCGTGCTCGCGTAGAGGAGGTGCTCGACGGGCCCGTCGGCCGTGACCGTGGTCGCCGGCCCGAACATCACCTGGCCGACATCCACGCTCACCTCAGGATGGTCGTTGACGTACGCGATCACCTCTTTCGCGGCGGACTTCCATCCTTTACCCGGCTCGCCGCCGTAGCTGTGGAACTGCAGGTGCGTGAAATGCGCACGCCGGCCCGCGAGCGCCCGCATGCTCTCGAGTGTGGTCGCGCTGTTGCCCGGCTGACCGAGGTTGTTGCAGTGAATGTGGACGGGGTGAGGTAGCTCGAGCGCGGTGGCGGCCCCCGCGAGCGTGTCGAGAATCTTCCGTGGTGTGACGATGCTCGAGCCGATGGCATCGTCCAGACCGCGCACGTTTCTCGTGGAACCGCCGGTCTTCCACACCGCCACGCCGCCGGGGTTCACGATCTTGATGGCGTATCCCCGCGTGACGCCCAGCAGCCACGCGGCATAGTCGCGCGCCCGGGCTCCCTCGTTCGCGGCGATCTGGCGCAGCAGGTAGTCGTCGTTGCCGAGCAGCACAAAAAATCCAGCGTCGATGATCGGCGTATCGTCCAGCTCAGCGTGGGCGTGGCGCGCGGCGACCGGGGCGACCGCTGCCTCCATGACCGTGGTGTAGCCGAGCCCCGCGTAGCGGTATCCGGTGGCGAACGTGCTGGGTACCGTCCCGCCCGAGCCCGAGCGGGCGCGTGTGCCGTCCGCGAGGTGTGGCGCGGGCGCTCGGTCGGCGGCGTGCTCTTCCGGCAGCAGCCGGCGCGCGTGATTGACGCTCGAGCCGGCTACGTGTGCGTGGATGTCCACGCCGCCAGGCATCACCACCAATCCGCGCGCGTCGAGTCGTGGGGCGCTCGCCGGGAGGTCCGCCACGATGCGAACGCCCTCGATGCACACGTCGCGCACCACGCCGTCCACGCCGTTGGCGGGGTCGTACACGGTGCCGCCGGCGATACGGAGCCTGGTGGGAGTGCTCATAGCCGCTCGCGCAGCGCGCGCATCACGTCAGCGGCGACCCGCGGGCTCTCGAGCGCCGGCCGCAGCGGCAGCGGCACGTCGTCCATCCGGAAGGCAGTGCCGCCTTCGTGAATCCCGGCCACACCGGTGTCCACCACCACCGCGGGCTGGAATGCCGCCGAGCTCGCGCGCGGCCCAACAGCGACCGTGCTGACCTGGGCCAGTCCCCGCGCGACATCCGCCGGCACCGTCGCCGGCGAGCCGACCACGAGTGCCGCGTCCACCTCGCCGCGCGCCAGCAGCTCCGCGGCGCCCGCGTGCGGCCGGTAAGCCGGCGCTCCGCCGGCGAAATCCACCGCGAACGGAAACCCCGTCTGCCAGGTGAGCACGGCGTCGGCGCCGGAACGGTTGCCGCCGCCCCGCAGGGTGGAGAGGGCGCAGCGCGTCGGGCCGTTCAAGGTCTGGGCCAGCGTCATCAGGGCTTCGGCGCGGTCGGGATCGCCCGGTCCGGCCGCGGGCTCGGCATCCACCACCAGAACGACATACCGTCCCCGTGTCAGCTGGCCGGCGAGGTCGATCGCCGCCCGAACCCCGTCTCCTCCCGCCGCATGTCCCTGCACGGCTGCTCGCATGGCGCCGAGCGCGTCGATCTCTTCGTCTTCGGCGATGGTCACGCGCGCGTCCGCGTCCGGGGGACCGCGCCGGGCGCCCACATCGACCGCGATGACCCGGCGGTCGGAAAGGCCGTTGGCGTAGCGGGACACGTAGCGCGGATAGCGCGCCGCGGGGTCCACGCCCCAGAACACGATCACGTCCGCCCGCTCGCGCATCTCGCCCAGGGTCGTGCCCGCGCGCCCACGTCGCTGGGCGGCGAGCACGCTCGCGGCGGCCGTTGCGGCGACGCTGTCGATCGATCCCTGTAACCGGTCGGCGATCGCGACGGTCTCGCGCTGTACCTCACAGGAGACATCACCGGCGAGATACACGAGCGCCCGCGTAGGGCCGCCCAGAATCTCGACGGCCTCGTCTACTGCCCGCTCGAGCTTGGCGGTCCGACCGCGCACGCGAATCTCGTCGGTCACGCTGCCGTCGCCGAACCATGAAACGCCGAGCGAGCACGCCTGCTTCGCTTCCGCTATGCGGCCGCGCCGCACGACAACGGTGATGTCGTCGCAGGCGCAACCGCAGCCCAGGCACGTCACGTGTTCCACCGCGCGGTCGCTCATGCGATCCGTGCCTCGCGTCGCTCGAGCGTGTCGTACAGCGCGACCGCTCGCTGCCGCAGCGCCTCGAGGCAGGTCTGGCCGTCGCCCCCGCCAGCGATGATCGTGCAGATCGGGTCGCGGGGAGCGAAGCGCGTTCCCGGCGGTGAGATGTCGCGCACGTCGCGGTCGGCGAGCCAGGCACGCGAGTCGCCCAACGTGATCGGGCGCCGGGCGTAGAGGATGGCCTTGCCGACCGCTTGCCGTGCCTGCTGCCGTGCGGCGGCGAGATCGAACGCGGGTAGCTCGCCGTGGCACGCTTGGGCGTGGATCCGGAACACGGACAGACCGTAGGCCCGCTCGACCAGCTCCATCGCCGCGGTGTAGCGCGGGTTGACTTCGATCGCGTAGGGAACACCCCGGCGTGCCACGAAGTCGACGCCATTCACGCCCACCAGCCCGAACGCCCGCGTCACCGCCTGCGCGACGCGTGTCGCGCGCCCGAGCAAGCGGTCGTCATCGGGGAACTGGAGATCGCCCGCGGGCGCGAGGATGTTACCGCAGTAGCGGAAACCGTCGGCCCCGAACCGTGCATCGCCCGCGAGGATGCGCGACACGCCAAGCGGGACCGCCCCCCCATGGCCGTCCGCCGCGAACACGATCGAGCCTGCCACGCCGGCGAGGCGGCGCTGCAGGTAGCTCCCTCGCTCCAGGGCGGCGCCGCGCCGCCAGACGGCCACCCCTTCGCCCCCACCCGACCGCACGCGCTTGAGCATCCAGGTGGCGCGGGCGCCGTTGGGAGGTCGCGTGAAGCGCACCTCCGGCGCGGCGAGTCCGGCGTCCCGCAGTGCCCGGGTCAGGCGGCGCGGGTTGCGCGCGTGCGCCAGCACCGCTGGGGAATTGCCCCACAAGGGCCGCGTAGCGGCGAGCGCGCGCACCGCGGCCGGATGATTCTCGAAGCTCGACTCGTACACCACCGCGTCGCAGCGGATCTCGCGCGCCGCGGCCGCCGCGCCGCGTGCGCTGAATCGCCGGCTCGTCTTCGCTCGCACGATGTGCACCTCGGCGGCACAGGCCCCCAGGTCCAGGTCTCCGAACCCGTCGATGGCGACCACTTCGTATCCGGCCCGTGCGGCGGACTCGGCAAATGCCCGCGTTGATACGCCCACGATCAGCACGCGCGTCACGCTACCCGACCTCCCCGAAGCCGCAGGAGTGCCTGCTCGCGCGGCAGGACGTAGAGGTGATCCAGCACGCTGCCGCGCGCCTGGCGCAGCGCGAGCAGCTCGACGAGCTCACGATTGGGCCCACCCGCCAGTCCGTCGGCGACGAGGGCGGCCCCTTGGGCGCCGTGCTTTGCCACCGTGGCGAATCCCTCCAGCAATCGCGCGGGACCGAGCGGCGCGAGCCGCTCGCTGATCGCGCGACTCACCGAATCGACGCGGGAGAGGCGGCCCGACAGCAAAAACTCGGGCCGCGCCGGCAGCGACTGCGCGAGCGCCGCCGCGGTCTTCACCACCCCTTCCATGAACGCCTCCCATGCGACGCGCTCCCGCCGCGTCGCCGGCTGCGCGAACCGCTCCAGTGGCTCTGTCCCTTCGTCCCAGCCGGCGACCGTGGCGGCGCCCCCGCGAAACAGCAGGGCCTTGGGTACCGCGCCCGCGAGATACGCCACCTCGCCATCGAGCGCGCCGGCGGCCCGGAACCCGAGCGGCCCGGCGGAGCCCCCCACCCCGTCCACGATCTGGCCACCCGAGACGGCCAACCCCGCGGTGAACGCACCGCCCAGCTCGAGCAGCACGAACGACGTCGTGGACAGCGGGCGGCCCAACCGGCCTGCCTGCTCCGTCACCCCCAGCGCGGCAGCGCACACCTTCTCCGCCGTGCCCATGTCGATCCGATTCACCTTGCGGTGCTCCGGGACGGTGGGGAGGTGCACGACGCCGGGGGTGAACACGACCGGCAGGCGGGACCGTGCCAGCGCGCGCAGCAGCGCCGCCAGGCCGCCGATGCCCCCCGGCTCTCCGGGCGCGGCGAGCAGCGCCAGCCGCAGGTCGTCCTCGCTCGCGTCCCGCGCCGGCGTGAGCGGCAGGCCGTAGCCGGACGGCCCCGCGATCAGGTCGAGCGAGCCGGCCTGCTCGAGCTGGGCGACGAAGCGGTTCGGGTCGGCGAGGGCGGCGGCGGTGGGGAGGGAACGGTCGAAGAACAGCCGGCCGTCTTCCAGGCCGCACAGATCGATGCTCACCGTCCCCGGGTCGATGCCGATGACGCGGGGCATGGCGTCACGACTTCCGCGCCATCAACTCCCGCGCGACGTCGGCGATGGTCTCGGCGTCCAGCACGAGGTCGTTGCGCTCGAACAGGCGCGCGATGCACGCCTTGTGCAGCTTGGTCTTGAAGTTGCCGATGCCAAAGGCGCCGAATACCGTGACGCCGTCCTTGACGACTCCGGCGTCGCTCAGCTCCACGCCTTCGATCCCGAGCGGGGGCACCGCGTTCAGGTCGACGGCGACCTTGAGGGACTTCACCGCGGTCCAGGCTTTCTTGGGGAGCATCTGCACCCCCGCCGCCCCCGCGTTGAGGACGATGTCGACCCCCGCGAGCACTCGCGGCAAGTGCGACGGATCGGCCACCATCGTGCTCTCGACCTGAACGTCAAACCGGGCGTTGACGAACTGGCGCGACTTCTCTCCCTGCTCCGGCTTGCGTGAGGTGAGCGTCACGCGCGCCCCGCCCTTCGCGAGCAGGCCGGCGGCCCGCTGTCCCACGGGACCGGTGCCGGCGAGCACCACCACGCGTTTCCCCTTCACGTCGCCAACGGCCTGCTCGATCTTCACGACGGCCGCCACCGCCGTCGTGTTCGACCCGTTCGAGTCGAGCATGACCGACACGTTGAATGGATCGAACATCGAGTCCACCGCCACGGCCAGGAGCTGCTCCCCCGCCGCCATGTTGCTGCCCCCGATCCACACCGCGGTGTGATGGAGGTCCTTCGGACCGCGCGTGAACAGGCAGCCGAGGATGAGGTCGCGGACATCCGACTCGGCCACGCCGCCGTAGCTCATCACCTGATCCGCGCCGGCATCGTACGCCACCACCTGGTCGAAGACGCTCGGCAGGCGGGAGCTGTCGAGCTGCAGCAGGAGCTTTCGCATCAGCCCTCACACCAAAAAGCAGTCGAGGGGCGGCAGGTCCGCCCCTCGATGTCGGTTCGGTCAACCGCCCCGCGCTCAGCCTTTGTCGGCGCCGCCGGCGAACGGATGCGACGCCGTCTTCGCCTGGGAGATGACCTGGTCGATCTTGGGCTGTCCCTTGAGGGCCCGCTCGATCGACTCCTTGGTCGCGCGGTAGTTGAAGTCGTAGATCTTCTTGTCGTTCTTGGCTTGCCAGTGGATGAACACGCCGACCAGAATGCAGTAGTCGTCCACGCGATCCCGCGGGATCACCCCCGAGGACACGCTGTCGACCACCGCGCGCGCGACCGCCGCCTGCGCGGGCCCGAACATCTGCACGGCCTGCGTGGCGTTCTTCATCGTCACCTTGTTGAAGAGCAGCGTGTCGGGCTTTGCGGGAAGGTTGGGTGTCACGACGGCGAGCAGCTTGGTGAAGCCGTCCGTGTTGCTCGACAACGTATTGACGAACGCCTGCCCTGCGTGCCCGGACTTCGACCCGATAATCAGGTCGATGTGGGCGACCTCATTCCCGTCGCCTACCAGAGACTCGCCAATGAAGAAATCCGCTGCCATAACTACCTCCCGATCCGGATGGGTCCACGAGTTCGCCTGCAGGTCGTCACTGATGCGGCGTTGAGAGCAGCGTGGCCAGAGGGATGTGGAGGACCACGCCGTCCCGCGTCTGCGGGTAGCTCCTACGGAGCCGTATCGATGGGGAGCTAACCTGCCCGCCGCTCCAATGGGTGTCAAGGCCACGGCCGTATGTGCCCTGGTGCGGGGTCCCGGAGCAGCGCATTGTTACGCCGACCGGGAACCCCTCCATGCGCGCCTCGACTCTCCTGCTGTTCGTCCCGCTGCTGCTGCTGTGCAGCAGCGTCGCTCCGGCCGCCGTCCAGGCGCCCCCGTCCCCCCCCGACCCGCGCCTCGACCGCCTCAAGACGGAGGTCGCCCGCGCTATCGACGCCAAGGCGACCTTCGCGCAGCAGATGGTCGACCAGGTCTACTCTTTCGGTGAGCTGGGCATGCAGGAGGTCGAGACCTCGCGCTATCTGGCCGGGATCCTCGAGCGCAACGGCTTCACCCTCGAGCGCGGGGTCGCCGGCATCCCCACCGCGTGGGTGGCGCGCTGGGGCAGCGGCCGGCCGGTCATCGCGCTCGGCTCCGACATCGACTGCATCCCGCAGGCGAGCCAGAAGCCCGGCGTGGCGGCGCACGATCCCATCGTCGCGGGCGCGCCGGGCCACGGCGAGGGCCACAACAGCGGCGTGCCGCTCAACATCCACGCGGCGCTCGCGCTGAAGGACGTCATGGCCCGCGAGCGCATCTCCGGCACCATCCTGCTGTGGCCGGGCGTGGCCGAAGAGCAGCTCGCGAGCAAGGCGTTCTACGTGCGAGCGGGCGTGTTTCGCGATGTGGACGCGAACCTGTTCGCGCACGTGGGCGACGAATACGGGATCTCGTGGGGCGACGAGCCCGCGCTCGCTCTAATCTCGGCCGTCTTCAAGTTCAAGGGACAGAGCGCGCACGCCGCTGGCGCGCCGTGGCGCGGCCGCAGCGCGCTCGACGGCGTGATGGCCATGGCCAACGCGTGGGAGTACCACCGCGAGCACATGGAGCCGGCGCAGCGCTCGCACTACGTCATCACCGACGGCGGTGACCAGCCCAACGTCGTCCCCTCGACCGCCGCCGTGTGGTTCTACTTCCGGGAGCGTGACTACGAGCGCGTCACGAAGATGTTCGAGGACGCGAAGCAGATCGCGCGTGGCGCTGCCCTGTCGACCTTCACCACACTCGATACCGTCCAGGTCATCGGATCGGCCTGGCGACCGCACTTCAACAAGCCGATCGCGGAGGCGCTGCACGCCAACGCCGTGCGCGTGGGCATGCCGCCCTGGGACGACAAGGACCAGGCCTTGGCGCGCGCGGTCCAGCGCATGATGGGCCAGCCCGACTCCGGGCTCCACACGACCGTCGCGCCGCTGCGCTCCCCCGAAGAGGCCGCCAAGGCCTCGAGCGGCACCGGCTCGGACGACATCGGCGACGTGACGTGGACGGTGCCGTCGGTGACGCTGTACTACCCGGCCAACATTCCCGAGACGCCGGGGCACAGCTGGATGGACGGCATCGCCATGGCCACGCCGATCGCGCACAAGGGCGTGCTCGCCGGTGCCAAAGTGCAGGCGATGACGGTGCTCGATCTCTTCCTGCGGCCCCAGCTGGTCAGCGACGCGAAGGATTACTTCGCGAACGTACAGACCAAGACGACGAAGTACCGCCCGCTCATGGGCCCGACCGACCAGCCGGCCACCTGGCTCAACGCGGAGAAGATGGCGAGATACCGCGACCAGATGCGCAAGTTCTATTACGACCCGGCGAAGTACGCGACCTATCTGCAGCAGCTCGGAATCACCTACCCGACTATTCCGGAACCCGCTCGCCCGTAGCCGCCCGCCACACCTCGTCTGCCAGCCACTCCAGCCGCTGCTGCGCGTAATCGAGCTCGGCCGGCGTCATTGCCCGGGCGCGCCGCGCGATCTCCCGGGTGTGCGCGAGCAGATCCTCCAGCACTTCCCGCAGTGGCCGGTTGCTGCGGCGTTCGCCCCCCGCCCCCGCTCCCGCCCTCCCCGTCGCTCGTGCCCGTGGGCTCATGCGGTTTGGATCCCGAGCGCCCGGTCGTCCGCCTTCCGGATCTCGTCCACCCCCGCGCGCACCGTCGACGCGATGCCGCGCTCGGCCAGGTAGCTCTCGACCAGCCGCAGGCCGAGGTAGTAACCGGCCCGCTCGGGCAGCACTTTGCCTCCGACCAGTCGCGCCGCCGGGCTCATCCCACCCGAGAGAAACCGCAGTCGCAGGCCCAGCCCCGACTCGTCGAGCAGCGGTGCCGCCGCCCGCCGCAGGAACGCGTCCAGCTCGCGGATGCGCCGGTACTGGCGCCGCGTGTAGCCGAAGTATTCCCACGGCTCAAAGCCGGGGGCGAGCGCCTGCGCCGCCGCCACGGCCGCGCCCTCGTTGGCGAGCAGCTCGCGCAACGTGGCCCGGCTGCCCGTGTCCCAATAGTCGTAGTGTCCCCGCACGTCGGCCACCAGGCGCCGCAGGTCGGCGCGGCTCGAGGGGGACGTGTAACGCACCGCATGCGCCACCTCGTGCGCGATCCACAGCGGCAAGAGGTGTGGGGCGAGCCCCATCCCGTACGTCTGCGGATTCGCGCGACCGGTGAAGTGCTCGAGACAGACAAACGCGATGCCGCGCCCGCCAACGACCAGCTCTCCCGCGTTCGCACCGCCGACACCGACCATGAGGTACAGGTCGACCGGACAGTCTGCCTCCAGCTGCTCGAGCGAGCGACGCAACGCGTCGTCCGCGATCGCCGCGACGTCCACGTCCTCGAGCAGGCGATCGAGATCGGCACGGTCGGCGCGCAGCGCGCCGGCGATCACCTGCTCGGCGTGGGGCGAGGTCGGGTCGAGAACGTAGTTGCGCCAGTAGCTCTGCAGGACCGGCTTGTGGCGATCGAGATACTCGTGATAGGCCGCGGGGGGATCGGGCGCGGCCAGGACCGCGAGGAACTCCGGCACGAGGTTGACGAGCATGTGGCGGCCGGTCCCAATTTGGGAACCGGCTCGGCTCCCGACAAGCGCGCGTCGCGCGCGGGCGCGCGCCGGCGCGCGGTCAACAACTTGACTTTTCGGGGGACTAGGGTCCGGGAACCGCGTTCAGGAACGGCCGCGCATCTTGCGGCTCATCTCCGCGAGGAAGCGCCGCTCGGCGGGCGTGAGGCTCTCGATGCCGCGCGCGGAAATCTTGTCGAGCACGCGGTCGATCTCCGCTTGTGCCGGATCGCGCTCGCTGCGCCGCGGCTTCGGCGCCGCGCTGGCCCGGGCCGCGCGCGCGGGATGCACCAGCACGCTCGGCTCCGACGCCCGGCGCAGATGCCGCTCGGCGCGCGCCAGCCGCCAGTCCGCCACCTTCAGGTACACCAGGCCCGCGGCGAACCCGCCGAGATGCGCCAGGTGCGCCACGCCGTCGTTCGTGGGCAACAGCGCCAAGAGCAGCGAGATCGCCACGGCGAACGTGACCAACCACTTCGCCGCAATCGGTTCCGGCAGCGGGAATACGGATATGGGCTGGTCCGGCCAAGCCCAGGCAAACGCGAGCATGACGCCATACACGGCCGCCGACGCCCCCACGATCGGCGCGATTTGCTGCAGGGTCATCGCCAGCGCGTACGACAGCGCGGCGCCACCCACGCCGCATACGCCGTAATAAAGTATGAACGGACCCCCGCCCATCCGCTCTTCCACCGGCGGCCCGAACACGTACAGGGCCAGGAGATTGAACGCGAGGTGCAGAAAGTTGCCGTGGAGGAACAGGTACGTCACTACCGTCCACGGGCGCGCGACCGCGTCGAGCGGAGCGAAGCCAAACGTGCCCACAAACCATGGGTTCACGAAGACCGTCATCTGGAGGAGAAAGACGATCAGGTTGGCTACGATCAGCCGGCGCACCCAAGGCGTCATGCCGAACATTCGCTGCGGGCCCATCGTGTAATTATCCCCCGCGCGCGCTCCCGGAGTTCCCCCCCCCCGCCCCCCCCGCCCCCCCCGCCGCGCCCGCCGCGCCCGCCAGGCGGCAGATCCGCTCGCACAGCTCGGGAAACTCGATCCCCGCGGCCCGGGCGGCTTGAGGGAGGAGGCTGGTCCGTGTCATGCCGGGGAGCGTATTGGCCTCGAGACAAAAGATGTCTCCGTCGGGGCTCAACCGGAAGTCGACGCGCGAGTATCCGCCGAGCTTCAGGGCCCGGTGCGCCGTGAGCGCCAGCTCTTGGAGCTGGCGCGCCAGCGGCGTGTCCAGCCGGGCCGGGAAGATCTCCTCCGACATCCCTGGTGTGTACTTGCATTCGTAGTCGAACAGCTCGTGCTTCGGGATGATCTCCCCCACCGGGAGCGGCACGTCGCCTAACACCCCGACCGTGAGCTCCCGCCCGGCGATGAATTGCTCCGCCATCACCTCGCTGTCGTACGCCCGGGCGAGCCGCACTGCCTCATCCAGTCCTTCGGCGTTGCGCACCAGCGTCATACCTACCGATGACCCCATCTTCGACGGCTTCACGATCACCGGCCAGCCGAGCGCCGTGGTCACGTCCTCCGGCGCCACCGGGGCCATGAACCACGCGGGTACCGGGACGCCTGCCGCTCGGAACAGCCGCTTGGACAGGTCCTTGTCCATCGCGAGCGCACTCCCCAGCGCGCTGCTGCCCGTGTAGGGAACGCCGATCACGTCGAGCACCGCCTGCAGGATCCCCCCCTCCCCGCGACCCGCGTGCAGGCAGAGAAACAGCACCTCCGCGTCGCGCACCGCCGGCAGGGTCGCGAGCCCGTTCGAGAGCATTGCTCGCTCGCGCTCGTCCAGCTCGGCCACCGCCGGTGGATCGCGCCCCACGGCCGTGGTGAGCAGCCGCTGCTCGTCGGCAGGGCTGAGCAAGCCGGTGACCGTGTCGACCACCGTCACGCTGTGCCCGCGGCCGCGCAGCGCCTGGACGATCTGCGAGGCGCCGGCGAACGCCACCGCCCGCTCCGCCGAGGCTCCCCCCGTGAGCACCCCGACCCGCATCAGCGGATTCCGGCCAGCTGGTGCAGCAGGTCGTAGCGCGTGACGATTCCCGCGATCTTCCCGTCGCGCCGCACCAGTGCCGCCGGCGTGTCGCGCGACAGCAGCGTCGTGAGTCGTTCGACCGGAACATCGGCATCCACCACCGGAAACGGCGCGTCCATCACCTCCTGCACCGGCTGGTCGAGCGTCGCCGGGGCTTCGAGCGCTCGCGCCATGAGGACCGGCTCCGCCACGGCGCCCACGCCGTCGCCACCGTCCAGTACGGGCAGCTGCGACACGTTGTAGGTGCTCATCAGGTTCAGGGCCTGGCGCACGGTGGCGGTGGGCGGGACGGAGATGAGGGCGGGAGCGCCCGAGTTGCGCGCCTCGAGCAGCTGCGCCACCGACACGCGCTCCGACTCGAGAATCTGGTTCTCGCGCAGCCACTCGTCGTTGAACACCTTCGAGAGATAGCGCTCGCCCGTGTCGGCGAGCACCGTCACCACCAGCGCCTTCGGATCGTTCACCCGCCGCGCCACCTCGAGCGCCGCCACGACGTTCACGCCCGTCGAGCCGCCCGCGAACAGTCCGTCTTCGCGTGCCAGGCGCCGTGCCATCAGCATGGCGTCTTTGTCGGAGACGGTGATCCATTCGTCGATCACGTTCCAGTGCAGCGACGTCGGAAGCTTGTCGCCGCCGATGCCTTCGACCTTGTACGGGCGGCCTTCGGTCTTGGCGTGCGTCCGTGCATAGTCCGTGTAGATCGAGCCGACCGGATCGCCGGCGATCACCCGGATGCTGGCGCGTTTCTCCTTCAGGTAGCGACCGGCGCCGCTCACCGTCCCGCCGGTGCCGGGCGCGCACACGAAATGCGTGATCTGACCCGCGGTCTGCTCCCAGATCTCCGGGCCCGTGGTGCGATAATGCACGTCCGGGTTCACCGGGTTGTAATGCTGGTCGGCGAAGATCGCGTTGGGGTGGGCCGCGGCGATGGCGCGACCTTTCATGATGTAGTTGTCGGGATGATCGGGCGGGACTGCAGTCGGCGTGATGATGACCTCCGCGCCCAGGGCGCGCAGTAGCCGCGCCTTTTCCTGCGACATCTTGTCGGGCATCGTGAAGATGCAATGATCGCCCTTCACCGCCGCCGCCAGCGCCAGCCCCACGCCCGTGTTCCCCGACGTGGCCTCCACCACCAGGCCACCGGGCTTGAGCCGGCCCTCGTGCTCCGCCGCCTCGATCATCGCGAGGCCGATGCGGTCCTTGACCGATCCGCCCGGGTTGAAGAACTCGGCCTTCGCGTACACGGGCGTGCGGATCCCCTGCGCCACGCGGTTCAGCCGGACGAGCGGCGTCCAGCCGATGGTCTCGAGGACGTTGCCGTACGGCTTAGTGTGGGCCGGCACTCGAGTCGTGCGTCGCCCGTGTAGAGTCGGAAGCGGGGGGGGGTGGGGTGGGGGTG
>CBFHAJ010000061.1:0-20038 GCA_965653495.1 uncultured bacterium | reverse complement strand
AGCTCGTCGGGGCCGCCGACGTGCCGCTCGAACCAGGCATGCAGATCGGGGCCGGCCGCGGCGCTCACCGCCCGCTCGACGTCGTCTTCGGTGTAGCCGCGGCCCCGGAGATAGTACGACGCCTTGGGCGCGTCCCACGCGCGGTGCTTGAGATCGTTGAAGGCATCGTCGAGTGACTTCGTATTGCCGGTGCGGTTGCGAATGAACAGATCGAGATACGTCGCGATCCCGGCGCCCTTCGTGTAATAATCGAAGAACGTGTTTTCGAAGTTGGTCGGCTGCGGCTGGGGGGCGCCGTCCCAGAACGGCGCCTCGAACGACGCCGTGCGCGCGGATACTTCCTTGCGTCCCGGCGCGGTGAGATTGGCCTGGATGAGCGACGCCATCCGCGCATAGAAGGTCCCGCTGTCCTGAATGCCCGCGCGCACGAGCGCCATCTGCCCGTAATACTGCGTCCATCCCTCGGCCACCCACAGCGACGGCTGGTACTGCTCACGCGTGTAGTCGAACGGCCCGAGCGCCGCCGGACGCACCCGCTTCACGTTCCACACATGGAAGTATTCGTGCGCCGCCGACGAGATCCCCGGGAGCAGCGTGGCGCTATCGGTCCACATCCGCGAGCTCTGAATCTGGGTGGAGTACAGGTGCTCCATCCCGTCGCCGCCGGGGAATCCAATGTTGAAGAGGAACGTGTACTGCTCGAGCGGCGGCGCGCCGAACACCGAGTTCTCGTAGCGCACGATGCGCTCGACGTCGTGCACGAACCGCTCACGCGCGCCCGCGGGCGGCGGCCCGTTGTGGTGCACCATGACGCGGTACGTGCGGCCGTCCACGACGAACGAATCCAGCAGCAGGGCCCCCGGTGGCGCTACTTCGGTCGGCGTGTCGATCATCTGGTCGTAATCGGGAAATGCAAAGTGCCGCTGGCCAGCCGTCGTGACTGCGCCGTTCATGATCGTCCAGTTGTCCGGCGGCGTAACGTCGAGCGTGACGGGATCCTGCTTGTGACCGTCCACATACATGAACAGCGACGCGCCGTTCCAGTTGGCGTGCGCGCTGTCCAGGTGCGAGAACGTGCCGGACATGGGCGCGTCCGCGAACACTCGGTATGTCACTCGCACGTCACGACCGGCGCCGGGGAACACCCGCCACAGGGAACCGTTGACCCGATCCCAGCGTAGCGGCTTACCGTCGCTCGCCGCCGCGGAAAAGTCCTGCACGTTCTTGGCGAAGTCCATCCGGGCGTAGCGGCCGGGTGACCACACCGGCAGCTGCAGCTCGACCGGGCGCCCGGTCACCCCGCGCACCGACAGCGAGATCGCATAGAGGTGCGACGCCACGTCCGGCATCGCGATGGTGTAGTCGATGTGATACTGCTGCGCCGCCGCGAGCGGCGGCTGGGCCGCGACCGCGCCGATGATCAACAACGCGCGAGTACGGGTGCGTACCTTCGAGATCACCGTAGCAGTCCCCCCGAATGTGGTGCTGAGTAAGATGTGGTGCCCCGTGCGGAGCGGTGTCGCGAATTGAGACTGCCGGACCCACCAATTGCGGCTCTGACGCGACACCCGTGGCGCCGAAGGCCGTCCGCGCCCGCGTTTTTCCCGACGTTGCGGCTCCGCGGCAGTGGCGCGATCCCTGCGTGCACGGTGTGCAGTTCTCGCCCCCACGGCCATGACGCTCCGCAGGACCATCGCGTTGTTCCGGCGTGCCCGCCAAGCGTTCGGCCTGCGGGCCGCCCTGTGGGCGTTCGCGGTCCATGCGCTCCGCAAAGTCATCCCCTGCCACGTGCTGCGGGCGATGTACATCACTGCCGCCCGGCCGGAGTTCACGGAGGCACCGCCCGGACTCACCCCCGGCTTCGTCGATCGGACGGTCCTTGATCGGATGACGCCCGACGCTGCGTACGAGCTGCCCTCCGCGTTCGTGGACGACGCGCTGGACAAGGGCGACGAGTGCTACGCTATCGCGGCCGGTGACCGCGTCGTCGCATACGGATGGTACGCGCATACCCCCACCTCCCTCAACGACGACCTGCGCGTGCACTTCGACTCCGCCTACGTCTACATGTACAAAGGCCTCACGGTCGACGGGTACCGCGGGCAGCGGCTGCACGCCGTCGCTAAGACGCGCGCCCTCAGCGCATACCGGGCGCGCGGCTTCAAAGGGCTGGTGCAGTGCGTCGACGTCGACAATCTCCGCTCCCTCAAGTCCGCTTACCGGATGGGGTACGTCGATTTCGGGTGGGTGCTCGCGGTCCGAATCCTGGGACGCTGCTTCGTGTGGACCACACCCGGCTGCGCGGCGTTAGGGTTCCGGGTCGAGCCCCTGCGGGGCACCCCCTTGCAATTCACGCAGCCGCGCCGCGCCCTGACATAGCAGCGCTCCGGCCGCCCCGCGGCACGAAAACAACTGTCTCACGCCAGCCACACAATCGTGGCGCCTCGCTGCGCCGGGCCCTTGCGAGCTGCAAGGAAACCGTGCGAGACGAGAGGGAGCCACCGACGTCCCCATCTGGCACCCCCTTTGCGCATACGCAACGCAGCGTATGCGATACGTTCAGACTGCATCGGCTCTGTCGGCGGCGCTCGCCCTCGGCCTCGTGCCCGGGCGGGGCGCGGCGCAGGTGGCGTCCGCGGACCAGCGGGTCTGGGCCGCGCCGCGCGCCGCGGCGCCCCGCCCGTCGGTTTGGCGGCTGTCCGTCGACGCCCCGGTGTCCGCTCTCAAGTCGGGGACGAGCCTCACGCTCGGCCGCGCGGTGGCCACGCCGCGGCTCGCGTGGCGCGGCAGCGATCTCGCGCTGGCCGGCGCCTTCACCGTCGGCCTGCTGATCGACGCCGCGCAGACCCGCGGGCTCGCTCGGGCGGGGTGGACCAATTTCCGCGAGTCGAACCCACTGCTGGGCTCGCGGCCGTCGGAGGGGCGGGTGAACACCTACACCGCCATCGCTGGTCTCACCGTACTGGGCACCGCGGCCGCACTGCCGCGCCGCGTGCGTCCCTGGCTGCTCGGCACCGCCATCGCCATCCAGGCATTGACGATCCACAGCAGCGTGCGCCAAGGTATTCCCATCCGTTTCCCCTAGGCGAACGCTTCACCTGACTTTCGCTTCCGTCACCGCAGTCAACCATGCCGTCGTCTCCTGCGCCCGCTGCCCGCGGCTGCGCCGGTATTGCCGCCGCATTGCCTCGGAAAAAAAGCGCGCCTTCCGCGACTGGACCTACTGGGGGAAACCGGTCCCGGGATTCGGGGATGCGCGGGCGAGCGTCTTGATCGTGGGCCTCGCCCCCGCGGCGCATGGCGCCAACCGCACGGGCCGTATGTTCACCGGCGATTCGAGTGGCGACTGGCTGTACGACGCCCTGTACCGGCACGGGTTCGCGAATCAGCCCACCTCGCGGTCGCGCGACGACGGGTTGCGGCTGCGCGATTGTTACATCACCGCCGCGGCGCGCTGCGCGCCCCCCGGCAACAAACCCACGCGGATGGAGCTGGAGCGCTGCCGGCCGTACCTCGCGGCCGACGTGCGGCTCCTCACGCAGGTGCGCGTGGTGCTGACCCTCGGCCGCGTGGCGCACGAGAGCTGGCTCAAGGCGGCCGGGTGGTGGACGCAGCTGCCAGCGCGTGAGCGCCCGCCGTTCGCGCACGCGGCCGTCGCCACCTTGCCCGACGGGACGATCGTCGTGTCCTCCTACCATCCCAGCCGGCAGAACACCAACACCGGCAAACTGACGCGCCCGATGTGGTACGACGTGTTTCGGAAGGTGCGGCGGCTGCTGACCGGCTAGATGTGCTTCGGGCCGGGGGCGGAGCCCTTACCGGGGATCGCCTCGACGCGGACGCCGAACGCGGCGCACCCCGGCGTTCGCAGGATCACGTGACGCCCGCCAAGCTTCATCAAGAACACGCGACCGAAATCGACGTATCCCATACGATGGGATGATTTGAGGGAGTTCAGATTGTCGGCTTCCACGTACGTCACCAGGCCCTTGTAGCCTTTCGCCCGGTACGCCGCGAGCGCGCCGGTCATCCCGATGGCGTGCAGCCGCCGGCCGCGATACGCCTCGAGCGTGAGTCCCTTGTACATGTAGACGTACTTCGGATCGAAGTGCAGGCGCAGGTCGTCGCTGAGCTTGGTCGGCGTGTGCGCGTACCATCCGTACGCGGCCGGCTTGGTCCCGTCGACGATCGCATAGCACTCGTCGCCCTTCGCGAGCGCCTCGTCGAGGAAGTCGCTCGTGAGATCGTAATGCACGTCCGAGGTCATGCGACGCAGCGTCTCGCGATCGAGGAAGTCGGCGCTCACGTCCGCCCCGGCTACCGCGAAGGTGGGCGCGACGGCGCTGACGTACATGGCGCGGAGCACTCGGACGCCGAACCGCCGCTTGATGATGCCGAGGGCGAGCGCGCCAACGGCGCTGCGCCACCCGAACGCCGCGGCGCTGCGGCGAAACTCGGCGAGAATGGCACTCAGATTCATCGGGTCCGCAGGAATTGGGTCCTGCCGCCGTCTGCAGATCGCGCGCCACCCGGCCCCACCGCGTCGCGTAGCCCCAGTGTCGCGAGCGTGCCACAGGGCAGCCCCGAATCCCCAGTCCCACTCCCGGGACGCGGAATCCCACAACCGGTCATGTCAACCGAAAAGCGCCGTCGGGTGCTCTCGTAAGTGCTTGTCTCCTCGATGCGTCGATCAAACGGCAGGTGGCACGACGCGTGCCTACAACGGCTCACGTGGACATTCCTCGCGCGCCCGCGCCGGTCTATCGCCGCTACGTAAAAGGCGGCATCGCCGCGGGCGTGCTCCTGGTTGTGACCATCCTTCTTATGAGCCTCGGGCCGGCGGCGCCGACCGTGGACCGCGGCACCCTGTGGGTCGATTCAGTGCGCCGCGGCGAGATGGTGCGCGAGGTGCGGGGGCCGGGCACGCTGGTGCCGGAGCACATCCGGTTCATCACGGCGCTCGCAGCCGGCCGCGTCGACCGGGTGCTGGCGCAGCCGGCGCAGCACGTCAAGCCCGAGACCGTGCTGCTCGAGCTGTCCAATCCCGATGTCCAGATCCAGGCGCTCCAGGCCGAGCAGCAGCTCACGGCCGCGCGCGCCGAGCTCGTAAGCCTGCGCACGAGTCTCGAGAATGGGCGCCTCTCGCAGACGGGCACTGTTGCTACGACGCGGACCGAGTACTTCCAGGCGAAACGGGAGGCCGAGGTCGCCGAGTCGTTGGGCTCGCACGGGGGCATGTCCCGTAACGACGTCGCCCTCGCGAAAGACAAGGCGGGTGAGCTCGAGACGCGCTACCGCATTGAGCAAGATCGGCTCAAACTGATGACCGAAACGATCGACTCGCAGCTCGCGGTGCAGCAGTCACAGGTCGACCGGCTGCGCGCGGTCGCGGAGTTCCAGCGAAATGTGGTACGCTCGCTCGAGGTGCGCGCCGGCGATTCGGGGGTGGTGTCCGATCTCACGCTGCAGCTCGGTCAGTACGTGCTCGCCGGCACATTGCTCGCCAAGGTGGTCCAGCCCAGCAAGCTCAAAGCCGTCCTGCAGATCCCCGAGACGCAGGCGAAGGACGTCGCGATCGGCCAGCACGCGGCGATCGATACGCGGAATGGCATCATCGCCGGTCACGTGATCCGCAGCGACCCCAACGCGATCAACGGCACCGTGGCGGTGGATGTCGCGCTCGAAGACACGGTGGCGGGAATGCGGCCCGATCTCTCGGTGGACGGGACGATCGAGATCGAGCGGCTCGAGCGCGTGCTGTACACCGGGCGGCCGGCGTACGGCCAGCCCAACAGCACGATCGGGATGTTCAAGATCACGGCCGACGGGCGCTACGCGACGCAGGTCCAGGTGCAGGTGGGCCGGAGCTCGGTGAACACGATCGAGGTACTGCGGGGCTTGAGCGCACGCGACTCGGTGATTCTCTCGGACATGTCGCAGTGGGCGAACGTCGAGAGGGTTCGCATCAAGAGATAGGAGACGAGATGTCGAGCAACGGTACGCCGCTGATTCAGCTCCAGGGCGTTAAGAAGGTCTTCTATACCGACGAAGTGGAGACCCATGCGCTCTCAGAAGTGCACCTGGAGATCAAGCAGGGCGAGTACGTGTCGATCGCGGGGCCGTCGGGGTGCGGGAAGACGACGCTCCTCTCGCTGCTCGGCCTGCTCGACACGCCGAGCGAGGGGTCATATCTGCTGGAAGGCCGTCCCGTGGCCAACCTGACGGCCGCGGAGCGGGCGCGCATCAGGAACCGCCGCATCGGATTCATCTTCCAGGCGTTCAATCTCATCGGCGATCTGACGGTGTATGAAAACGTCGAGCTGCCGCTCACCTATCGCCGCATGCTGGGCGCCGAGCGCAAGCAGCGGGTGCAGGCGTCGCTCGAGAAGGTGGGGATGTCACACCGGGCGAAGCACTACCCGGCGCAGCTGTCGGGGGGCCAGCAGCAGCGCGTCGCGGTGGCGCGTGCGGTGGTGGGCGAGCCGGCGATTCTCCTCGCGGACGAGCCGACGGGAAACCTCGACTCGACCAACGGCGAAGCGGTGATGGAGCTCTTGCGCGACCTGCACCGCAACGGCGCGACGATCTGCATGGTGACGCACGATCCCCGCTATGCGGAGCACGCGGACCGGACAGTGCGGTTGTTCGACGGGCGAGTGGTCGAGGAAGAGCAGGGGTCCATCAAGCGAACCCCGAGCCCCTAGCCCCGAGCCCCCATGCTCCACGACCTGCGTTACGGTTGGCGCTCGCTGGCCCGCACGCCGGCCTTCACCGCGGTGGCGGTGGCCACGCTGGCCCTGGCGATCGGGGCCAACAGCGCCGTGTTCACGGTCGTGAACAACGTGCTGCTCGCGCCGCTCCCGTTCCGCGACCCCGGGCAGTTGTACGTCGTCTCCCATCTGCCCGCCGGTGTGCCGTTCGAGCTGCCGCCCGGACTCGACGACCGGCTGTTTCTCGAATATCGCGACCATCAGTCGCGGTTCGAGCACGTCACGGGGTACCAGCGACAGGAGGTGACGCTCAGCGGTGTCGGAGACGCCACGCGTCTCCCTGGCGGGCGGGTGAGCGCGAGCTTCTTTACCGTGCTGGGTGTCCAGCCCGCCCTTGGGCGCGCGTTCACCGCCGAGGAGGATCAGGCGGGCAGTTTTGACTCTCCGTTTTTCAGCATTCCGAGATCCCTCGACCGGGACCGCGTCGTCATCCTGAGCGACCGACTGTGGCGGACCCGCTTCAACGCCGACCGCGCGATTCTCGGGAAAACGATTACGCTCGATGGCATCGCGCGGACGATCGTCGGGGTCATGCCCCGTGGGTTCACTTTCCCCGCGGCATCCGAGCTGTGGACGCCGCTGGCGCTGCGGCTCGATCCCGGCAACTCCTTCATCTTCCCGGTCATTGGACGGCTGCGCGCCGACGCGACGCCGGAGCAGGCGAAGAGCGAGCTGAGCGCGATCGACCAGGCCATGCCGCCGGACCCCAGAGCGCCGCGGGACGAACCCAACGCGGCCAGGGCCAAGCCGGTGGCGCAGATCATCCCGCTCAAGGACACGGTGATCGGCAAGGTGCGGACCTCGCTGCTCGTCCTGACGGGCGCGGTCGCGTTCGTGCTGCTCATCGCCTGCGCCAACGTGGCGAACCTGTTGCTGATTCGCGCGGCGACGCGGCGCCACGAGATGGCGGTCCGCGTCGCGCTGGGCGCAGGCCGCGCGCGCATCGCACGCCAGCTGCTTACGGAAAGCGTGTTGCTCGCATTGATCGGAGGTGGGGCGGGGATCTTGGTGGCGTTCATCGGCGTACGCGCCCTGCTCGCGCTGGCGCCCGTGGGCCGCCTTCCGCGGATCGACGAAGTGCATCTGAGCGGCTGGGTGCTCTGCTTCACGTTCGCCGTTTCGGTCATCACCGGCATTCTCTTCGGCGTGCTGCCGGCGCGCAGCGGTGCGCGCCGCGACCCGCAGGAGGCACTCGGTCAGGGAACACGCCTCGTGGGCGGCCCGCACCACCGGCTGCGCGCGGTGCTCGTCACCGGCGAGATCGCCCTGGCGCTCATTCTCCTGACCGGGGCCGGGTTGATGATCAAGAGCTTCCTCCGCATGCGCTCGCTCGACACCGGGTACGATGCGTCAGGGGTCGTGACGATGTCGGTCGATCTTCCCCCCATCGTCTACCCCGACGCGGGACGCATCCAGGCGTTCCATACGGCGCTGCTCGAGCGGCTGGCCGGGATCCCTGGCGCGGCCAAGGTGGGCGCCGTGTCGTTCCGTCCCATGATGGGTGTCGCGGTCGGGGGCGACTTTTGGGTGGAAGGCGCGACGCCGTTCCCGCACGGGTTTAGCGTCGACAAGCCGACGGTGAGCCCGGGCTACTTCGCGGCGCTCGGGATCCGGATACTCGAGGGACGCGACTTTACTACCGCCGATCGCGCCGGCGCGCCCGGGGTGGTCGTCGTGAGCAAGACGGTTGCCCAGCGACTCTGGCCCAATGAGCGCGCGGTCGGCAAGCGTATCTCGATGCAGGAACCTCCGGGCCCGAACGACTGGCTCACCGTCATCGGCGTCGTGAACGACGTCGTCCAGGACGCGGGGCTCACTCGGCATTCGACGATCTACCTGCCGTACCTGCAGACCACGGCGCCCTTCTTCATGAATCAGATGACGTACGTGGTCCGCCGCACGGCCGCGGCGGGCCAGATCGCCCCCGCAATGCGGGCCGCGTTACGCGACGTCGACCCGACAGTCCCCGCCCAGGCGCTCCGGACGATGGACCAGTCGATGATGGATACGATCGCCGAGCCGGTGTTTCAGATGCGACTGCTCGCGACGTTCGCCGGACTCGCTCTGCTGCTCGCGGCACTCGGTACTTACGGTGTGCTCGCCTACGACGTCACGGAGCGCGCGCGCGAGATCGGCTTGCGCATGGCGCTCGGGGCCACGTCTGGGGACGTGCTCGCCATGGTGCTGCGACGGACCGCCGTGCTGGCGCTGCGGGGCGCGTCGCTCGGCGTGTTGGGCTCGCTGATGTTGACGAGCGTGCTTGCCCGGTCGTTGTTCGAGGTGAAGCCGACCGATCCGGCGACGCTCGTGGCGGTCACGGGCGTCCTGGTGCTGGTGGCGCTCCTCGCTGGTTATCTCCCGGCACTGCGGGCGACGCGGATCCGGGCGCTGACGGCGCTACCCCGGTGATCGACACCCTCCTCGCCGACCTGCGCTATGCGGTCCGTCAGCTCGCACGCAGCCCCGGCTTCACGCTCGGCGTCGTCCTGACGCTTGCGCTCGGCATCGGTGCCAATGTCGCGATGTTCTCCATCGTCGATCGGATGCTGCTTCGGCCCCCGCCCTTGTTGCACGACCCCGGCGCGACGCATCGCGTCTATCTCGCGCAGACCTACAGTGGCAAGGAGCAGGCGGGCGGCTACATGCAGTACGCGCGCTACGTCGATCTGACGAGCTGGACCACGGCATTTTCGCGCACCGCCGCGTTCACCGAGGCTGACCTCGCCATCGGGGTTGGCACCGAGGCGCGTGAAATGCGCGTCGGCATCGTGAGTGCCGCATTCTTCGGCTTCTTCGATGCGCCACCGGCGCTGGGGCGCTACTTCACCGCCGCCGAGGACAGTCCTCCGAGTGGGACCCCGGTCGCGGTGCTCGCCCACGCATTCTGGCAAACGCGCTATGGTGGCCGGCGGGACGTGCTCGGGTCCACGCTCCAGATCGGGCCCACGCTCTACACCATCATCGGCGTCGCGCCCGAGGGATTCGTTGGCTTATGGCCCGTGGAGCGACCGGTGGCGTTCATCCCGATCACGAGCTATGCCGGCGCGAATACGCTCGCCCTGCGGGGTGAGAGTTGGTGGACCACATACCATTGGCAGTGGCTGTTGATGCTGGCGCAGCGTAAAGCGGCGGTGAGTGTCGCGGCCGCGAATGCCGACTTGAGCAACGCGTTCCGCCGCAGCTACGCCGCCCAGCGGCCCGGGAGCCCGTCGCTCCCCCCGGCGGAGATGACGCGACCGCGCGCCTTCGTCGGGTCGGTCTTGAGCGAGCGCGGGCCTACCGAGTCGAGCTTCGCCAAGGTCGCTACGTGGATCAGCGGCGTCGCGCTCATCGTCCTGCTCATCGCGTGCGCGAATGTCGCGAATCTCCTGCTCGGGCGCGCGCTGCGGCGCCGCCGGGAGATCGCCGTGCGGCTGGCGCTGGGCGTGAGTCGTGCGCGCCTGTTGTCACAGCTCTTCACCGAGAGCGTGCTCCTGGCCCTCCTGGGTGGCCTCGCCGGCCTCCTGGTCGCCGAATGGGGTGGGGCAGTGTTGCGCGCGCAGTTCCTCGCAAAGGCGTCCGACGTGAGGGTGATGAGCGATGCGCGCACCCTCCTGTTTGGCACGGTGGCGGCGCTCAGCGCCGGCCTGCTCACAGGCCTCGCACCCGCCCTCATGCAACACGGCGACGTCGCCGGCGATCTCAAAGCGGGTGCGCGCGAAGGGACATTCCAGCGGTCGCGGGTACGGATCGCGTTGCTGGTGCTGCAAGGAGCCCTCTCGGTGGTGCTGCTCGTCGGTGCGGGGCTGTTCGTGCGCAGCCTGCGCCACGTGCGGACGATTCCGCTGGGCTACGACGTCGACCCGGTGCTCATCGCGGACATCAATCTGCGTGGCACGCGGCTGGACAGTGCCCGCAATGTCGCGCTGCGCCGTGAGCTGCTCGAGACGGCGCAGGCGATTCCGGGCGTCGAGCACGCCTCGCGCCAACTGACGGTGCCCTTCTGGACCACGTGGGACTTGGAGCTCCACGTCGCCGGCATCGACTCGGTAGGCCGTCTGGGTGACTTTGCCTTGAACGCTGTGACCCCGGAGTACTTCTCCACGCTCGGTACCCGTCTCCTGCGCGGCCGCGGGATTGAAGCCCAGGACGCGGAGCATGCGCCCCGAGCCATGGTCGTGAGCGACGCGATGGCCAAAGCGCTCTGGCCCGGCCGGGACCCGATCGGGCAGTGCGTCAAGGTGGGTGCGGACACCGCGCCGTGCCGCTATGTGGTCGGCGTGGCCGAGAACATCAAGTCGCAACGGCTGGGGGACGACCCCGGGCTGTTCTACTATCTCTCCACGGCGCAATGGTATCCCGATCAGGGCGGACTCTTCATCCGGACCCGCGGGGACGCCGCGCCTCATGCCGAGACGATCCTTCGCGCGTTGCAGCAGGTGATGCCTGGCGCTGCGTATGTCACCGTGACGCCGCTCCGCGACGTCCTGGGCGAGCAGACGCGCTCCTGGCAGCTGGGCGCGACGATGTTCCTCGCGTTCGGCGCGCTGGCGCTCGCGCTCGCCGCGATCGGGCTCTACAGCGTCATGGCGTACAACGTGGCGCAGCGGACCCAGGAGATGGGCGTCCGGGCGTCGCTCGGAGCTCAGGAACGCGACCTCATCCGGCTCGTCGTCAATGAAGGCTTGAGGGTCGGCGTCGTCGGTATCGTGATCGGGGTCGTGATCGCGCTCGCCGGAAGCGAGTGGCTCGGACCGCTGCTGTTCCGGGAATCGCCGCACGATCCGCTCGTGTTTGGGTTCGTGACGGTGGTGCTGCTGGGCACGACCGTGTTGGCGAGCCTTGTCCCGTCCCGTCGCGCTGCCCGGGTCGATCCGATGGTCGCCCTGCGGTACGAATGATGGACGCCCTCCTCCAAGACGTCCGCTTTGCGTTGCGCGGCTTCCGCCGCGCGCCGGCCTTCGTGCTCACCGTGGTCCTCACGATCGCGCTCGGGCTCGGCCTCAATACGAGCGTGTTCACGATCTTCAACGCCTACGTGCTGCGACCACTCGCCGTGCGCGACCCTGGCTCGCTGTATGAGGTGTCGTTTCACGATCGGCGTGGCTGGGGTCAGCGTCTCTCGTGGCGACAGTACCAGGAGTTGCGTGCGCTCCCCATTGCGGCGGAAGGCTTCGCGTACGCCCTCCTTTCCCCGCGCTTCGAGGGGCGTCCGCTGCTGGGCCAGGCGGTCACGGGCGACGCGTTCGGCGTGCTCGGCACCACGCCGGCGCTCGGTCGCCCGCTCCTCCCCGAGGATGCGGCTCCGCCGGACGGCGAGCCGGTGGTGGTGTTCAGCTACGACGCCTGGCGGGGGCAGTTCGCCGGCGACTCAGGGATAGTGGGGAGGAAGCTGCTCCTGCACGGTGTTCCCGTCACCGTGGTTGGCGTCGCGGCGATGCCCTTTACCGGCATCGCCCGGACGGTACTGCCGGACTTCTGGGCTCCGGTGACGCAGCTCAGCCGACTCGAAGGAACGGCCGACCTGTTCGGCGCCAAGGAGCCGCAGGAGCTGCGCGCCGTGCTGCGGTTGCGGCCGGGCGTGGACGCCCGGCAAGCGCGCGCCGTGCTCGAGTCGTGGGCGGCTCGCTCCACTGCCAGCATGCCCGATTCGCTCCGCTGGACCCACGCGGATCTCGTTGCGGTCGGGAGCGCACTCCCGCTCACGACCGAGACCATCGAGATCTTCATGCCGGCGGCGGTGGCATTCGGCCTCGTCTTGCTCATCGCCTGCGTGAACGTCGCCAACGTGCTGCTGGCACGAGGGCTCGCCCGGCAGCGCGAGGTCGGGATTCGTCTGGCCCTCGGCGCCCAGCGGCCGCGGCTGGTGCGGCAGCTGCTCACGGAAAGCGCGTTGCTCGCGATCCCGGCAGCGGTGCTCGGGTTCATCATCTCCCGTTGGGCCATCGGCGGCGGCGTGCGGCTGATGTTCGCGAGCGTGCCCAGCGAGTTTCTGCCGTACTTGCGCATCATCCCGCTCTCCCCCGACCTGCGCGTCTTCGTCTTCCTATTGCTGGCCGCGTTCGCCGCGACGCTCGCCTTCGGTCTGGTCCCGGCGTTGCAGGCGACGCGCCCGCGGGTCGTCCAGTCGGCGCGGGGCGATGCCGCCCCAGCCGGGCGCCTGCGTGCTACGCTCGTGGTCACCCAGATCGGCGTCTGCTCGCTGCTCCTCATCGTCTCCGGCATCCTGCTGCGTGGTGCGCGGTTGGCGGATCGTCTTCCGACGGGCATGCGCACCCACGACGTCGTGCAGCTCCTGCTCGACGACCAGGCGCGCGGCGCCACGCTACGACGCCTCCGTACCGAAGCGATAGTGTCGGATGTGGGTGCTTCCTCGCACTCCCCGCTCGATGGCGAGTACCCCTCGCTGGGCGTGCGCGTGGCGGGTGAGTCCCGGATCGCGGTCGCCGCCTTTGATTTCGTCGACGCGGGCTTCTTCCGTGTACTCGATGTTCCCATCGTCCGCGGCCGAGGGTTCACTGCCGACGAAGAGCGGCTGGGGGCGCCCGTGGCCGTCGTCAGCGAGGCGACCGCCCGGGCGCTCTGGCCCACCGGCGATCCAATCGGGCAGTTCGTGGAGCAGAGCGCCGAGCCTCCTCGGGACTCGCCCCTCGCCCGGGTGCGGTCGGCGCGGGTGATCGGCGTGGCACGGAATGCAGTGAGCGGCTGGATCGGCACCGGCCTCGAGCGACCCGTCATCTATTATCCCACAGGGCTCGAGTCAGCAGGCGCGAAGATCGTCGCGCGCGTGATGGGCGACGCGAGCCAGGCGCGGCAGCGCATCGATCGCGACATCTCCGCCGCCGATCCGCGCGCAGTCATCGAGCTGCACACGCTGGACGACTATCTCGCCGTGCAGCGTTGGCCGTTCAAGATCTTCTCGTGGACTGCCTCCGCGATCGGCGCGATCGCTCTCGCGCTCACGCTCATCGGCATCTACGGCGTGCTCTCCTACGTCGTCGCGCAGCGCACCAAGGAGATCGGCATCCGCATGGCGCTCGGCGCCGGTGTCGGGACCGTCGTCGGGCAGGTGCTGCGGCAATCGCTCCGCTACGCCGCCGTCGGCATCGCGGCCGGCAGCGTGCTCGCGCTCGGCGTCTCGAAGCTGTTCGCGTCGGTGCTGGTGATCGTCAACACGTTCGATCCGGGGGGATACGCGTTCGGCGCGCTGGTGGTGCTGAGCGCGTGTCTCGCGGCGGCGTGGGCGCCGTCGCGACGGGCGGCGCGGGTGAATCCGCTCGACGCGCTGCGGGAAGAGTAGGCCGATGGACACGCTGTTGCGCGATGCTCGCCACACGATCCGCTCACTGGCACGGACCCCCGGCTTTACGGCGATTGCCGTGATCGTCCTTGGCCTTGGTATCGGCACTGCGACGGCCGGGTTCAGCGTAGCGAATTGGCTCCTTTGGCGCCCTGTGCCAGGGACCGAACACGACGGCCGTTTAGGAACCGTGTGGATCGGGCGGCGAACCGAGGGCGGGGGGTTCCAAATGGGCCCCGGTCTCTCATATCCGAACTACAGTGACCTGGCACGGAGCGTCACGTCATTGACAGGGCTCGCTGCGAACGTGGGCTCGGCCGTCGCGCTCACGGCCGACGGGGTGGCCGCACGCCGTGTGCAGGTGGAGTTCGTAACGCCGAATTACCTCGATGTGCTCGGCGCTCGGATCGAGCGAGGCCGCATGTTTACGGCCGCCGAGGACCTCCCGCCCGCCGGCTCGCCCGTAGCCGTGATCAGCGACCACCTGTGGGAGAGCATCTTCAATCGCGATCGGGCGATCATCGGCAGGACATTGCGGTTGAACGGTGGGGTGTCCACGGTTGTTGGCGTGGCCGCTCCCGGCTTCCACGGATCGGAGCGGCTGGGGACGGCGGACCTCTGGGTTCCCATCACCCAGGAGTTCAGTGTTCTCCACCTGCGTCGGTCGGGCGAGCAAGGGGAGCGCGCCCTTGGCTACATGCTGTATCTCGTCGCTCGGCTCGCACCGGGAGCGACGTTCCAGCAGGCGCAGGCGCAACTCGACGCCGGCACCCGTCACCTTGCCGAGCTGTATCCGGATGTCAACCAAGACTTCGCCGCCGGGACGGGCGCGGTGCTGTTCCCCGGAATCGGGACGTATGCCCTAGGGCGCCCGTACATTGCCTCCACGATGCGACTGCTCGTGGGCGTCACGGCGCTCGTGCTGCTTATCGCCTGCGCCAACGTTGCGAACCTGCAGTTGTTTCGCGGCATCGTGTCGCGCCAGGAGATCGCCGTGCAGCGCGCGCTCGGTGCCGGGCTCGGCCGCGTTGTGCGACAACAGCTGTTGGAATCCATTCTGCTCGCTATCACCGGGGGGGCACTGGGCTTGCTGCTTTCGGTCTGGCTTGTCGGGATCTTCCAAGGCGTGCGCTTCACCGTGATCGAAGCACGAGACATCTCGCTCGACTGGCGCGTGCTCGCGTTTGCCTGTGGAGCATCGCTAGTGGCGGGCGTGATCGCAGGGCTTGTGCCCGCGCTTAATGCCGGTCGCGTGGATCCGCTCCCCGGGCTCAAGAGTGGCGGCCCAACCGAAACCGGATATCGAACGCCGCTGCGGCGTGCACTCGCGGTCAGCCAGCTGGCGGTGGGGGTGGCTCTCGTTGTGGGTGCCTTGTTGTTCACCCGCACCCTGCGGCGACTTGCCGCGGTGGACCTCGGGTTTGATCCGAACGGTGTCACAATGGTGACGGCCAATCCCGACGATCAGGGCTATTCCCCGCAGCGCGTGCGCGTCTACTGGACGGAATTCACCCGTCAACTGCGCGCGATACCAGGCGTGCAGGCAGTCGCCCTCGCGACTTCGATCCCGTTCAGCGGGATGACTGTGGGCAATCGGGTCAGAGCCGAAGGCAGCTCGGATGTTCAGCCGTTGGAAGTGGTCGAAACCCAGATGTCTCCAGACTATTTCCGGGTGCTGAAGATTCCCCTCGCGCAGGGTGCGGGCTTTGCCGGCGCCGACTCCGGCCGGGATGTGGTCGTCCTGAGCGAAGCGCTCGCCACGCGGCTGTTCGGCGCAATGGATCCGGTGGGGCGATCCGTGGAATTCGTCGTCTCGAGCCGTCCGGGCTGGAAGGTGCAGGTGGCTGGGGTCACGGCGGATACCCGTGTGAACGGCTTTGGACCTGACGCTCCGCTGGTGCTCTACCGACCGCTGGTCGACTACGGCGAGCGCCCAGTCATGTTGGTGCGGTCGGTGCTGTCCGGTCGTGAAATCGGCGCTGCGATTGAGCGCGTGGCGGCGGCACTCGACAATTCGATTCCCGTGAGCGACGTGAAACCGCTCGGCGACCTGGTCGCCAGCTACCTCTCCGAACGCCGCCTGTTCGCGACGGTATTGGGTTTGCTGGCCGTGATCGCGGTTGGGCTCGCCGCCGCCGGGCTATACGGCCTCGTCGGCTTTGGAGTCGCACTGCGGGCGCGTGAGTTCGGCATCCGCGCGGCCCTGGGTGCTGAGCCGCGGAGCATTCTTCGCCTGGTCTTGCGGGAGGCGGCGACACTCGCAGTGGTGGGTGTCGCGCTGGGCCTGGCTGGAGGAGCGCTCGGTGCGCGGCTTGTCCGCTACCGCCTCTACGGGGTGGGGCCCCTGGACCCGATGTCGTATCTCGCGGCGGTGGGTGCCCTGGCCGTCGTTACGCTCGTGGCCAGCTTGCGCCCGGCTCGGATGGCCACCCGCGTCGATCCGGTCAAGGCCCTGAGGTCCGAATGATGGACACTTTCCTCCAAGACCTCCGCTACGCCCTCCGTCAGCTGCGTCGGAGCCCGGGCTTCACTGCCGTCGCGGTGCTGACGCTCGCGCTCGGCATCGGTGCCATCACGTTCATGTTCGGCGTGGTCAATGCCGTCCTCGTGGAACCGCTGCCGTATGCGCGGCCTGATCGGCTCGTCACCGTCTGGGAAACGCGCACGAGCGAGCCGTCAGACCGTGGGAGAGCCTCCTATCCCGATTTTCTGGACTGGCGACGCGAGCACGCGGTCTGCGCGGCGCTGGAGGGCTATGACGAGACCAATGTCACGGTGAGTGGCTCCGACGGCGCCGAGCGCGCGAACGGGGTCCGGGTCACCTCCGGCATGCTGCGCTTGCTCGGCGTCGCGCCGGTGATCGGACGCGACTTCACCGAGCAGGACGATGCTCCCGGCGGGACCCAGACGGTCCTGCTCAGTCACGGTTTCTGGATCCGTCGCTTCGGCGCCGATCCTGGCGTCGTGGGTCGCGCCATGTCGATTGACGGCCTCCCGTACGAGATTCGCGGTGTTCTGCCCCAGCGATTCAGCTTTGCCCCGGCCAATGACGTCGACCTGTGGCTCCCGCTCGGGCGGAGTAGCCAGGTCCGGGCCGAGCGCTTCGGCCACTGGGTCGGAGTCGTCGGTCGATTGCGGGACGGCGTCACCGTGCAGCAGGCCCGCACGCGCATGGCTCAGGTGAGGCGAGCCATCGCGGCGGATTACCCGGAGACCGGCACCGGGCGCGGTGCCACCGTCGTGCCGCTGCGCGACGTGGTCATCGGTGACGTGGCTCGACCGCTGCTCGTGTTATTCGCCGCGGTGGCGATCGTCTTGCTCATCGTGTGCGCCGATGTGGCGGGCCTGGTCCTGGCGCGCTCGCTCGAGCGTGCGCACGAGATGGCGGTCCGATCGGCGCTCGGCGCCGCCCGCGTCCGCATCGTGCGGCAGCTCCTGGTCGAATGCCTGATGTTGACCCTGGCCGGCGCCGCGCTCGGCGCTGGCCTGGCCGCCGGAGTCCTGCCGCTCGCCTTGACGGCGCTGCCCGAGAGCCTGTTCCAACAGATGCCCGCACTGCATGACGCATCCATGGATCTCACGGTGCTGGGATTCACGACTGCGACCGTGCTCGGCACGGCCATCGCGGCGGGGCTCGCGCCGGCCCTCATCGCGTCCCGACGCCCCGTCGCGGAGCTGCTGCGATCGGACCGGCGTGCCGGCACGGGGGCAGCGCGTCAACGGCTGCGCGACGCCCTGGTGGCGGCGCAGATCGCGCTGGCGTCGGTGCTGCTGGTGGGAGTGGCACTGATTGGGAGGAGTCTGAGCGCGCTCCTGCGAGTAGACCCGGGGTTCACGGCGCAGCACGTGGCCACGGTGCGGGTCGCCCTCGCGGGCCCGGAGGAGGCGGACCGCCGGCACCAGGCGCAGTTCTTCGAAGCCGTGTTGACCCGCGTGCGTGCCCTGCCGGGCGTGGAGGCTGCGGGCGCGATCTCCAGCGCTCCGTTGCAAGGCACGTTCTTGGGCGGCTTCCGAGTGGATGGCGAGCCCGAACCGGACCCAGCGGTGCCTCGCGAAGCGAGCGCGCGAGCCGTGGCGGGGGAGTACTTCCAGGCCCTGCGCATTCCGCTCCGGGCGGGACGGACGCTGAACGCGCGGGACGACCTCACCGCTCCCTACGCGGTGGACATCAGCGAGTCGCTGGCGCGCCAGGTGTTCGGCGCCCGGTCCGCGGTGGGACGGCGCATCCGGATCTCCGGTTGGGAGGATAGCGCGTGGACGATCGTCGGCGTGGTGGGGGACGTGAAGACCAATGCCCTCGATCAGCCGGCCGCGCCTACGATCTATTACTCACATCTGCAGGGCCCTGCCAACCGCATGACGATTGTGGCGCGCGGCGTCGATGCGACCGGCCTGGTGCCGCTCGTGCGTCGCGCCATCCGTGAAGTCGATCCCGGCGCCGCGACGTATGTGGCGGGGACCATGACGCAATACATCGCGGCGTCTCCCGCGGTCTCAACCCGCCGGTATTTGCTCGGCGTGCTCGGGGCCTTCGCCGTCGCCGCGGTGGTGCTGGCACTGCTCGGGTTGTATGGCGTGATCACGTACGCCGTTACGCAACGTGCTCGCGAGATCGCGATTCGGATGGCGCTCGGCGCCAGCCGGACGGGCGTACTGGCGCTCGTCCTGCGGGACGGAGCGCGTCTGGCGGGCGCCGGGGTCGCGCTGGGTCTCGTGGTCGCGTTCACCGTGTCGCGAACCCTTGCTTCGCTGCTGTTCGGGGTGAGTCCGGCCGACCCGTGGTCCTACGTGGGCGTATCGGGGCTCCTGGTCGTGGTGGCTCTGATCGCGAGCTCCCTACCCGCACATCGTGCGTCGCGGGTCGATCCAGCGGAGGCATTGAGAGCCGAATGATGGACACTTTCCTCCAAGACGTCCGCTACGCACTGCGTCAGCTCGCCCGGAGCCCCGGCTTCACCGCCGTGGCTGTGCTCACGCTGACCCTCGGCATCGGGGCGAACACCGCGCTGTTCAGCGTCGTCAACGCGCTGCTGTTGCGGCCGCTGCCGTTCCGCGAGGCCGATCGGCTGGTGTGGATCGGCGGATGGGCGCATGGCGCCGATCGTGAAATGGGTGTCACGCCAGCCGACTTCCTGGACTACCGCGAGCAGAGTCACAGCTTCGCCCAGCTCGCCGCTTCGATCTCGGAAACGGTGCCGATCAACATCGCCGGCGTGGGCGAGCCGGAGCGGCTCAACGGCGCGCTCGTGACCACGGACTATCTCGACCTGTTCGGAGTGAAACCGGCGCTGGGGCGGACGTTCCTTCCCACCGACGAGCAGGCGAACGGGGGAGGAGTCGTCGTACTCAGCCACGCGCTCTGGGCACGGCGCTTCGGCGGGGACGCGGCCGTAGTCGGCAAGAAGGTGACGCTCGACGGCAGCCCCCACACCGTCATCGGCGTGATGCCGGCAACGTTCCACTACCCGCCCGCCGCGGAATTATGGACGCCCATCAGCTTTGCCGGATCCCCCCAGAGTCCGCTGCGGAGCCGCGAGTATCACATGCTGCGCCCGGTCGCGCGGTTGCAACCAGGCGTGACCCTGTCGCAAGCACAGGCCGAGGTCGAGACCATCGCGCGGCGGCTGGAAGCGCTTTATCCCAAGACCAATACCAACTCAAGCCTGTTTCTCGTGTCGTTGCAGGAGCACCTGGTCGGCCATGTGAGGTTGACCCTGCTCGTGTTGTTCGGCGCGGCGGGCTGTGCCTTGCTCATGGCGTGCGCCAACGTGGCGAACCTGTTGCTGGCGCGCGCGACCGCGCGTCACAAAGAGATCGCGATGCGCGCGGCGCTCGGCGCCAGTCAGGCGCGCGTGGTGCGCCAGCTCCTCACCGAGAGTGTCGCGCTCGCGCTGCTCGGCGGCGCCGGCGGCGCGCTGGTGGCGTGGTCGAGCGTGAAGCTGTTCGTGGCCCTCGCGGCCAACTTGCCGCGCAGCGACGAAATCGGCGT
>CBFHAJ010000060.1:0-20110 GCA_965653495.1 uncultured bacterium | reverse complement strand
GTGGTCTGCGCGATGCGCGAGCGCGCGCCGATCCCACCGAGCCCGGTGTAGGTGACACCGGTTCCCGTGCGATTCTTGAAATACATGCCGGAGCCGGGCCCGGACCGCAGCCTGTTCACGAACAGGCCGCGCGGCTGGTTGTAAAACACGCCGCCGCCGTACACGAACGGCCGATAGATGAAGGGCCGATAGGTGAAGCCCACCCCGAAGAAGAAGGGGTCGTAGAAGAACGGATCGTAATAGTACGGACGGAAGCCCGCGCAGTAGAACGTATCGAAGAAGAACGGGTCGTAGCACGAACCATAGCCCCCGTAGTACGCTCCGTATGTATACGGCCAGCCCCACCCGTACGAGACCGGGTAGTCGTCACGATACGCGCGCGGCGCCGCGACCACGTAGGTGGCGACGTCGTAATCGAAGTGGCCGTCGGTCATGCGCTGCACGATGTCGACGAGGGCCGCTTCCTTGTCGTCACCCGACTGGCGCGCGTCGAGCACGCGGTAATCCCAGTGATCGCCCCGGACGAACTCGTCGAATTTGAAGGGTGACACCGAGCGCGCGGCGATGACCAGGCCCGAGCCGTCGCGCTCGTCCACGTAGAACGCCTCGCGGTCCCCACGTCCGCGGACCTCGATGGTCTCGCCGCCGCGCACGAAGTCGTCGTCGGACGGATCGAGCGGGAACAGCACCCGCACGCGTCCATCGGCGTCGGCGCGCAGCACGACCACGTAGCCGTCTTCAGCCGTTTTGAGGTTGACGCGCGCCTTGTCACCCCGTTGGAAATCGTCGTGATTGAGCCAGACTTTGATCGGTGGGTCGTCACTCGCCGCCACGGCGGGCGCGCTCGCGGAGGCGGGCGCGGTGCCGAGCAGGGGGAGCATCAGTGCGAGCATCATGGGGCTATCCTCTATATACGCTTACCCGGGGCAACTGATCAAGAAGCATGCCGGTTCCCGTCCCCGATTGACGTGCTGCGATGTAACGAGTTAAGCGGGGGATGACTCCCGGAGAGGACACCATCTGTCCCACAGCAGGACGGTCTACCAGCGATCCGGCTTACCTGCGTCCGGGAGGAACAGGCTCCGCCCAAACCGAGCCTTCCCGAACTCCCCGATCAACGCCTGGGTGGCGGGAGCGACGAAGAACGCCGCAAGGGCCGCGCCGCCCGCCAGGTTGATGCGCGCGGCGTTATGGGGATTGAGCTCGAGCACGTGGTACACGTTGTACAGCACGGAATCGCCTTCGACCAGGGGCACGAGCTGCAGCTTGTCGCGCCAGGCGAGGTAGGTGGCACGATCGGTCAGCGTGTAGGCCCGTTTCTCATCGGCGAGCTGCAGGGTGGCACCCATTCCCTGGCCCGACTCCACGTACCAGCCGCCAGCTGCGGGCTGGGCGATCCCGGCGCGCTTCCAGAGCTGTTGCTCACGCTGGTGCGTCCCGGACTGATCGCCGCGCGACACGAACGCGGCGTGGTGCTCCGCGATGCGCCGGAACGCCGCCGCGGCGTCTGACATGCCGCGTAAGCCGGCGCTGTCGCCCGCCGGGCCTACGACCAGGAAGTCGTTGTGCATCACCAGGCGGCGGCGCACGAAGAATCCGGAGTCGACGAGCAACCGTTCCGCTTCGGGCGCGTGCGACAGCACGACATCGGCATCGCCGCGCCGCCCCATCGCAAGCGCCTGGCCGCTGCCGACGGCGATGACTTTGACCTGCAAGCCAGACTGCCGCTCGAACACGGGGAGCAGGCTATCGAGCAGGCCGGCGTCGCGGGTGGAAGTGGTGGTGGCGAGGATAACCGGGTCGGATTGGCGGACAGGCGGACTGGCGGACAGAAGCGCCGCGCCGGTAAGCAGCCAGAGTCCGCCGGTCCGCCCGACCGCCCTTCCGCCCGTCACCACCGCACCTGCATCTGCACGACGGCGCGATTGTTGTTCACCTGCGTGACCTGCTCGCGGAACACTTCATAGTCGGTGAGGACCTTGAAGTTGTCCCCGCGCATGAAGTACTGCAGCCCGATCAGGTAGCCCGTCGAGCGATCGGTGGCCACGAGGTTGCTCGGATCGAATTGCTCCACCCGACCCACCAGCTCGACCCGCTGGGGCAGCGCATAGTAGCCGGCCAGCGCGTACCAGCCCCTGCTGTGCACGTCGGTGCGACGATTGCGCTCGTCGATGTACTCCGCGCGTCCAGTCCAGCGGCCGGCCCGGTACATGCTCTGGACGTCGACTCCGCTCGAGTCACTATAGCCCTGGAACGCGCCCCCCACGTCGAGCCCCTTGACTGGGGTGATAATGGCACGGGCGAAGTACGCCATACGGTTGTCGGGATTACTCGCCCGGTTCGGCCCTTCGCCGTTCACCATCGCCGCCTGCAGCAGCACGTGGCCCGTGACGCTCCAATCGGCCTGCATGCCGATGTCGCGCTTGGCGGCGTTCACGACGCGCGAGCGCTCGCTCGTCTCGAGTATGGTCGAGCTGAGCAGCGACTCGAGCGAGTAGGGAACACGGAACTGCCCGACGGTGCCGCCCCAGCCCTGGTGATTCAGCCGGATGTACAAGTCCGTTGCCGAGAGCGTGAGGGGCGAGGTGGCAGGTGTCGGTGCGGCTCCCATGGTGCGCAGCTCGACCTGCGCGCGGTACGAGGCCCAGGGCGTGATGTTGCCTTCGATGGCGAAGCGGGCACGCCGCAGAAAGTACGACGCGGTGTCGCCCAGCGCCTGGAAGCGGGGCTGGAGGTAGCCGCTGACCCGCGGCGTGGTCGAGACGGCGGGCGGAGTCTGGGCCGCCGCGCGGAGCGCTAGACAGCCACCGAGCAACAGGGCGAGTCGCACGGCGGGAAGCTACGGCGCTGTCGCCCGATAGGCAAGCGGATGCCTATCGGCTCATCACCTTACGAAACGCCGCGTCGCTCAGGCGCAGCGCTTCCCGCCGCCAGCGCTCGAACAGCTGCACCAGGCGGCGCGCCTCCGCCGTCAGTCGGGCGCCGCCGCGGCTCGACCCGCCCCGCGTCGTGGTCAATACTTTGGCGCCGAGCACGCGCTCCATCGCCCGCATCCGGTTCAGGCAGGTGCGGTAGCTCCAGCCGACTTCCTCCCCCGCCGCGCGGATCGTGCCGGTGCGATCGACCGCCTCGAGAAACCGCATGTACCGCGGTCCCATGAGGAACGCCCCGTCCCAGTTGAGCCACAGCTTGTGGTGCGGCTTCAAGTGGGCGCGCAGTGACGGCCGGCGCGAACGATGCGAGGAAGCCATGACGGTCCCGATGCGCTAGATTGTGGCGCCAAGCTCAGTCCCGGTCAATCCGTCATGAGCCACCTGCTCGACGCGATCGCGGGCGTCACCAACGCCAGCGAGCCGATCCCCGGCATCGTCACCGGCGGACAGCCCACGCTCGAGCACCTCACGGCCCTGCAGCGCGCCGGGTGCAAAGTAGCGATCGACATCCGGGAGCCGATGGAGCCGCGCCCCTACCGCACACCGGATGCCGTGGTGGCCGCGGGCCTCGAGTTCGTGAGCATTCCGATAGGCCACGGCAGGGTGAGCGACGAGACGTTCGCACACTTCGTCGCGACGGTGCGTGAGCTCGCAGGGAAGCGTCCCTCTTTCATTTATTGCTCCAGCGGCAACCGCGTCGGCGCCGGTCTCATTCCTTACTTCATGTTGGAGCAGGGCATGGAGGAGGAAGCGGCCATCACGGCGGCGATGCGCGTCGGCTTGCGCAGCGCCGAGCTCATGGAGCAGGCGCTCGAGTACGCGCGCGCCCGGCAGGGGATCTAGAGGGAGGGAGAGGGGGAGCCGCTACGGATTGCGATGCCAGTACATCCGCATTTCGCTGATCTTGCCGTCCTTGGTCTCGCAGAACAGCGCGCCACGCGTGTCCACCCATTCACCCGTGCGGCGCCGGCGGTAGGTGCAACGGAACTCCGCCGCAAACCACGGGCCGGCCACGTGGATCTCCCCGGCTTTGAATGTCACGTCGGCCTGATTGGCGGGAACGTCGCGCCAGTAGGCGCGGATCGCGTCGAGCCCTACGCTGCGCTCCCCGAAGGGAGCGCCCAGGAATACGGCGTCGGAGGCGAACACGGCGGCGATCTCCTCCACGTCCCCGCGTTCCCAGCCGCCGCCAAACCGGCTCAGCAATTCACGATACGCCGCGCTCATGGCGCCCAATATACGCCAATCCGGAACCATGAGCCGGGACGTATGGTACACGGGGAGCAGTCATTGACGTTTCACATTACTGAACAGAGGAGGAGGACGATGTTGAAGCGCATCCTCGCCACCACGACCGTGCTCGGTCTCTGCGCATTGCCGCTTGCGGCACAGGGCCACGCGGCGACGGCGGGCAACGAGATGACGATCACCGGCCAGGTGGTCGACCTGAACTGTAACACCACCAACGGCGCGTCCGGCGCGGCCCACAAGGCCTGCGCGCAGGCGTGCGCCAAGGCCGGCGTGCCGCTGGGCATCCTGGCTGACGGCACCATCTATCTGCCGGTGAGCTCGAAACCGGGCGATCCGCAGAACTCGAAGCTCGAGCAGTATGCCGAGGCCAAGGTCAAGGTGACCGGCACGCACCGCATGGTGAGCGGGCTGCATACCATCGAGATCAAGACGGTCTCGCCCGCCAGCTGATGCAGCGCGCGCTGGGGAGTGGCGCCGCGCTGGCTGTGGCGCTGCTCGGCTGCCGCTCCCCGGCACGCGACGGCTACACCCTGTTGTTCCTCGGGCGCTCGCCCGCCGCAGCGCTGGGCGGAATGTCGTGGGCTCCCGATCCCGACCATAGCAGGCTCGTCGCTTTCGACGGCCGACTCCGTGTCGTGCGCGAGCTCAAGAGCCCGCGCCTCGCGACACCGATGGCCGTCGCCCCGCTCGGTCCTGTGGAGCTGCTGGTCACAGAGCGAACCGGCGAGGGAGTGGTGCTCGACACCAGCGGACGTCCGGTGCGGGAGTGGGAGAGCCCGGACGTGGCATCGCTGTATGCCGCGAGCGGCGGCCGCGTCGCGGCGACCCGCTCTCCCTACTACGTCCCGGAGCTCGCCGTGCCCGAGCCCGACACCGCCCCGCTCATCCGCCTGCTCGACACACTGGGTCGTCCAACGGAAGGGCTGGCCACGCTGCGGCGACCCGCGGTGCCGTTTCTCACGTTCCTCGTGAACGCCGGCGCGGTGGCCGTGGGGCCAACCGGCGCGGTGTACTATGCCCCGCTCGTGCGGGACGAAATCCGCAAGTACGGTTCGGGTGGGAAGGCCCTCTGGACCGCGCGCCGCGCGCCGTCAGGCGATCAGTCGGACCCGGTGTTCCTGCCCGCCAGGGGGACGACACTGGAAGTGCGCAGCGCGCTCGTGAACCTCGCTCTCGCTCTTGGTCCAGATGGGCGCCTGTACGCGCTCGGTTCAGAGGACTCAGCCGGGACCAGGCTGCGGCTGGACGCGCTCGATACCGCGACGGGAGCGATCGTGGCGACCCGGCACCTGAGCGCCCGGGAGACCGCGGTTGTGGTGGACCGGCGGGGCACCCTCGCGCTTCTCAACGGCGACTCGCTCCTGGCCGCTGCCCCGGTCCCCGGACGGAAGGGCGCACGGGAGCTGTTCGCTCCGGCGTTCGCGCTGCCCGACCTGCGGGGCGACACCCTGACGTTGGCCCAGGTCGCCGGCAAGGTGACGCTCGTGAATTTCTGGGCGTCGTGGTGCGATCCCTGCCGCGAGGAGTTCCCCCACATGGCGGAGCTGTACCGCGAGCTCGACCGCCGCGATTTCGAGATCGTAGCGATATCGGACGATGTGGACCGGAGTAAGATGGCCGCCTTCGTGAGCCAGTTCCGGCCGCCGTTCCCCGTCCTGGTGGGTGGCGGGCGCATGAAGCAGACGTACCATTACCGGGGACTGCCGTACTCGGTGTTGCTCGACCGCCGCGGCCGCGTGATCGAGCGCATCTTTGGATTCGGTGGGGCGGAGGAGTTCCGGAAGTTGCGCGACACTATTGCAAAGGAGGTTCGCGTTCCCTAGCGTTCAGCCGTGAGCGACCCGCTTCCCGTCATTATCGACTCCGACCCCGGCATCGACGACATGCTGGCGCTCCTGCTGGCACTCGGCTCGCCGGAGCTGGACGTCCGCGGCATCTCGGTATCCTACGGCAACACGGTCGTCGAGAACGCGTTTCGCAACGCCGTCGCGATTCTGCGGCGGGCGGGCAAGCGCACTACGCTGGGTGTCGGCGCACGGCGCCCCTTATCCCGGGCGCTCGCGCCGGCCAGCGAGACGCATGGGGAGTCGGGGCTCGGCTACGCGGCGCTGCCGCCCGCCGGCGTCATCCTCGACTTCGTCAAATCGCTCGATCGCCTCCTCGCCGAACAACCGGAGCCCGTCACCCTGGTGACGCTCGGCCCTGTGACGGGCCTCGCGCTCGCGCTGCGGAGTGATCGGGAGCTGGTGCGCGAGAAGGTGGCGCGCCATATCGCGATGATCGGCAACGTCGCAGCGCCAGGCAATACAACACCCTATTCCGAGTTCAACGCCTGGTGCGATCCCGAGGCGCTCGACATCGTGCTGCGCGCCGAGCTCCCGACGGAAATGGTGGGGCTGGATGTGACGCGGCAGATGGTGCTCGCCCCCGGCGAGGCGACCCGGCTGGCCCACTCGGGCGCCCCCCAGGCCGTCTGGATGCAGGACGCGCTGCGGTTCTACATCGAGTTTCACAAGCGGCAGGAGAACCTGGACGGCTGCATCGTGAACGACGTGGTCCCGATCGCCGCCCTGGTGCACCCGCCGGTGCTGACGTTCGAGGAGCAGCGGATCACGGTCGACCTGGACGACGCCGAGCACCGCGGGCACACGCGCGTGGCTCCCGAGGGCGCGCGTGTGAAGGTCGCGACGCGTATCGAGGTGGCGCCGGTGCGGCGGCTGCTGTCGGAGCGGGTGTTCCGCTGGGCGGCGCGCGCCGCCGCGACGCCGATCGCCGCCGAGGAAGCGGCGGTGTGACGACCCTGCCACGCAAGGTCGCGGTGATCGGCGCGGGTGACATCGGTTGCGGGTGGGCCGCCCTGTGCGCCGCCGCGGGATGGCCAGTGGCCGTATTCGACGCGAACGCGTCGGGCCTCGAGCGAGCGGCCCGGGAAGTACCGGACCGGGCGCGAGCGCTCGTGCAGCTCCAGCGCGCGACCCAGGGAATCGTCGAGCGAGGACTGCTCGAGTTCGTGCACGCGCGCAGCCTGCTGCAGGCCGTGAAGGACGCCGATTGGGTGATCGAAGCGATCTCCGAAGACCTGCTCGGCAAGCAAAAGCTGTTCGACTCGATCGAGCATGTGGCGGGGCAGGAGGCGCTGCTCACGAGCTCGTCGAGCGGACTCGCGCCGGGAGACATCTTCGCGCGCTGCCGCCGGCAGGACCGCTGCCTCGTCGCCCATCCGCTCAATCCGCCCGAGCTGATCCCGCTCGTCGAGCTGGTGCCCGGGCCGCGCACGACACAAGCGAGCGTCGCGCGGGCGCAGGAGTACCTGCGCGCGCTGGGCCGGATGCCGATCCTTCTAAAGCGGGCGGTCCCCGGATATGTCGTGGGCCGGATTGCCGCCGCCGTGTGGCGACAGTGTATTGATCTTGTGCTTCAGGGCGTCATCGACGTGGACGAGCTCGACCGCGCCGTCTCGTTGGGCCCCGCACTCGGTTGGGCGGCGGGGGGACCGCACCTGACCTACCACCTCGCCGCAGGTGACGGCGGCGTCACGCTGTTTCTGCAGCAACTGCTCGCGAGTTTCGAGGGCTGGTGGGGAGAGCTCGCCACCTGGCAGCGGCTCGACCCGGAGCAGCAACGAGCATTGATTCACAGTATCGAACGCGCGTACAAAGGAAAACTCGACGGATTACGGGAGGCGAGAGACCGTCGGCTGGGAGCGATCTTACGAGCGTTGGAGCAGGTGAGAACTACGTAGTCACTTCTTGTCGGTCCTCACCATAAGAATCGGAATCTTCGTCTGATGTCGTAATGCTGTCGCGGTGCTGCCTCTGACGACATCCTCGAGCAACCGGTGCCCGTGGGTCGCCATCGCGATGAGGTCGCAGCTCTCCCGCTCGGCGGCAGCGGCGATCTCGGCAGCCGGGTCGCCGGCGGCGAGCACCGCGTCGGCCTCGAAGCCTTCGGCCGCCAGCCGACCGCACAGGCTCTCGAGGTAGGCACGGTCGTCGCGCATCTCCTCGGACTCCCGCAGATCGAGCTCCCGGATGTTGCGGGCCACCCAGCCGTCCGCCACGTGAATCAGGAGCAGTTGAGAGCCGAGTTGGTGAGCAAGCACGCGGACGTGCGCCAGGATGGTTTCGTCGGCGGGGGAATGCTCGAGCGGCACGAGGATCTTCCGATACATCAGCGCAGCCTGCCGGCGACGGCCTGCACGATGAGCCAGACGTTGAGCGCGGCGATCAGGCCCGCTACGACATAGGCGAGCGTCTTGAGCCACGCGGGGTTCACGAACTCGCCCATCTTCGCGCGGTCCGACGTGAACCAGACCAGCGGAAACACGGCGAAGGAGAGCTGCAAGCTGAGGATCACTTGACTGAGGATTAACAGTCGCGCGGTGCCGTTCTCCCCGAAAAAGATAGCGGTGAGGGCGGCGGGCACAATCGCGATGCAGCGTGTAATGAGACGCCGCAGCCAGGGCCGCAGCCGAATGTTGAGAAACCCTTCCATCACGATCTGACCCGCGAGTGTGCCGGTGAGCGTCGAGTTCTGTCCGGAGGCGAGCAGCGCGAACGCAAATACGGCGCTCGCCCCGGTCACACCGAGCAGCGGCGTGAGCAGCTCGTAGGCCTGCTGGATCTCGGCGACGCCGGTGTGGCCGGAGCGATGGAACGTCGCCGCGGCGACGACGAGGATGGCCGCATTGATGAACAGCGCGAACGTGAGCGCGACGGTGGAGTCGAGAAACGCGTAACGCACGGCGACTCGCTTGCCCGCGGGCGTCTCCTCGTACGCCCGGGTCTGCACGATGGAAGAGTGCAGGTAGAGGTTGTGCGGCATCACGGTGGCGCCGAGGATCCCGATGGCGATGTATAGCTTGGCGGGGTCGCGGACGATGGCGGCGGTCGGCAAGAAACCGTGAACGACCGCGGCGGCCTCGGGCCGGGCGATGAAGATCTCGAACAGGAAGCAGCCCGCGATGGTGGCCACCAGCGCCACGACGAGCGCCTCGAGCAGCCGGAAGCCTTTCTGCTGCAGAACCAGAACCAGCAGCACATCGAGCGCCGTGATCGCGATTCCCGCGGGCAGGGGAATGCCGAACAGCAGATTGAGCGCTATCGCGGATCCGATCACCTCCGCCAGGTCGCATGCCGCGATCGCGACCTCGCACAAGATCCAGAGCGCAATCGTTACGGGACGCGAGAAGTGGTCGCGACACGCCTGCGCCAGGTCGCGACCCGTCACGATGCCGAGCTTCGCCGCGAGCCCCTGCAGCAGGATTGCCATCAGGTTGGAAACCAGAATGACGCTGAGCAGCCCGTACCCGAACGCCGAGCCCCCGGCCAGATCGGTGGCCCAGTTGCCGGGATCCATGTAGCCCACCGCCACGAGGTAGCCGGGGCCCGCGAACGCGAGTGCCCGTCGCCACCAGGTCCGCGCCTCGACCGGGACGGTGCGGTAGACCTCCGCGAGACTGGGTGCGAGCCGGGGGCGCCGCCAGCCCGCTTCGGGCTCAACGAGCGGCCGAGCCATACCCCTCCACCGGCACCTCGCGGCACCACAGGAGCTGCGCGAGGTCGCGTCCCACCACGCGCCGATCACCCGACGGCACGAGGGCGATGGTCGTCGGACCGTTGAAGGGCTGCCGTTCGGCCACGCTGAGCAGCACACCGGGCGTGAGACCCTGCTCCGCGAAATAGCGCAGCCGCGCCGCGTCCTGCGTCCCCACCTGCCGCAACTCGAGCTTGGTCCCGACGGCCGCTTCGCCCAGCGACACGAGGGCCGCCTCTTCGATGTCACCAGCGGCGGTGGGAATCGGGTCGCCGTGCGGATCGTACAGCGGCTGGCCGAGGGCGCTCGCCATGCGCTCGATCAATTCGTCGGAGACGGCATGCTCGAGCCGCTCCGCTTCGGCGTGCACGCCGCCCCAGTCGTAGCCCAGGTGCTGGGTGAGATACAGCTCGAGAATGCGGTGGCGGCGGATCATCTTGAGCGCGGCCCGGCGGCCCTGTGCAGTGAGCTGCACGCCGCGATAGGGCACATGCTCGATCAGCCCCGTTTCGGACAGCCGTTTGACCATCCCGCTCACGGAGGGTGGAGCGACCTCGAGCATCGCCGCGATATCGCTCGTCGCGGCGAAGCCGCCCTGATTCGAGAGGTGATAGATCGCTTTGAGATAGTCCTCGACGGAGCGCGTGAGGGGAGGGGTGGCGTCTCGCAAAGTCGCGTGCATGCCGATTCTCCCTGCCGGAACGGCGCGGAAGCGCGGCGCCCGACGGCTCGCCTATGGTGTCCAGATGTAACAACTTCGGTAATTGTTTAGATTAAACTAATTTATGAATGTTGTCAAGCGAATATGTGGATTCTGATAGACTATAGCCGGGTGATCAGAGAAGTGAGAATGCGCTCGGTCATCCCCCAGATCACCTCCTCACCCACCACGTACGCAGGGAACGTGCGTTGCACGCCACGCAGCACGAGAGTCACGTCGCGGCGCGTGCCTTTGTCGACCAAGCGCGCGAGGGGGACCCAGAAGGTTCGCTGGACTTCCGCATTGGTGACGAGTGCTGGCCGGGGGGGGAGCAGCGCGAATACGAACGGACGGACGAGCACGGGCGGCAGTGTGGGCGTCACCGGCACCAGGTCGTCCAACACGCCAAGTCGCTCGGCGCCGCGCAACTCCACCCCGGTCTCTTCGCGGGCTTCGCGGACCGCGGTCGCCAGCAAGTCGGTATCGGCGGGATCTTGCCGCCCCCCTGGCAAGGCGACTTGACCTGACCAAGGATCGCCGGCGCGCTCTGCGCGACGGATCAGTAGCAGCTCCGCCCCCTGTGGCCCGTCGACGAGCACGAGAGAGACGGCCGCAGGGTGCGCGCCCCCCACCGCGGCCGCCCGAGGCCGGACGCCGCGCAGTGCGGCGCGCACCGACTCCAGCGTGATCACGCGAGATGCTTCGTCAGCCATTGGATCAGCTCGCGCGAATCGTGTGCAGTCCCCTCGGGTGACGACGCACCGGGCGCACCGCCGCTGAGGCGCGTGATCGCGAACGCGCCGTCGGCGGCGCGCTCTACCAGGGCGAAGGCGGTCGCCGGAGGGCCGAGAGATCCCCGGGCGAGCCCGTCGAGCACGGTGCGCAACTCCTCGGCCCCCGGAGGATCGAACGTCACCACGGCGAAGCCGGCGCGTGCGACTTGGTCGGTGAGGACGTCGCCGACCCCGCGCAGCAGGACGACGGGACGCTTCCCTCCGGCGCTCGTCATCGCCACGGAGACGCCGGCACCCGCGCCGCCGGGGAGCGCGAGACGACATGAGCGGGTCGACGGGGTAGCCAGGGGGGCTAACCGTTGCGGAGCTGGCGGCGGCCGATGATCATTGTGCCCGGAAATAAACCCGTGCGATCGATCGCAAGCCACGTCTCGATGGCCGCCGGTCTCGCCGCCGGTCTCGCCCTCGGCTCGGCCGCCGTCGTCACACAGTCGCCCGTGCTACTCGCGCTGTCGGAGCGGTGGCTCCGGCCCTTCGGTACGCTGTTCCTCAATCTCCTGTCAATGGTCGTCACCCCACTGGTCGTGGCCGCGTTGTTCACGGGTGTCGCGGGACTGGGCGACCTGCGCCGCCTCGGGCGGCTGGGTGCGCGCACGCTGGGATTCTTCTGGGGCACCACGCTCGTGGCGATCGTGATCGGCTTTGTGGTAGCGGCGCTGGTGCTGCCGCTCGGCTCGGTCACACCAGATCAACAGGCAGCATTGCGCGCCGCCGCACCCGTCGACTCAAGCGTCGTGCGCCGTGCCGCCGAGCAACTCCCCAGTGGCACTCGGTTTCTGGTGGAGCTGATTCCCGCGAACCCGGTGCGCGCTGCCGTGGACGGGAATCTCCTCCCGCTGATCGTATTCACCACGATCTGCGCGGTGGCCACCGCGGCGCTCCCGGACGAGAAGCGTCGCACGGTCACCGAGCTCGGGGACGTGACCACGCAGGCCCTCATTCGCATCGTCCACTGGGTGCTGCTGATCGCGCCGCTCGGCATCTGCGCGCTCGTCGCGGGTGCGGTCGCCACGTTCGGCCCGTCGCTCCTCAAGGCGATGGCCGTGTTTGTGCTCGCCGTGGTCGCGGGGTTGGCCCTGTTCATCACGTTCGTCTATGTGCCGGCGGTCGCCCTCGTCGGGCGGCTCGGCGCCCTCCGGTTCCTGCGGGCCATCCGCGCATCGGCGCTCATGGCGTTCTCGACGACCTCGTCGCTCGCGAGCTTGCCGGTGATGCTCGACGCAGCGGGCAGGGATCTCAAGATCCCGCTGCCGGTCGCGAGCTTCGTGCTGCCGCTGGGGGCGAGCATCGGTCGCGCGGGGAGCGCCTTGTTCCAGGCGGTGGCCGTGCTGTTCGTGGCACAATTGTACGGTACCAGCTTGGGCCTCGGGAGCATGGTACAGGCGGGAGCGGCCGTGTTCCTTACCTCGCTGACTGTCGCGAGTGTGCCGTCGGCGAGCATCGTGAGCCTCGCGCCGGCATTCGCGAGTACGGGGCTGCCGCTCGCCGGCCTGCCGTTATTGTTGGGCCTCGACCGCATTCCCGACATGTTTCGTACGATGACGAACGTCGTCGGCGACATGAGCGCGGTGACGGTCGTGGCCGCTGCGGAAGGAGAAGCGCTCGAGTGAGCTGGTGGATTCCCGCCGGCTACGTGTTGTTCCTGGCGCTCCTCGTGTATCGCTACGCCTCGCGCCGTCCGCGACTCAGCGATTGGCCCGCGGTGAGCGACGGGCCGCTCGTGTCCGTGATCGTTCCCGCGCGCAACGAGGCGGCGAACATCGAGCGTTGTGTGCGCTCGTTGGTGGCGTCGAGCTACAGTCGATTCGAAGTGATCGTGGTGGACGACCGTTCGCAGGACGGGACGGGTGCGATCGTCGAGCGCCTGGCCCGCACGCCCGAGGCTGCCGGTCGGGTACGGCTGGTGCGCGGGGAGGAGCTGCCCCCTGACTGGTTCGGAAAGTCGTGGGCCCTGGTGCAGGGCTACCGCAGGGCACGCGGCGAGCTGGTGCTGTTCATCGACGCGGACACATGGCTGCACCCGGAGCTCATCCCTCGCGCCGTGCAGGCCCTCGGGGCCGAGCGAGTCCACATGGTGAGCGTGGTATCGCAGCAGGAGATGGTGACCTTCTGGGAGCGGCTTGTCCAACCGCACGTGTTCGTCGCGCTCGCGGCCCGGGTGGGCGACTTGCGTCGCGTGAACCGCACGCGAGTCGAGTGGGACGCCATCGCGAACGGGCAGTTCATCCTCACCACCCGCGCCGTCTACGAAAGCGTTGGGACCCACGAGGCGGTGAAGGGGAGCGTCGTAGAGGACATGGCGCTGGCTCAAGCCTATGTCCGACAGCAGCGCGACATCTTTTTGACACACGGCGAGCAGTACATGCGCACTCGGATGTACCGCAGCCTCGCGGGCGTCATGGAAGGGTGGACCAAGAATCTGGCGAGCGGCATTCCGCTCGCGTTCCCGCCTGTTCCGCTGCTGCGGCGGGCGGCGCCCTACGTCATGTGGCTTCCGGCGCTCGTGTGGATCGCACCGCCGCTGCTGTGGGCGGCCTCAGGCGGAGCGGCGCACTGGGCCCCGGTTACCACGGCGATCTCGCTGGCCACTTGGGTGGCCGTCTATTGGGCCGAAGGGGCGCCCGTATGGTATGCGTTACTCTATCCCGTCGGTGCCGCGATGGTCGCGTTTATCATGATCCGGTCGGCACTGCGAGGAACCAGGGTCGAGTGGCGCGGGCGGATCTACAGCACTCCGCAGGCTTGAAACACGGGCGGATGGTCGCCTCGCTGCAGCAGGTCGTGCAGCATCTCGTGCTCGACCAGCTGCCGGTCGTTGACCCATTGGGTGGCGAGGTAGATCACGTGCGGCGGCTGCCACCAGCCGTCGCAGCGGCCCTCGTACGCGGGACAGGGATAGTTGGCCCCACGCACTTCGTACCACTCGACCCGCGTGAAGTCGCCCGAAATCCCGGCGCAGCCTTCGATCGCAGCCCACCAGGCTCGGTAGGCCGGCGGCGGCTGAAATTCGACCGCGCCGGCGGGCGCGAACGTGTCGAGGCAGCCGAGGAGCGCGAGGAGAGCTAGCCACCGGAGGCGACTTGGCATGCTTGCGGAAGTATATCGTGCGCGCTCGGGTCAGGTCGGGAACGTTCGCCAGGCGAGCGCCAGTCCCACGGCCACACTGGCCGCCGCCGAGCCCACGTGCAGTGCGCTCGCCCAGCGGGCGCCGCGTCCGGAAGCGAGTCGTACCAGTCCTGCCAGCGAGAACGACACGAGCAGCATGCCGATCATGGTGCCCGCCGCGAACGCCAGGAAATAGGCGAGCTGTGCAGGCCGGGTCGGGGCCGCGGCGACGAGCAGCACCAGGATCGCGGCGCTCCCGGCGAGGCCGTGCAACAGCCCGAACCCGAGGGAACGGCGGGCGTCGCCACGCGGGTGGACATGCTCGTGCACGGCGCCATGGGCATGGCTGTGCAGGTGGAGATGGGGTCCGGCGGCGTGGGTGTGGACGTGCAGGTGCCACCGGCCCCGCAGGTACCGCATGATCACCCCGCCTCCAAGGGCGATCAGGAGCACGCCAACGAGGAAGTCCGCCAGGGGCCACAGGCGGTCGGGCAGCCGCAGCCCGAAGACAATGATGGCCCCCACCACGACGCCGACGCTCACCGAGTGGCCGACCGCCCAGGCGAGCCCCAGCCGGCAGGCGTCGAGCAGCCGCCCCTGGCGCGTGGCCAGAGTCGAGACGGCCGCCAGGTGGTCCGGCTCGAACGCGTGGCGGAAGCCCAACAGCAGGCCAATGCCGGCGAGGGCGAGCAGGCTGGAAGGCATGGCCGCGCAATCTAGCCGCCGCCCGCCCGCCGTTGCAACCTTTTGACGCCTAAGCCCTATCGAATCGGGCACATGGAGCTCACCACTCCCGGAGTCGCGACACTGCGCAGGGATCTCGACCAGACGGCGCGGGACGCTGAGACTGCCGACGCGGCGCTCGCCGCCTCGGGTGACGGCCGCGCTTTCGAGCGGCTGTACCGAACGCACGTCGCGCGCGTCCACAGCCTCGCCCGGCGCATGACCGGTCCCGAGCACGCGGACGATCTGACGCAGGACGTGTTCGTGCGGGCGTGGAGCAAGCTCTCGACGTTTCGCGGTGAGGCGGCGTTCGGGACCTGGCTCCACCGGTTGGCGGTGAACGTCATCCTGGCCCGGCGCACGACGATCGGCACGGAGCGGGGGCGCTTCAGCGCGGCGGAAGACGCGCTCGACGCTGTAGCCGGCCGACCGATGACGGTGGAGCTCTCGGTGGACTTCGAGGAGGCGATCGAGCGGCTCCCCGACGGCGCGCGGCAGGTGTTCGTGCTGCACGACATCGAGGGATACCGCCACGAGGAGATCGCCGAGCTCTTGGGAATCGTACCGGGGACGTCGAAGTCGCAGCTGCATCACGCGCGGATGGCATTAAGGAAGCACCTGGAGTAAACGCGGAACCGGGAACGTGGAACGCGGAACAGAAGGGAAGGAACGATGAGCGACAACTGGACCGAGCGACTCTCAGAGTACATCGACGCGACGTTGCCCGAGGGCGAGCGCGCAGCGCTAGAGTCGCACCTGGCGGCGTGCGCGGAGTGCCGGGCTACGCTCGGCGAGCTGCGGCGTGTGGTAGCGCGCGCCGGAGCGCTCGACGAGCGGCCGCCCGCGACAGATCTGTGGCCCCAGGTGGCGTCGCGGATTGGTCGCTCGTCGGGCGATGTGGTGAGCCTGGCAGCCCGACGCGCCCGCCGGCGGGTCTCGTTCACGGTGCCGCAGCTCGTCGCCGCCTCGGTCGCGCTGGCGCTCTTGTCGAGCATGTCGGCCTGGTTGGTGATGGGGAGGAAGGCGGCGACGCCATCGCAGACCACGGCGTCGACGACGCCGCCGCCCCCGGCCATGAGCAATGCCGGCAGTTACGGAGTCAATCCGAAATACGCCGCGGCGGTGGCGGACCTGGAGCGGGTGCTGGCGCAGCGGCGCGGCACGCTCGACACGGCGACGATCCGCGTGATCGAAAAGAATCTCGCCATCATCGACCGGGCGATCCGCGACGCCCGCAGTGCCCTCGCGGCTGATCCGGCGAACTCGTATCTGAACCTGCATCTCGCCGCGGAGATGCGGCGCAAACTGGAGCTCCTGCGGCAGGCGGCGGCCCTCGCCGGCTCGCGGACCTGAGAGAGGACAGACGAGCATGCTCATGACTCTGGCGACGCTCGCGGGCCTGACGCTCGCGCAGCAGACCGACACGACCGTCCCCGTGCGGGCGGGCGCGCGCCTGGAGGTCAACAACTTCGGTGGCGAGATCGCCATCAAGACCTGGACAAAGAGCGCGGTGCGCATCACGGCCAGCCACTCCAGCCGCGATCGCATTCTGGTGGAGGCATCGGACCAGCTGGTGCACGTGAAGTCCGAGGGCCGGCGGGGACCGTCTCAGGTGGTGGATTACGACATCACCGTGCCGGTGTCGATGGCGCTGGCACTCTCCGGCGTCTACACCGACATCACGGTCGACGGCACTCAGGGGGAAATCTCCGCCGAGACGGTGGAGGGGTCGGTGAAGGTATCGGGAGGGAACGGCAACGTCTCGCTCAAGTCCGTTCAGGGCGAGGTGACACTCGAGAAGGCCCGCGGCCGTATCGACCTGAACAGCGTGAACGAGGAGATCAAGGCGACCGGGGTATCCGGTGACCTCTCGGTCGAGACCGTCAACGGCGACATCACGCTGGCACAGATCGAATCGGCCAACACCGAAGCAAACACGGTCAACGGCGACATCGTGTACGACGGCACCATCAAGGACGGGGGCCGGTATCGCTTCTCCACCCACGACGGCGATCTGCGGGTATCCGTGCCCGAGAAGTCCAACGTGGCGGTCTCGGTGTCGACGTTCGACGGCGATTTCAGCGCCTGCTTCCCTGTGCAGTTGACGGGGAAGACCAAACACCGGTTCAGCTTCACGATCGGGTCGGCGAGCGCCCGGCTGGAGCTCGAGTCGTTCAACGGTGACATCAGGTTGTGCCGTCCTGGGCAGCTGGCCAAGGACAAGGGCAGGGAGAAGGCTGAGGATCACGACGACCACGAGGAGAACTGACCATGCGCGTCTTCGCTGTCGCACCGCTCATCGCCTGCGCCGTCGTATCCGTAGCGGGAAGCGCGGCGGCCCAGGGAGAGTTTCACTGGAATGGCAAGCTCGCCGCGGGGAAAACGATCGAAATCAAGGGCGTGAACGGTGACATCAACGCGGTGGCTGGCTCGGGTGACGTCGAGGTGACCGCCGTGAAGCACGCCCGTCGCAGCGATCCCGACGAGGTGAAGATCGAGGTCGTACCCTCCGACGAGGGCGTAACGATCTGCGCCGTGTACCCCAGTTACGGCGACCGCGACAACACCTGCGAGGCGGGTGAGCACGGTCACATGAACACGCACGACAATGACGTGCAGGTGAACTTCACCGTCCACGTGCCCCCTGGTGTTCGCTTCGCCGGCCACACGGTGAACGGCGAAGTAGAAGCGGCGAACCTGGGTGGCGACGTGGAAGCCAACACCGTGAACGGCAGCATTCGTGTGTCGACGACGGGGATTGCTGAAGCGTCGACGGTGAACGGTTCTATCACGGCTTCGATGGGTCGCAGCACCTGGACCGACGCCCTCGAGTTTCACACTGTGAACGGCGGCATCACGCTCGATCTGCCGGCCGGCATCTCGACCGAAGTACGCGCCAGCACGGTCAACGGCGACATCGAGACCGACTTTCCCCTGATGGTCACGGGCCGGCTGGGGCCGCGGCGGGTGAACGGCACGATCGGCAACGGCGGGCGGCGGCTGGCGCTGGAGACGGTGAACGGGAGCATCAGGTTGAGAAAGGCCTCCTGAACGCGGAATTAGGAACGCGGAACGCGGAGCGACCGACGAGGTGGCTCCGCGTTTCGCGTTAATCCGAGCCTCCCCGCAATACCGCGGTACCTAATCCCGGCGATTCGAGCCCCAGGTTAGCGCGTCCGAACCAGGGGTCCCGTGGTGTTGCGGGAACTTCTCGCCCGCACCGAGCAGATCGATGATCTTCGCCACCTTTTTGGGGCGCTCGGGTTCCAAGCGGCGTGGGAGCACGTGCCGCCCGGGCCCTGGCTCGGCGCGACGCCCGTGGAGGCCGCGGGGTTCGTGCGCGCGGCGCTGGTGGCGCGGCACGAAGCGCTCCGAGTGTTTGCGCTCGAAGCCCGCGATGCCGAACGCGCCGTGCGCGCCGCAGCGCAGCGGCTCGCGGCGCAGGCGGAGCGGGGCCTCGCCTGCGCGCTCGCGACCGCCCCCCGGCGCCTGGTGTGCGGGAGCTGGCGCGCCGCTGCCAGAAGCGGCGGGACGGCCATCCGGGTCGCCGCCATTCCGCTCGACCGGCCGCCCGGCAGCGCGCTGGAAACGCTCGAGCGCTTCATTCCACGCCCCCGTGAAACGGCGCTCGGCCTGAGCCTGCGGGTGGGCGAGGCGCTCGCCAGCGAAGCGGTCACCCCCCGCTTCTTCCGGGCGTTCCGCGCCACCCTCGAGCGACTTACCGACCGGGTGACGACTCCGCGCAGTCGCAGCGAGCGACATGCGCTCGCGCTGACCGCACTGACACGCGTCCTGTTCCTCTATTTCGTGCAGGCCAAAGGCTGGCTGGACGGCGACCGGCGCTACCTCATCACGCGCTTCGATGATTGCGTCGCCACCCGCCGGCACTTTCACCGCGGCGTGCTCGACCAGCTGTGTTTCGGTGCGCTCAACCGGCCCCCCGGCGAGCGCGCCGCGGCGGCGCGGGCGCTCGGGCGGCTCCCGTTCCTGAACGGCGGGCTGTTCGAGCCCACAGCGCTGGAGCGTCGTCACGGGCCTGCGCGTTGGAGCAACGCCGACTGGCGCGACGCGTTCGACGGCCTGCTCGAGCGGTTCCACTTTTCCGCGCGCGAAACGGACGAGGCCGACCGCATCGCCCCCGACATGCTCGGCCGGGTGTTCGAGGGAGTGATGGACCCGGACGAGCGTCGCGCCAGTGGCAGCTACTACACGCCTGCCGCGCTGGTGCGCGACATCGTGCGCGCCGGACTCGAGGCAGTGCTGGTGCACCGGCTGGGGCTCGCGCCGGCGGCGGCGGAGCGCTGGGTGCACCTCGGGGACGCTCCCGCGCGCCCACCCGACCTCGGTCGTCTCGCGGTGCTCGATCCCGCGGTGGGCTCGGGCGCGTTCCTGCTGGGCGCGCTCGAGGAGCTGAGCCGGCTGCGCGGCTCGGCAGGCGAGGGACCGGCGGCCGCGGTACGCCGAGACGTGATCGCGCACTCGTTGTTCGGCGTGGACCTGAAGCCGACGGCTGTGCGCCTGGCGGAGCTGCGCCTGTGGCTGGCCCTGGTCGTGGACCACGACGACGCCGATCTCGCCGGCGTCACGCCGCTGCCCAACCTCGACGGACACGTGCGGCAAGGAGACGCGCTAGTCGATCCACTCACGCTGGCGCAGGCGCTGGGAGGGGTGGAGGGAGGAAGGGCCTTCGTGCCGGGGTCGGCGGCGGAGCTCGAGCGCTTGACGAATGCCCGCCGCGTCTTGTTCAGCCTCGCCGGTCCGAAGAAGGCGGATGCGCTTGCCCAGCTCGCGCGGGCTGAGGGAACGGTGGCCCGGAGACTGTTCGCAAACGCCGGGGCGCGACTCGAGCAGCGAGCCGGCGAGCTCCTCGCCGCGGCGAAGGATCGCGATCTGTTTGGCCGGCAGCGCGGGCTCACGTCGGACGAGCGCGTGCTGCTCGGTCGCCTGCGCGCGAGCCGCCGCGAGCTGCGCGCCGCGGCACGCCAGCTCGAGCGCGAGGGTGGCGCGCCGTTCTTCGCGTTCGAGTCGCACTTCGGCGATGTGCTGGCCGGCGGCGGCTTCGATCTCGT
>CBFHAJ010000059.1:0-20119 GCA_965653495.1 uncultured bacterium | reverse complement strand
TGCCCTTCCAGGTGACCGAGCGCGAGCGCAGCATCACGCTGCGGTTGTACGGCGCCGGGTCGGACATCAACTGGATGCAGTACGGCGGCACCGATCCGCTGGTCACACGGATGAGCTATGCGCAGCCCGCGGCGGACGAGGTGACGATCACGCTCGAGCTGGCGCGCCGGGTATGGGGCTATCGCACCCGCTTCGACGGCCGCGACCTGCTGCTCGAGGTGCGTCGCCCGCCGAAGATCAATGCGGCGCACCCGCTCAAAGGGCGCACCATCGTTATCGATCCCGGGCATCCGCCGCTCGGCGCCCGCGGGCCGACGGGGCTGTGGGAGCCGGTCGCGACGCTGGCGGTGGCGCGCAAGGTCCAGTCGCTGCTCGAGCGGGGTAGCGCCACGGTGCTGCTCACGCGCACCGACTCGACGCCCATCGACCTGTATCCCCGCACCCGTTTCGCGGAGCAGCACGACGCCGACGTGCTCGTCTCCATTCACGCGAACGCGCTTCCCGACGGCGTGAACCCGTTCACCAATAACGGCACGAGCGTGTACTACTTCCAGCCGCGCAGCGCGCCGCTGGCGCGGCAGCTCGACCGTGCGCTGGTCGCCGAACTGGGCATCCGCGACCTGGGCATGGGCCGCGGGGACTACGCGCTGGTGCGACCGACCTGGATGCCGGCGGCGCTCACGGAGGGGCTGTTCATCATGCTGCCGGACCAGGAAGCAATGCTGGCGAGCGACGAAGGGCAGGAGCGGTACGCGCGCGCCGTGGCGCGGGGGATTGAGGCGTTTCTCCGAGAGCGAGCGAGGGAGCGGTGAGAACGCGGAACCTGGAACGTGGAACGCGGAACCTCAGGCGGAGGTCTAACCGCGGGCTAAAGCGTGGGCGGCCGTTCCGCGTTCCCATTTCCGCGTTCCGCGTTCTGTTGCCTCTCTTCCTCGCCGCGCGCGCCGAGGCCCAAGTTGATCCGTCTGGCTCCTGGCGCACCCTTCACACGCCCCACTTCCGTATCCATTTCCGGCCCGCCTATCGCGACGTCGCGCTGCTCGAGGCGCGGGAAGCGGAGCGGTCGTACCGCTTGCTGGCGACCGAGCTGCACCCGCCGCGCGGCGTGGTGGACCTGACGCTCGCCGACGACATCGACGCGTCCAACGGGTTCACGAGCGTGTTTCCGTCGAGCCGCATCACGATCTTCGCCGCCCCGCCGGCGGGCGCTCATGGGCTGCTGTTCTACGACAGCTGGCTGCGTCTGGTCACCACCCATGAGTTGGCCCACGTGTTTCATCTGGACCGATCGCGCGGGTTGTGGAGCGGGCTGCAGCACGTGTTCGGCCGGGCGCCCGGACTGTTCCCGAACGAGTATCAGCCGAGCTGGGTGATCGAGGGGCTGGCGACGTACTACGAGTCGAAGTTCACCAACGGCGGCCGGGTGCGCGGCAGCTTTCACACACAGCTGCTGGCCGCGGACCGCGTGGCCGGCGCGTCGCGCTCACCCTGGGACGCGTTGTTGTTCACGCGCTGGGCGGACGGCCTCGTCCCGTATGCGTACGGCAGCCGGTTCTTGCATTCGTTCGCCGTCGTCGCCGGAGACTCCGTGGTGCCGCGGTTCGTGGAGGCGACGGCGGGACAGTGGATCCCGTTCCGCGTCGGGCGGCAGGTGGCGCGGGCTGCGCCCGGACGCACGCTCGGGGAGGAGTGGCGCCGAGGAACGTTGCCGGAGCCCCACGCGAATGAGACCAACGCCGACCGCATCCTCGACAGCGGGCTCCGCTCGGAACCGGTGCCGCGCGTCTCACCTGACGGCCGCCGGGTCGCCTACCTGCGCGACGATGGCCAAGGCGCGGCCGAGCTGCGGGTGGCCGATGCCGCCACGTTTCGCACGCTCGCCACCCATCGCGTGAACGGCGAGGCGAACTACGACTGGGTCGGCGACACGCTGGTGATCGCGCAACTCGACTTCACGTCGCGCTGGACGATCAGCAGCGATCAGTATCGCTGGCTTCCCGGGAAGGCCTGGCGTCGCGAAACCCGCGGCGCGCGCATCGTGGCGCCGGCGGGTGGCGGCGGCCGGCGCGCCAGTCTGGCCCTCTCTACCGCGTCGAGCAGTCCCACCATCCGTGCTCCCTCCGGCCCCGCGGACGCCGTATGGGAAGACCTGGCCATTTCGCCCGACGGTCGCCGGGCGGTGGGGACGCGCGTGGCCAACGGACAGCGGGACTTGGTGCGCTGGCCGATCGATACGCCCGGTGACGGAGCCACCCTTGTCGCCACTCGCCTTGGCCTCGCCGATCCGGTGTGGAGCCCGCGAGGGGAGCTGTGGTTCGTCGCCGACCCGACGGGTTTTCCGCAGGTGTACCGCTGGCGCGATTCCCTGGGTGCGGAGGCGCTCTCGGTGCAGCCGGTGGGCGTTCGTGCGCCCGCTCCGCTGCCCGACGGCACATTCTTCTATGCGGGGCTCGACGCCCGCGGCTGGGAGCTGCGGCGTGGCACGCCTGTGGCCGGAGGAACGCGGGTCACGCTCCCGGGGCCCTTGCCGTTCGATTCGGCGCCCGCCGTGGCCGTACGGGAGACGGGTTACACGTCCTGGCCATCGCTCCGGCCGCACTTCTGGCTGCCGGTGTTTCAGGACGAGGGTCCGACCGGCCGGTTCTTTGGCGCACTCACTGCCGGAGCCGACGCCGTGGGTCGTACTGCTTATGCCGCGGACCTGCTCGCCGCCGGCAAGCCGTTCCGGATGGCAGGCCATTTCGCGCTCGCTTCCGCGGCGTTCGGCAATCCGACGATCGATCTGTCGGGGTCCGCCTCGTGGACCGACGTGACGCCGCCCGCCGCGGCGCCGCCGACTCTCTCCGAGCTCGAGTACGACGCGGCGCTGGGCGCCACGTTCGCCGCACGCGGCTGGCGGCGGCTCGCCAGCCTGCGCGTGGCCGCCGAGCTCGAGCGGCTGCGTTTCGCCGCCACCCCTGATACGGCTCTTGCCGCCCTGTGCACCGGCTGCACCCCGCTCGATCTGTACGGCGGCTCCGTGACACTCACGCTGTCGCGGGTCGTGCGCGGCGCCCTGGCGATATCGCCCGAAAATGGCGCCACGTGGTCCGTCACGTACCGGCGTAGGGAAGAGCAGGGCAGCACGCGCTGGTCCAACGAGCTGCGCTCGCGACTCGCGCTCTACGCCCGGGCACCCGGGGTCGGCGGCTTCGCGCACTCGGTGCTGGCGCTGCGCGTCCTGGCGGGCGGCTCGGACGGGCCGCTGGGGACGCTGTTCCGGGTGGGCGGCGTCGCGCCGCAGGGCGTGAGCGTGTTCTTCGCGCCGTCGCTTTCCGCGACGCGCGCGTTTCCGCTGCGCGGCTACCGCGACGACGAGCTGGTGGGCGAGCGCGCCGTCGCGGGAAGCGTCGAGTACCGTACGCCGCTCGCGCTCGTGGGGCGCGCGTTGGGTCATCTGCCGGTGGGCGTCGACAAGCTGTGGCTCAACGTCTTCGCAGACGCGGGCGACGCGTGGAATCCGGGGACCTCGCCTCGTCTCACTCGGCTGCGTTCGACGGGGGTCGAGTTGGCGGGCGACGTTGCGCTCAGCTACGACTTCATCCTGAGCGTCCGTCTCGGGGTCGCGGAGCCGCTCGCGACTCCGCCGTCCGGCGCCGCCCGGCGCCCCCAGGCGTACGCGGCCCTCGGCTCCGATTTCTGAGTCCCTGTCGTGTGTCGAGTTGACACCCGCTCCGGAAATTCCCTAAGTTTCCGCGATCCCTCGGAGAATTGATGTACTGCTCCCGTTGCGGCACTGCGAACGATGACGGCAGTAAGTTCTGCCGCTCCTGCGGGCTGGACTTGGCGGCGACGCCGGTCGCCGGCTCGCAGCCGCAGGAGCTGAGTGAGATCGATCTCGTCAAGAACCAGCTGAAGGACGAGTACGAGATTCTCGAGGAGCTGGGCCGGGGCGGCATGGCGATCGTGTTCAAGGCCCGCGAGCAGCAACTCGAACGCGACGTTGCCATCAAGGTCCTGCCGTTTTCGCTCGCCTTCGATAAAGAGTTCGTCGAGCGCTTCCAGCGCGAGGCCCGCACCTCCGCCAAGCTCGAGCACCCCGGGATCATTCCGATCTATCGGGTCGGCAAGTCGGGGCGGGTGATCTACTTCGTCATGAAGTTCCTGCGCGGCAAGCCGCTCTCCAGCGTGCTCGCCGCGCGCGGCACGCTGCCGCCCGGCGAGATTCGCATGATCATGCTGCAGGTCGCGCGCGCTCTCGCGTACGCGCACAAGAGCGGGATCGTGCACCGCGACATCAAGCCCGACAACATCATGTTCGACGAACACGGCCAGGCCGTGGTCACGGACTTCGGCATCGCGAAGGCGGCGTCGGGCGGCAAGCTCACGGGCACCGGCATGTCGATCGGCACACCGCACTACATGAGCCCGGAGCAGGCCCGCGCCCAAAACCTCGACGGGCGCTCCGACATTTATTCGCTTGGCGTGGTCGCGTTCCAGTGCCTGGTAGGTCATGTGCCGTTCGACGGCGAGGACTCGTTCTCGATCGGCTACAAGCACATCATGGAGGAGCTTCCCGTCCCGCCGCTCGAGACCTACGACCAGCACACCCTGTTCGAGATCGTGAAGCGCATGATGGCCAAGGCGCCCGACGATCGCTTCCAGAGCGCGGACGATCTCGTACAGGCGCTCGAGGCGGGTGGTGGTTTGGCGGCCGTGGGCCTCGCCTCCGCGGCCACCAAGGCGATCCCGTCGCTCGCCGGTGCGCGTCTCGCGGGTGGCCTGGCCGGCGCTCCGACCACGCCGTTGCCGCGGGTGCCGGGCAAGTCCGCCGCGCGGGAGCATCGCTCGGTGGGAGCCGGGATCGCCCTGTGGGTGCTCGTCGTAGCGATCGGGCTGGGCGGCCCGGGATTCTACGCCTATAAGAAAGGACTGCTGTTCTTCAGCCGCGGCGCAGCGGTGCACGATTCCGCCGCGGTGCTCCCGAAAGACACACTCGCCCAACGCCTGCTCGCCGACACCGGCCCCGCGCACACCGACACGACGCCTGCCCAGCCCCGACCCGACACGACGCACACCCGGCCCGTCCCTCCCGGCACCCCCGGTCACCTGACGCTGCAGGGCCTGCCGGGCGGAGCCCGCGTCACCCTCAACGGGCAACCGCTGCGCAGCGCGCAGGCGGACCTGCCACCGGGCACGTATCAGCTTGCGGTCCGCGCTCCGGGATTCTCCCCCCTCGACCGCCAGGTGGTCATCACGCCGGGCGCGCCATCGCTCGTGCACGTCGAGCTCGTGCCCCTCGGCGGGTCCGACGACGTCGGCCCCTGCGACGAGCCGGGGCCGGCATACAATCAGGACAACATCTGCTTCGATACGCGGCCCGTGCCGCTCTCCGCCACGCGCATCCCGGTCCCGGCCGACGCGACCATCTTTCCCCGCCAGGCGATCCTCCTGATCCACGTCTCGCGCGATGGCTCGACGCTCGAGTCGCGGATCTTCGGCCCCTCCAACCTCGAAACGTTCAACAACGAAGCGCTCGACATGGCCAAGAACCTGCGCTGGAACCCGGCACAGAAGAACGGCGAGCCGGTGGACGCGTGGGTGAAGTGGCCGTTCCAGCCGGTGAGGCAGCACTAGACATCCACCCCACGGCGTTCATCGCTCCGGGCGCCGTGGTGCTGGGGCAGGTGACGCTCGCCGCGCGCTCGAGCGTGTGGTACGGCGCGGTGCTGCGCGGCGACGTCGACGCGATTCTGATCGGCGAAGCCACGAACCTGCAGGACGGCGCGATCGTGCATGTGGACGAGGGAGTTCCCACGCGCATCGGCGCGCGGGTCGGCGTCGGGCACCGCGCGATTCTCCACGGTTGCACCGTCGAGGACGACTGCCTGATCGGCATGGGGTGCGTGCTGCTCAACGGTGCGCACATCGGAACGGGCAGTGTCGTCGCAGCGGGCGCCGTGGTTCCCGAGGGAACACGCGTCCCGCCCGGCTCTCTCGTGGTCGGCGTGCCGGCGCGCGTGACCCGCGCTGTGGACGACGCCCTGCGCGAGCGCATCCGGCACACCTGGCAGCACTATGTAAAGGAAGCGGAGCGGCACCGGAACGGTGCCTTCCCCCCAGCTCGACCAAGTTTGTGATGTGAATTCACGAAACCCTCACGGGGGTGGGAACGTCCGCGCGGCTTGCCCGCCCCACTCGACGTATCTACCTTGACCCTCCGCGCTTCTTGAGCCGGCGCCCGGTTAAATTTCTACATCATTGTGTCGTGTGCGGACGCTCACACCCGAGGGGATGAGATTATGCTCGATTTGAGCCCCAACGCCATCACGGTGCTCGAGCGCCGCTACCTGATCAAGGACGACGCGGGACGGCCCGCCGAACGGGCAGACGACCTGTTCTGGCGGGTGGCCCGGACGATCGCCGCGCCCGACGGTCGCTACGGCGCCTCGGCCAAGGCGGTGGAGGGGCTCGCCGAAACGTTCTTCGAGCTGATGGCGACGCGGGCCTGGATGCCCAACTCGCCCACCCTGATGAACGCGGGTCGCCCGCTGGGCCAGCTATCCGCGTGTTTCGTCCTTCCGGTGGATGATTGCCTCTCGAACGGACAGAGCGGTATCTACGACACCTTGCGGGCCATGGCGCTGGTCCATCAGTCGGGGGGCGGCACCGGATTCTCCTTCTCCCGGCTGCGGCCCAAGAACGACGTCCTGCGGTCCACCATGGGCGTGGCCTCCGGCCCGGTGTCGTTCATGAAGCTGCACGACGCCTCGACCGACGTGGTGAAGCAGGGCGGGACCCGGCGCGGCGCCAACATGGGCATTCTGCGCGTCGACCACCCGGACATCGTCGAGTTCATCACCTGCAAGGACGACCTGACCCAGGTCACGAACTTCAACATCTCCGTTGCCGTGACCGACGCGTTCATGCGCGCGGTGGAAGAGGGAACGAGCTACGACCTGATCCACCCGCGCAGCGGCAAGACCGTGGGCCAGCTCGACGCACGGGAGGTGTTCCGGAAAGTCGTGCACGGTGCCTGGAAGACCGGGGAGCCGGGCGTGTACTTCATCGACCGGGCCAACCACTACAACCCGGTGCCGCACCTCGGCAGCTACGAGGCCACCAATCCGTGCGGCGAGCAGCCGCTGCTCCCCTACGACGTGTGCAACCTGGGCTCGGTGAACCTGGGGCTGTTCGCGAAGGACGGGGAAGTGGACTGGGAGCGGCTGCGGACGGTGGTGCACCTCTGCACGCACTTCCTCGACAACGTGATCGACGCCAACAAGTATCCGCTCTCCGAGATCGACAACCTGGCGCAGCGCATCCGCCGCATCGGGCTGGGCGTGATGGGCTGGGCCGACCTGCTGGTGCGGCTCGGCATTCCCTACAACTCCGATGAAGGAGTCGCGCTCGGTCGCCGGGTGATGGAGTTCGTGGACGAGGAGTCGAAGGCGGCCTCGGAGAAGCTGGCGGAGCAGCGCGGCGTGTTCCCCGAGTGGGAGCGCTCGATCTGGGGACCCGACGCCAGCTGCGCGCGCGGGCCGCGCGGCGAGCGCATCCGTCCCATGCGGCGGCTGCGCAATTGCAACCTCACCACCGTCGCGCCCACGGGCACGATCTCGATCATCGCGGGGTGCTCGTCGGGGATCGAGCCGCTGTTCGCCGTTGCGTTCATGCGCAACCAGGCGGGCGTGCTCATGCCCGACGTGAACGAAGACTTCGTCGCGATCGCCAAGCAGGAGGGCTGGTACTCCGACGCGCTGGTGCAGCGGATCGCTGAGGCGGGTCACATCCATTTCGACGAAGTGCCGGCCATGTGGCAGCGCGTGTTCGTCACCGCGCACGACGTGACCCCCGAGTGGCACATCCAGATGCAGGCCGCGTTTCAGGAGTTCACCGACTCGGCGATCTCCAAGACCTGCAACTTCGCGAACGACGCCACCGAGGAGTACGTCGAGAAGATCTACCGCTACGCCTACAAGCTCGGCTGCAAGGGCGTGACCGTGTACCGCGACGGCGCGCGCGAGATGCAGGTGCTCTCCACGGGGTCGACCGCGAAGAAAGTTCAGGAGCAGGCGGCGGGCACGGGCAAGGATGCCCTGGCGGAGGCGCTCGGCCGCATCGCCGAGCTCGATGCCGAGCTCGAACGTACCCGCGCCAAGCTGCACGACGCCGAGGCGGAGAACCTGCAGCGCCGCGCCAAGCGGTCGCGCCCCGATCTTCTGAAAGGCGCCACCCGGCGCGTGGAGACGCCGCTCGGCACGATGTACGTGAACATCACCGAAGACGACAAAGGCCAGCCGTTCGAGGTGTTCATCTCGCTCGGCAAGGCGGGCGGCGCGCTCATGGCCGACGTCGAGGCGATCGGCCGGCTGATCTCGCTGGCGCTGCGCTCGGGGATCCCGCTGCGCGAGGTGTACCGCCAGCTGCGCGGCATCTCTTCCGACCGTGTGGTGGGCCTGGGACCGAACAAGGTGCTCTCAGTGCCCGACGCGATCGGCATCGCGATCGAGAAGTGGATGCAGGAGAAGCAAGGGATCCAGCAGGATCTGCTGGGTGGCGCGGTCGCGCCCGCTGCCGTGAGTGTCGCGGGCCCGGAGGGTACGGCCGGCGAGCGGGCGCCCGACCGGCAGGATTTCATCGGCGCCTGCCCCGACTGCGGCTCGCAGCTGGCGTTCGCCGAGGGGTGCGCCAAGTGCCACGTGTGCGGATTTTCGGAGTGCGGGTAGAGCCTCATCCGTTCTCCGTTATCTGTCGTCAGTACCGTCAGCCGCCGGCCGCCAGGCCGGCGGCTGATATGTCTCCGTAGGGGTTAACGGCATCTCGTGCGTCTCCCATGCCGCTGGTCGCCCTCTTAAGGCCCGAGGCCAAGGACATGGCGGGGGCGCCACAGCCTGTAGGGGTCTCCCCGATCTATCCCGGGCTCACGCGTCGCCTTGGCGCCGCCCGCTTCCAGCTCCGGCGGCGCCGTAGGAGTGGAGCGTTGAGGTCACCAAGCTTGTTCGACAGTGAGTGGTAGTGATCTGCGGAGGTGTCATCCGGTGTCGCGTGTCACACCTGCCGTAAGCGGCTATGTGTGATCGTGGTCACGACTTGTAACGTTCCCCTAGGTTATTCTCCTAGGCGTGAGTATGCCCTTCCGCCCGATGACTCCCACGCGCCTGCAAGCCAAAGGTTGGGCGCGCGTCGGGAGACCCGGTGCGCACCTGCTCCGCCGCGGCGCCTGGTACCCCGTGGTCCGCATCTCCTCGAGCCACATCGTGGTGCTCGATGTGAACCGCCGCAACGTACCGGTGGACCGTCGCTTCCTCGAAATCCGCTACCATCCGCCCGAGCGGTGGAGCATCGTGCGCTGCGAGGCGCGCGAGATCCAGCGCGTCGGCCGGCTGTTCCCGCTCACCTACGCGGTGTGTCCCGCCTGCCGCCATCGGCAGGGCTTTGGGACCGACGTGAAGGAATTGTCCTGCGAGCGCTGTAAGAAGCTGGCGCAGCTGGCGTGGGACGAGTTGAGCTAGGGGCTCGGGACTCGGGGTTCGGGGCTCGTGTGTAATCCCGAGTCCCGAGCCCCGAACGCTGAGCCCCTACTACACGGCTACCGTATCTCCCAGCGCGACGATCCCGGTGCCGATCCCGCGACAGTAATACCCCCGCGTTCCGCCATCGAGAAACTGCAGCTGCTCCTTCAACACATCGGCCTCGACCGTACCACCCAGCGCCCAACCGGTGAACGGGCGGCAGGGATGAGCCACTTGCAGCACCTCGAGCCGCGCCAGCTCCCGGCCATCCTTGCCGAGTAGCGTGACACCGCGCTCCAGGTCCTCGAGCGCGATGCGGCCCGCGGTCTCGACGATGATGTTCTCACCGGCGCAGCCGATGGTGATGCGGTCTCCGAACCGTTCCCGCATGAGCGCATAGTGGGACGAGAACCCGAGCGAGACGCCGTGCTCGCCGTCTTCGTTCTTCGTGGCCGGATGTGCACGGTGGTGCACATCGACCATCCATGCGCCATTGCGGTCCGCTCCCAGCACCCCATCCGGACCGACGTGCAGCCGGTCGACCGGGCAGATCGGGGCAGGGTCGTACCGGCGCTGCGGCTTCTCGCCCGTCTTCAGGGTCGAGCGCTGGATCTGCAATCGCACGATGCGGCCGAGCTCGCGCATAACGGAATCTAGCAAAACATGGTATCATGTGGGTCGCCGGAAATCCCTCATGCGCATCACACTCGGCTGGGCGCGCTGTGCCGACAACGTGGCGGACATCCTCCGTCGCGGCGCGTGGTACCCGATCGTCGAAGAGTCGACCGACGGGCACGTGGTGGTCGAAGTGCGCCAGCAACGGGTGCGCCTAGCGCGGGCCGACGTGACGATCCGCCCCGAGCCCCCCGATCACTGGAGCGTGGTCGTGCGCACCGGCGTGCTGCGGCCGACGCTGGGAGGGCGGGGGGGCGATTTCGCCACGACCTACGCCGTCTGCCCGCTGTGCCACTATCGCCAGGACTTCGCCGCCAAGCCCCAGACGCTCAAGTGTGTGCGGTGCGGGGCGATGTCGCCGGTCGACTGGAGTGAGACATGCTAGGGTGTTGCATGTCCCACGTTGCACGTTGCACGAGCACCCTCCCCGCTTGCATGGGCACATGTAGTTAGTATATTAACAGTAAACATGTTAACTACTAGCGGGGACGTGAAACGTTCGACGCGGAACGTGCAACGAGTATGACTGATCGCTCCTCCCTCGCCCTCCAGCTCACGGACGCCATCCGCACGGCCCGCGTGGCCGTCGAGCACGCCGGCGACCGGGCGTTCCGCGCCTACGGCCTGTCGCATCGCGCCCACGGGGCGCTCCTGGCCGTGGATGCGGGGGGCCCCGACGGCGCCCGTCCCAAAGACGTCGCCGAGCAGCTGGGCGTGTCGCGCGCCGCGGCCACCACGTTCATTCAGCGCCTCGAGACCAAGGGGCTGGTGGAGACGACGCCCGACCCCGAGGATGACCGCGGCGTGCGCGTGGCGCTGACCCGCCACGGGCTGGAGGTGCTCCTGCGGGCCAGCCAGCTCGAGCGGCGCCTGGCCGCCCGCGCCATCGAGGGAATACCGGCATCGAGCATCGCCCGCGCCGTGACCCTGCTCCAGGGATTCAAGCAACGGCTCGAGGACCGGCAGATCGGCGTGGTCCGCTGACTCCTGGTTACCAATGTGGGTATCTTCATGCACAAGGGAGGAAGCGCAAACCGGCACTCGCGACAGCGCCCACCCGACTTTAAGTCCGACGCATACAGAGTAACCTGGTAAACACTTAACGCGAGCGCGCGCGTCCGCGTGCGCCGGCCACCGCGCCCCGTAGCGACACCGCCGATCGATGGGGTTTTCCACAGCGAGCCCACGTGCTTGCAATGTTGAAAACTGACGCGGACAGCATCCAGGCGGCTGCCCGCCTGCTCTCGCGCGCGCGTCGCCTCGTGGTCGCGACCGGGGCGGGCATGTCCAGCGACAGCGGCATTCCCACGTTCCGCGACGCGCTCACCGGTTTCTGGGCCCGCTACGACCCGGAGGAGCTCGCCACGGAGGCGGGGTTCCGCGGCAACCCCGCCCGGGTGTTCGGCTGGTACGCGTGGCGGCGCCGCCTGGTGCGGGCGGCGGTGCCACACCCCGGTTATCATGCTCTCGTCGCGCTCGAGCGGATCGTTGCCGACGTCACGATCGTCACGCAGAACGTGGACGGCCTGCACCGCCGCGCCGGCAGCCGGCGCGTGCTCGAGCTGCACGGGTCGCTCGAGCGGTTCTCCTGCGTCGACGCGCGCCACCCGTTCCCGGCCGACCAGGTGCCGGGTCCGGAAGGGGACACGGAGTGTGAGCCACCCCGCTGCCCGCGCTGCGGTGCCGCGGTACGCCCCGATGTCGTGTGGTTCGGCGAGATGCTGCCCGAACTGGTCACCGCGGAGGCGTGGGAGGCGGCGGCGCGCTGCGACACCATGCTGGTGGTGGGGACCTCGGGGCTGGTGCAACCGGCGGCCCAGCTTCCTTTTATAGCGCGAGATGCGGGCGAGAGCGTGATCGCGATCAATCCGGAGCCCACGGAAGTCTCCGGCGCTGCACACATCGCCTGCCGCGGGTCCGCTGGTACCGTCCTGCCGGCACTGGTCACCGCGCTTACGGAAGGGGAACGACCCTGATTCGCCGCACGAAGATTGTAGCCACGCTGGGCCCTGCCACCGGGGGGCCGGAGCAGATCGCGGGACTGATCGGCGCGGGCGCCAACGTGATCCGCGTGAACGCCTCGCACGGCACGCCGGAGCTGCGGGCCGGCTGGATCGCCGCCGTCCGGGAAGCCGCGCGGGCCGCCGACGCGCCCGTCGCCGTGCTCGTGGATCTGCAGGGCCCGCGGATTCGCGTGGGCAAGCTGGCGGAGCCGCGGGTGCTCCAGCCGGGACAGACCATCGTATTCGCGCCCGAGGACGTCGCGCGCGGCGACGAGTTGCCGACCACCTACGACGACCTCGCCACCGACGCGCGCCCGGGCGCGCGCATTCTGTTGGACGACGGGCTCCTGTCGGTGGAGGTGACCCGCATCGCGTCCCCGCGGGTGGAAGGGCGCGTGGTGGACGGAGGGACGCTCAAGTCGAACAAGGGCATGAACCTTCCCGGGTTGCAGGTGTCGGCTCCGGCGCTCACGGAAAAAGACCGGGAAGACGCGGCGCACGCGGTGAGCGTCGGGGCAGACTACCTGGCTCTCTCGTTCGTACGTCGCGCCGAGGACCTGGCCGAGCTGCGTGCCCTGGTACCGGAGGAGATGAAGCTCGTCGCCAAGATCGAGAAGGCGACGGCGCTCGACGATCTGTCGCGCATCCTCGCGGCGAGCGACGCGGTGATGGTGGCCCGGGGCGACCTGGGCGTCGAGCTGCCGTTCGAGGAGGTGCCGGTCGTGCAGAAGCGGCTCATCCGCGAGGCGAACCGGCACGGCAAGCCGGTGATCACGGCGACGCAGATGCTCGAGTCGATGGTGCAGAATCCGCGGCCCACCCGCGCGGAGGCGTCCGACGTGGCCAATGCCATTCTCGACGGCACCGACGCCGTGATGCTGTCGGCCGAGACCGCGGTCGGCGCGCACCCGTTCGAGGCGGTCGGCGCGATGGACCGCATTATCCGCGAGATGGAGCGTCACGCCTCCGGCGGGAGCCCCAACTCGGGACGCGACGAGCGCCGGGCGACCGCGGGGGCCACGGTGTCGGTCGAGGATGCCATCGCCCTCGGGACGAGCGCGGTGGCGCGGATGCTGCGGACGCCGCTCATCGTGACGCTCACCAAGGGCGGCTTCACGGCGCGCAAGGTGGCCGCGCTGCGGGCCCCCGTTCCCATCCTCGCGGTCACCACGGAGGCCCCGACCTTTCGCCAGCTGGCGCTGGTGTGGGGCGTGACGCCGGTCCTCGTCGATCACGTGCCGGGGTACGATGCGATGCTGGCGGTGGTGCGGGATCTGCTCCTCAAGCGGGGCTATGCCCAGTCCGGCGATCGCATCGTGATGACGGCGGGGGTGCCGTGGGAAGTGTCGGGCGCCACGAACCTGCTCAAGGTCGAGGTCGTGTGAGGTGAGGCTCGTGTTCCTCGGCACGGGAACGTCGTACGGCGTGCCGCAGATCGGGTGTGGATGCCGCACGTGCACGTCGGTCGATCCGCGCGATCGGCGCACCCGCAGCGCCGTCCTGATCGAGTCCGGAGGCAAGCGGCTGCTGATCGATACGCCGCCCGAGCTGCGGCTGCAGCTCGTGGCGGCGGGCGTCACGGCCCTGGACGCCGTCCTGTTCACGCACGCGCACGCCGATCACGTGCACGGGATCGACGATCTGCGCGCGATCTCGATGCGGCAGCGGGCGCCGCTCGCCGTACACGGAGCCCCGGCGACACTGGCGGAGCTGCAGCGCCGCTTCGGCTACATCTTCGACGGCACTCCACCGCAGCCCGGTACGAACAAGCCGGAGCTCGCCGCGCACCCGCTCGACCCGGATCGCGAAACACCGATCGCCGGCATCCCCGTCCAGGCCATCCCGCTGCCGCACGGGAGGGACACGGTGCTCGGGTTTCGCGTCGGCCCGGTCGCGTACGTGACCGACGCGAAGGCGATCCCGCCGGAAGCGCGGGCGCGTCTCGCCGGGCTCGAGGTGCTGGTGGTGAACGCGCTGCTCCCGCGTCCCCATCCGCTGCACCTCTCGATCCCGGAGGCCGTCGCGACGGCGCAGCAGATCGGCGCGCGGCGGACGTACCTCACGCATCTGACACACGACACGCCGCACGCGGAGCTCGCGGCGCAGCTCCCCGCCGGGATCGCCCCCGCGTACGACGGACTGGTGATCGAGATAGGCGGGGTCTAGATTCGTTTTCGGGAGGGATGCGAGCGATGAAGACATCCGCCGAAGCGACGCTGCGCCGGTTCGAGAGCCCGGCCGTGCGCCAGAGTGAGGCCATGGACGAGCTGGTGCGCCGGGCGGTGTTCGGCGCGGGAGCAGAGCGCGACGAGGCGCGCTGGCTGATCTGGGAGATCGGGCAGCACGGCGGCGTGCGGCCCGCGTCGATCCACGAGCTCTACATGGCGCGCGGCCGGGGCGAGGTCCCCGCGTTCACCACGCCCGCCATGAACATCCGGGTGCTCGCGTACGACTCCGCGCGCGCCGTGTTCCGCGCGGCCAAGCGGCTCGACGTCGGGGCCCTGATCTGCGAGATCGCCCGCTCGGAGATCGGGTACACCGAGCAGCGCCCGGCCGAGTACGTCGCCGTGATGACCGCGGCGGCGTTGCGGGAAGGGTTCACCGGGCCGCTGTTCATCCAGGGCGACCACGTGCAGGTGAACGCCAAGAAGTACGCCGCCGACCCCGAGACCGAGCTGCAGGCGATCCGCGTCCTCATCGAAGAGGAGCTGCACGCGGGGTTCTACAACATCGACGTGGATACCTCGACGCTGGTGGACCTGTCGCAGCCGACCCTGCCCGAGCAGCAGCGGGTGAACTGCGAGCGTGCCGCCGAGCTCACGCAGTACATTCGCGAGCGCGAGCCCGACGGCGTGACCGTGTCCGTCGGCGCGGAGATCGGCGAAGTGGGCGGCAAGAACTCCGACGTGCACGAGCTGAAGGCGTTCATGGAGGGCTATACCCGCGCGCTGGGGCGTCTGGGGCACTACACCGGCATCAGCAAGATCTCCGTGCAGACCGGCACGAGCCACGGCGGGGTGGTGCTGCCCGACGGCTCGATCGCCAAGGTCCAGCTCGACCTCGATGCGCTCAAGGCGCTCTCGCGTGACGCGCGCTCCCAGTACCACCTGGGTGGCGCCGTGCAGCACGGCGCGTCGACCCTGCCGCCCGAGGCGTTCAGCCGCTTCCCCGAGTGCGAAGCGATCGAGATCCACCTCGCCACGAACATCCAGACGATGGTGTTCGACCACCCGCGCCTGCCCGCCGATCTGCGGCGCGAGATCAACGAGTGGGTCAAGGTCGAGTGCAAAGACGAGTGGAAGAAGGGGGACACCGAGCAGCAGTTCATCTACAAGAGCCGCAAGAAGGCGATCGGCCCGTTCAAGCGGCGCATGTGGGATCTCCCCGCCGATGTGCGCGCGGCAATCGCCGCCGATCTCGAGCGCACGTTCGCGTTCCTGTTCGAGCAGCTGCGCGTGACCAAGACGCGCGCCGTCACCGACCGGTTCGTCCGGCCGCCGCTGCAGTCGCACGCGCAGCCGCGCGCCGTGGCCGTGGCGGCACCCGACGATCTCGAGGCAGGCGAGTGAGCGAGGAAGGGGGCAGCTCCGGCGTCGGGCCGTTCTTGTTCGGCCTGGGGATCGGCGCGGCGCTGGGCTTCCTGTTCGCGCCCGAGCCTGGTGCGGCGGCGCGCACCAAGCTGGGCCGCCGGCTGCGCGAGCTCGCCGCCGAGAAGGTCGGCGAGCTGGAGAAGCTGGTCGAGCTGGGTGATGACGAAGGGGCCCCCCGCTCCACGACGCGCGCAGTACTGGCGCGCCGCCTGGCGGATGCCAAACGGCGGCGCAAGGAGTCTTCCTCCTCCGCGTGAAGCCCGAGGGCGGGTGGCACCGGTCGGTGACCGGCGTCGTTCGCCGCACGCTGGAAGCGGCCTTCGAGGACAACATTCCCTTCCTGGCGAGCGCGCTGTCGTTCGACCTGCTGCTCACCATGATCCCGTTCGTCGCGTTGCTGCTCGCCGCCGTCGGCTATCTGGTGCAGCACCAGGTCACCACCCAACAGGTCGACTTGCATGAGCTGCTGGCGCGGCTGCTGCCCACGGCGGCGGGCGGCCCCACGGACAAGGTGTTCGCGGAGGCCGAGAGCGCCCTCGCCAGCGTGATGCGGCATCGGGTGCGGCTCACCGCCGTCGGCCTGCCGCTGTTTCTCTGGTTCTCCACCCGTCTGTTCGGCGGGTTGCGCGCGGCGCTCAATGAGGTGTTCGACACCGACGAACGGCGCGCCTGGCCGATGGCCAAGCTGCTCGATCTCGCGATGGTGTGCTGCACCGGCGCGCTGCTCGTCATGGGTGGCCTGTTGACGACGTGGGACGCGCGCAGCACGGGAGGCGTGAGCCGCAGCTTCGCGCTCGACTGGCTGTGGCGCTTTGGCCTGGAGCTCACGGCGTTCGGGCTCGGCGTGGTGCTGTTCTTTCTGATCTTCAAGCTGCTGCCCAGCCGCCGCATCGCTTGGCGCACCGCCCTCATGGCGGCGGTGTTTTGCTCGCTCGGCTTCGAGGTCGCCAAGCGGTTGTACGCCCTCTACGTGGCCCGGTTCGTGACCCTGGACCGCGTGGCCTCGGACGCGAACGTGGTCGGGCTGTTCCTGTTCCTCCTGTGGGTCTATTACACGGCCTACCTGTTCCTGCTGGGCGGCGAGGTCGCGGAGACGTACGACCTGGTGCAGATGCGGCGGTCGCAGCGGGTGCAGCTGGGCTGACCGCATTATCTTGGCCCCATGCCCGTCCCCGGTCCCCTCCGCCAGCCCATTCCGCTCGCCCGCTCGATCCTGTGGAGCCCGACGGGCGATGGCGCTACCGTGGGAGCACCGAACAACCCGTTCCCGGTGTTCGTGGCGCAGGCGGCGTTCAGCGCGATTCAGGAGCACGTGGCGACGCCGCAGCGGCAGGGGCAGGGCATCCTCGGCTTCCTGCTCGGGGACCAGTGTGAGTGCCCAGAGACCGGCATCGCGTACCTGGTGGTCGAGGTCGCGCTGCGACTCAACCAGCCCATCTACGGTGACCGCACGCGCGACGTCGTCACGCGGCTGTGGGATCACATCAACAATCAGCTGGAGGAGCAGCGAGCCAGCCTGATCGGCTGGTACCACTCGCACCCACCGCTCCCGCTCGCACTGTCAGGGCACGACCTCGAGACCCACGAGCACTACTTCGCCGAGCCGTGGCAGGTCGCGCTGCTGCTCGGAGCCGATCCGGCGGAGCCGGCAGGGGCGTTCTTCCGCGCCGGGTCCGATGAAGGCTGGTTCGAGACGCCGTTGCCGTTCTATGAGCTGTTGAGCCCCGAAGCGATCCGGCCGGACGGGAAGAAACGCTCCTGTGTGACGTGGAAGAACTACCGCGCCTCCAATCCGGGAGCCGCGGCCTCCCTGGTGACGAAGGCAGCCCGCAAGCCGCCCCCCCCCCCGCCCCCGCCGCCACCTCCAGCACCCGACGAGCCCGAGGAGGTCGACGAGCCCGAGCACGACTCGGGCGAGCTCAAGTTTCTCACGGCCGCGGAGGACATGCCGCCGCCCCATCGATCCGCGGCTGGAGCGGCGCCTCCGCCGGTTCCTCCGCCTCATGCCATACCGTCGCCTCCCCCTCCCCGGCGGCACACGCCCCCGCCTCCGGCTCCACCGCCCCCTCCCGCGCCCCCCCCGGAGCCGGAACCAGCGGCAGAGACGGAGCAGCCAGTGGCGTGGCCCGACGAATTCGAGGAGCGGGAGGGCGCGGCGGAAGACGTCGCCGAGGAGCCGGAGCCCGCGCCACCCCCGGTGCGCCGGAGGCGCTCCCGACGCAACTGGCGGAAGCTGGTGCGCACTCTGGTCATCGTGCTGCTGGTCGGGGCGGGCGCCGGGGCGTATTGGTACTTCCAGCCGACGCTCACGGTGCCCGTCGCGGCGCTCAGTGGCGCGTGGTCGACGATCAAGAAGAAGGGAGCGGCACTGGTGAGCTCGGTCGCCGCGCTCAAGAGCAAGCTCAAGAAGCCGGCGACGGCCGCCAAGCCGCCGGTCAAGCCGGCCGCGCGTCCCGCGGCGCCGCCCGCTGCGACGACCCCCGCGCAGCCTGCGCCCTCGCCCTACGCCCGCCTCGATCGCAGCGGCGACTCGCTGGCGCTGTTGGTGCGCACTTTCGCGGAGCGGCGCGATCAGTTCAGCCGGGGCCAGCTGCCCTGCGCCGTGCTGGCGCGCGGGCTCGCCGCCGTCGAGAACGGCTGGATCGCGTACAATGCGGCGCGCCGCACCGCGCGGATCCTCGATCCCATGCATGCCGCGCGCGACCAGGCGTTGTACGCGGGCGTCGACTCGGTCGAGCGTCGGTTCGAGCAGTCCGGATGCGCCCGACCCTAGTCGGTGCCATCCTGCTCGTCACCCTCCGGTTGCCCGGCGCGACGCCGCCGGTGTCGGGCGTGACGCGCTGTCCATAACCGCCTGGCACGAGTCGCCTGTTCACCGCTGTGCGTCTAGTCACTGTCCTCGCGCCCGCTGTTCAACTAGTTTTTAGAGCCCCAGGTCCGCAGGTCATCCGGTCGTGAACCGCGTCAGGCCCCCGCAGGGAGCAGCGCTAAGCGATGTCGGGTGTCGCTGCGGGGTGCCTGGGGCATTTTGCGGGCGGACGGCCGGACAGGCGGACCGGCGGTCGGGTATATTCCGGATGTGACCGACCGCCTTTCCGCCCGACCGCCGGACCGCCCATGATCGCCCTCGCTCGCAAGTACCGTCCCAAGAAGTTCGCCGACCTGATTGCCCAGGAGCACGTGGGTGCCGCCCTGCGCGGGGCGGTGGCCGGCAACCGGGTCGCGCACGGGTATCTGTTCGCCGGCCCGCGGGGCGTGGGGAAGACCACGGCGGCGCGCATTCTCGCGATGGCGTTGAACTGCGAACGCCGCGCGTCCGCGGCGGTGGCGGGAGAGCCGTGCGGGGAGTGCGATTCCTGCACCCGCGTGTGGACCGGGGCCGCCAATCTCGACGTGGTGGAGCTGGACGCCGCCTCGAACCGCGGCGTGGACGACGCGCGCGAGCTGCGCGAGCGTGCCATGTACGCGGCGTCGGCCGAGGGCCGCCACAAGGTCTACATCGTGGACGAGGCGCACATGCTCACGCGCGAGGCGTGGAACGCGCTCCTCAAGATTCTGGAGGAGCCGCCGTCACGCGTCGTGTTCGTGTTCGCCACCACCGAGCCGCAGAAGATCGCGCAGAGTGCCGCGCCCATCCTGTCGCGGCTGCAGCGCTTCGATTTCCGGCGCATCGGCCCGCACGCCATCGTCGAGCGGCTGCGTCAGGTAGTGACGGCCGAGCAGCTCGCCGCGGATGACGATGCCCTGCGCCTGATCGCCCGCAGCGCCGACGGGGGCATGCGCGACGGCCTGTCGATTCTCGATCAGGTCGTGTCGTTCAGCGAGGGGCCGGTGACCGCCGCGCAGGTACGCGACGTGCTCGGTCTCATCCCGGACGACGTGTATGGCGAGCTGCTGCGCCTGGTCGCGGAGCGCGACGCGGCCGGCGTGTTCCCGCTGGTCGAGCGGCTGGTCGACGGCGGCGCGGACCTGGGCGAGTTCATGGCGGGCGCCGGGGAAGTGCTGCGTGCCGTGCTGCTCGCCAATCTCGGCGGCAAGCCCGAAGGGCTGACCGAGTCGATGCTGGCGGTGATCGAGCGGTACCGCTCCCCGCTCCCTGCTCCCGATCTGATCCGTCTCCTCGCCGTGCTGACGGAGGTCGAGCCCCAGCTGCGCACCAGCGGCAGCCCGCGGCTGGCGGTGGAGCTGCTGCTGCTGCGGTGGACGATGATGGCGCGGACGGTGGAGCTGCAGGCGGTCATCGAGGCGCTCGGCAAAGGTGGCGGACCGGCGGTCGGGCGGTCGGGCGGTCAGAGCGATCCGCCGGTCCCCCAGCTCCGTGACTCCAGTCCGCCCGTCCGCCCGTCTCACTCCTGTC
>CBFHAJ010000058.1:0-20192 GCA_965653495.1 uncultured bacterium | reverse complement strand
GGCCGCCAGCGGTTCGTGGCCCTCGCCCGCTGGCGCGGTGGCAGGGTGGCCCGCGAGGCGAAGGCGCTGGCGCCCTCGGCGTGCGTGTTAATGCGCAGCGACAGGGCCTCGAGTGGCTCCTCCGCGGCTGTCCTTCGGCGGGCCCTCTGGGTGCTGCGCGGGTCGGCTCGGCAGATCCATTACAAGGCGATCCTCCAGCATGGAGTCCGCTGTCCCGATCCGTGTGTCGACGTGAGCGGCCCGTGGCTGATCCGGCGCCTGGCTCCGGATTGCTCACGCATTCCGCTGAACGTGCTTCCGAAGAAGCGCGACGCGGAACGCTTGCTTCACGCGATGGGCTGGGAGACGGCGAACGTGCACCTCGGGAGCATCACGCCCCGCGTCCTGCTGGCCGACCTGAAGCGCCGCACCAAGCGCTGGCTGTACGAAGCAGCGAGTCGCATGGCCGATACCATCGAGCAGGACTGGCGGGCCTGGCGGAAGGCCGAGGGCTGAACCTACCCGTGCGGCTCGCGGCTCAGGCTAGCGCGGGACCGAATCCGGGTCCTTGGAGCGACGCCGCCTGGTGCGCCAGGGCAGAAGCAGGACTGGTTGCCCGCAGTCGCACGGCTCACTCCGCGGGCGCGCCACCTCGGCGCGCTCCGACCACACCCGATATTCCGCGAGCCGCTCGTTCACGACATAACCGCCGCAGGTGAGACAGTGGATCGACGTGCGGTTGTCCATTCGGTTGTGTGCAGCTGGGGGAACAAGGGCGGGGAGAACCTACCACCAATCGCCTCCGGGCAGCTAGGCTGGCCGCGGCTGGTGTTGCACACTGAACTGTCCTCGGTTTTACACGCCGATGGCTAGCTGTAGTATCTCTTTTATCCGAGTCGACTTGCCACTGGTATACGCTGCTCGATCGCGTGGGAACTGAGCGGCCAATGCTCGCTTCAATTCACCAAATTGGCGCGCGGTGTTTGGGTGAGCCCGGAGAAAGTCCCGAAAGGCGAGGTGGTCCCGCCACAGATCACTGCCCGCAGCAACCAGGTGTAGGTGGTAGGCCATGGGCTGCCCCCGACGAAAGTACTCTCGGCCAGGGACGCCCTGCTCGCCACGGTGTTCGTACCCGGCTCGGGTCAACGTGGCGATGCAGTCCTGCAGCGAAGTCGCGGCGGGGCGTCCAGCCAGGATGTCGAGAATCGGCTTGGCGCACATGTCCGGAATCGCGGTTCCCCCGATGTGCTCGAAGCGCAGCGGAAGCGCGCCGCAGACGGCGCGGAGGCGTGCCCGCTCACCCGCGAAGAGCGCGGGCCAGCGCGCGTCATACTCAACCACCCGCACGATGCCGGACTCGAGACCAAGAGGGTTGGCCATTGGCTCCACCACGTTTAACCCTGCACCATCCTCCGATGCATTAGACGAACTGACCGTTACTGCGCCGTGACTGCGCGGTCGCTCCCGTGAGACCAGGATGCGGGAAGATCTCCGTGGTAGAGGATGGAACCTCACGCATCAGTCCCCTGCCGAGGAGGTCTCATGCAGTTCGTCAAGGCAGTGTCCGTGGCGAGCCTGCTTTCCCTGGGCGTCGTGTTGGGTTGCGACCGCTCGGTGCCGCCCACCGCGCCATCCCGCCCGGCGGCCAGCCGGCTCAGCGCTGGGCGCAGCGGCATCAAGCGAGTGCTGTTGATCAGCGTGGACGGTCTCCACGCGCTCGACCTGAGCCGCTTCGTGGCGAGCCATCCTGGATCCGCGCTCGCACAGCTCAGTCACCGCGGCACCACCTTCACCAACGCCTCAACGGCGAAGCCGTCGGACTCCTATCCCGGTCTGCTGGCCATCGTCACCGGCGGCTCGCCCCGGTCCACGGGGGTGTATTACGACGACAGCTACGACCGCCGGCTCTCGCCGCCCGGCTCGAATTGCAGCACGCGGGGCACCGAGGTGGTCTATGACGAATCCGTCGACCTGAACTCGGCGGCGCTCGACGCCGGCGGCGGGATCGACCCGGCCGCCCTGCCCCTGGATGGCGACCGCGGCTGTACGCCCGTATACCCGCACCAGTTCCTGCGCGTCAACACGATCTTCGAGGTGATCAAGGCCGCCGGCCTGCGCACCGCCTGGTCGGATAAGCATCCGTCGTACGACATCGTCAACGGCCCGTCGGGGCACGGCGTGGATGACCTGTTCACGCCGGAGATCGCGTCCGACGCACCGGGCGCGGGCGGGGGCGACTGGACGACGAACGTCGCCGACGCCGAGACGTACGACGGCTTCAAAGTCCAGGCGGTGCTGAACGAAATCGACGGCAAGGACCACGCCGGCGTGGCGCAGGTCGGCGTGCCGGCGATTTTCGGGATGAACTTTCAGGCGGTGAGCGTCGGCCAGAAGACCGTCGGGTACGCCGATGCGTCGGGCACGCCGAGCGCCGGCCTCGCCGACGCGCTGCAATTCGTGGATGCCTCACTCGGCCGCATGGTGCACGAGCTCGAGCGCCAGGGCCTCACGGCCAGCACCATCGTCATCGTCACCGCCAAGCACGGCCAGTCACCGGTGGATCCGGCGCTGCGTCGCATCGTGAACAGCAAGCTCGTTCCCCAGATCGTCAACGGCGTCCAGGCGGGACTCGTGGCCCAGGCCACGGAGGACGACATCGCGCTGCTGTGGCTCACGGATCAGAGCAAGAGCGCCGCTGCGGTCGCGGCCCTCGCCGCCGTGCAAGCCCAGGCGGGGATCGCGAGCCTCGTCTCGGGCAGCGACCTGGCGGCGGTGTTCGACGATCCGACGACGGACAGCCGGACGCCCGACGTCATCGCGCTGGTGCAGCCGGGCGTGATCTATACCAAGCCGACCGCGACCAAGCTGGCGGAGCACGGCGGCTTCAGCCACGACGACACGAACGTGCCGATTCTCATCGCGGGGCCCGGTCTCGGGGGCGGGGGCGGCGGGGGCGGCGGGGGCGGCGGGGGCGGCGAGGTAGCGACTCCGGTGCGCACCGCGCAAATCGCCCCGACGATCCTGGAGCTGCTCGGCCTCGAACCCGGGGCGCTACAGGCGGTACAGCTCGAGGGCACGACTGCGCTCCCGTTGAGCGAGACGCACGCAGAGTAGCGGTCGCGCGAGCCCGGTCCGGGGCGCCATTCGGCCCCGGCCGGGCTGTTGCTTTCATCCCCTATCGCCGTGAAGTGACCTTGCCGCGGTAGGCGCTGGGAACGCCGCCGGCCTGCTGGCGAAACGCCCGCTGCATCGAGTCCACGGAACCGAACCCGCATTCCGCGGCGATCACCGGCTCGCTCTTGTCACTGTCTTGGAGCAGGCGTTTCGCGGTTTCGACTCGCAAGCTGGCGACGAACCTGGCAGGAGTGGAGCCGAACTCGTGGGCGAACGCCCGCGAAAAGTTGCGAACGCTCATGTGCAGCGTGGCCGCCATGCCATCGACCGTGAGTGGCCGGTGCAGGTTGTCGATGATCCAGATCGGTAATTCACGCAGCGGAATTCTGGAAGCGTTCTGAAATGCCAGCGCGGTGCTGAACTGGCGGTCACCTCCCGACCGCCGCACGTAGAGTACCAGCGTGCGCGCCACTCGAAGGGCAATGTCGCGGCCCAGGTCCTCCTCGACCAGCGACAAGCAGAGATCGATCCCGGATGCCACCCCGGCCGCGGTGAAGACATTGCCATCGCGGATGAAGATCGGCTCGGGATCGACCGCGATCCTCGGATAGTCCTGCTTCAGCTTGTCAGTGAAGCACCAATGCGTGGTTGCGTTACGGCCGTCGAGCAGCCCTGCCTCCGCCAGCACAAACGCTCCCGTACATACCGAGCCCAACCGGCGCACCCGCTGCGCCTGCTGCCGCAGCCATTGGAGCAGCCGGGGGTTCGACGCCCCTGTCCAAACCTCGACTCCACCGACAACCAGCAGGGTGTCGATTTCGCCTGCGAGCCGGTCCCACGAGGCGGTGGCCACCAGCTGCAAGCCGGACATGGCGCTGGTGATGCGAGGGTCGTCGCTGGTCGAGGCGAGTTGCACCTGGTAGCGAGGGCTCCGCTCCCGGCCGGCGTCTCGCAACCTGGCGTTCGCGGTGCCCAACACCTCCATGGGACCGGCGATCTCGAGCGATTGAGCCCCGGGTGTCGCCAGCACCACCACGTTCCGTACTCCGGGCACGCGACGAGTCTGGTGACCCGGAATACGCCCGTCAAGCGGCGCCTCCATGGCCGAAGGTGCGGCGCTTTTGTCCTTTGAGACCGCGCTCAGTCGTCATTGATTGGGACGTATGCACCCATCATGACCACGCCACTCATAGTGGTCGTCGTGTCAGTCTCGTTCTGCTCGCTCGCTCGGGCGCAGAGCTTCTGGATTTGGAACGAGGCAGACATCACAGCGGCATCCCCCAGCGTGCGCGTCGTCGTGCCGCTGGTGGATCGGATCGCGCCGAGCGCCGCCAATCCGCAGTTCCTGGCAGCCGGCGTCACTGCCGACGTGCGCTTGCCTGCCGGCACGGCGGTGACCGTCGGCTACCTATTCGTCGACTTACCGCAACGCCAGCAGTCCGCGGTGCACGTTCCCCTGCTCGCGATCTCGAACGCTGTCCGCCTGGGGCGGCTCATGGTGGCCGATCGCAACCGCATCGAGAAGTTGATTGGGTTGGGGCCCTCACCCATTCGATACCGCAATCGCCTGTCGTTGGACTGCCCGCTCGGCACCTCGAATAGCCGTCACGTATTCACCGATGAGGAAGTGTTCTTCGATGCCGCGGCCTCGGAGTGGACGCAAAGCCGCTTCCGGATCGGGGCCGGGCGGGCCCTGGGGTCCACCCTCGCGCTCGACGTGTTTTACCTGCAGCAGGGCATACGTGGGCGGACACCGAATCACGTCCTGGGCACGACGCTCAAGGTTGCAGTGAGAAAGCGAGCACGAACCTGAGTAACGCCACCGGAACCTCTCCCGCGATCGCGATCATCGCTGCGCTGATGACGCCCGCCATCCTCGTGCTCGGCGCGGCGTCGCTGGTAGCGTCGGCGCTGGTCCGGATGGCGCGCGTAGTCGACCGCGCCCGCTGGCTCACGACCATCGTGCACGAGGGAAACTGGGAAAAGGTCGGCGTGCCGCGCGACCGGATACGCCTCTGGCTCGAGCGGCACGCGCAGCGGTCCCGCTATGTCGAGCGATCGATCGCGCTGCTGTATGGCTCGGTCGTGCTGTTCATTGCGACCTGCCTGTCCATTGTGCTCGATCAGGCGACGGGCGGCCGGCTGAGCTGGCTGCCCACGTCACTCGCGCTGCTCGGGACGCTGTTGCTGCTGGTCGGTGCCACCTGGATGGTCGCCGAGTCCCGGCTGAGCGGTACCCAAATCCAGGATGAGATCGGTCACGCGCTGGCGATCATGGAAAGGAAAGGCCCGTGAGTTACCTGCCCCTGGAACCCAAGAAGACCATGATCCTGTTTGCCGATCTTCAGGACGGGATCGTCGAGCTCGCCACCACGAACGATCTGAAGCGCCTGCGCCGCTCGGTCGCCGCGCTGGCCAAGCTGGCGCGCCTGTTCGAGATCCCGGTGGTCGTGACCACGGCGCCGGCGGAGGGCGGAGCGCGCGTCCTCTCCGAAATTCCCACCGCGCTGGGAGAGCTGCCGCAGAGCGTGCGGAATAACACGGATGCTTTCACCCACGCGCCGACCCGCGACGCGATTGGGCGCACCGGTCGCAAGACCCTGCTGATTGCCGGCGTCGCGACGGAGATCATCGTGCAGCACTCGGCGCTCTCCGGCGTGACGCATGGCTACGATGTTCAGGTCGTCATCGACGCGTGCGGCGGGATCTCGGCTCGTACCGAGGATGCCGCGCTGCGGCGGCTGGTCCAGGCAGGGGCCACCATCACTTCCGTGCCATCCGTCGCAGGCCAACTGGCGGGCGACTTTACCAAGCCACAGGGGGGCCAGGCGCTCGGCGTGCTGTACGAAATGGCCAGGTAATTGCCTCCTGCCGTCCGAGACTCCATCGTAGCTTCATGACCGGCCCGGTGGTATCGCTCGGCACCATCACATCACTCTGCGCCGGTCCTCACCATCTGACCCCCGCCGCAATACGAAACCAGCTGCTGTACTGAGGTTGGTGGATCGAGTCCTGATCGAAGCTACTGTTGGGAGGGCTTGGAGCGCCGCCGAGCCTCGTCGCGGCGGATCAGGCGCAACGCCAACAGGAAGGCGATCAGACCCAGCAGTCCCACACCACCAAATCCGACTATGACGTTACCGGTCATGTGTCCTCTTCCATTCCAACCACAACGATCCCGCAAATAGTGCCACACCGAACGCCAGAAAGTATAATAGCAAGCGTACCACGCTGCGATTCTCGCTCAGCGCAGCGTCGAGCGGCGCAAACGCGATAACCCGCAGGGCGCGTAAGCACCGGCGGTCTCGGCGCCCGTCACTCCCTGTCGACGGTCGCGCATAGTCTCCCCTCTCCTGAAAGGAGAGGGGATAAAAGGGGTGAGGACGAGGGTCTCCCCGGGGCTGCGCATAGAAACAGACTCACTCGCGTTTTCTTGATCTCGGCTATGCTCGAGCATACCCTTACTGTGCGGCCGGCACCTTCCAGGAGCCATTGTGCCGGTGACCGCGAAACTGTCCCGCAAGTTCTACGAGAAGCTCGGCGACGAGGTCGCCAACGAGCTCGTAGAGTGGTTCAATATGGTGGACGCAACCTACCGATCCGACCTGAGGGAGCTGAACGAGTTGAACTTCGCGCGGTTCGACGCCAAGGTCGAGCAGCGTTTAGCGGAGCTCCGCGCCGAGATCCTGGGTCGAGTCGCAGAGGTGAAGGCGGACCTGGATAGGCGCCTCGGGGAGTTGGGGTCCGAGATGCAGGCGGGCTTCGCGCGGGTCGATCAGCGCCTGGCGCAAGCCGAGACCCGCCTGACCAAGCGGCTCTTCGGCTTCTGGATCGCCCAGGCAGGCGTGACGGCGGGGCTCGTGTTCGGCGTGGTGAAGCTGATCGGACATTAGAATCAGGACTTGAGCCCGGCCAGCAGCTTCCTGCCCCGAGCTTTCATAGCCGGACTCCCCGTCCGCGTCAGCTCCTCCAACCGCTGCACGATGGCGCTACGCAGCTCGGCATCCTTCGCCGCGATGTCCGCGAGCGATTGCATGGCAAACGTCTTCACGATCCAGCTGTCATCGGTCAGGTAAACCGAGAGAATACCGACCACGCGCCGGCGGTCGGACTTGTTCAACGTGACCCGTGACAGCAGCTGCGCCACGTGCCAACGCACCTCCTGCTGGCACGCCGACTGGGCCAGCGCGATGAGGCGCCGCTTGTACCGGGCGACGTACTCGGGACGCTGGACGGTGATCTTCTCAACCGCATCGGCACACCGCATGCGGACCAGGGGGTCGGCGTCCGACATGCCGCCGAACACCACTCGAAATAGCGCGGGCCGCGCCAGGACCTGCTGCACCACTCGCGCGCTGGCGCCGATGGAGCGCCGGTCGCCACCTCTCAGCTGCTGCAGGATGGCTTTCATGGCATCGCCGACGGCAGTATCCGCCGGGGCAGCTGGCGGCGCAACGGCGGTACGCGCGCCGGTCCTCACCCCCTGTCCCCCTCTCCCTTCGGGAGAGGGGGGACGACGGTCGCGCATAGTCTCCCCTCTCCTCAAAGGAGAGGGGATAAAAGGGGTGAGGACCCACCTGGAGTCCGCCGAGTGCGCAGCGCCCGGAGGGCCTCCCCGGTGCGCGCAATACGGCCGGCCGTCCTCGGTAACGGACCTGCGGAGATGTGCGGTCCTGGGACGGCGAATCCCACACCCGGACACCAGGACTAGACGCCCCGACGTGACTTTTAGCTAACCCCTTGCCCTGACGCGTACTCCCTGCTCACCGCGTGGCACGATGCGTGCCTTCCATCGACGGGACACCACCGCGGAGGCTGGCGTGGAAGTGTGGCAAGATGTGCGATACGCGGTACGACAACTCGCGAAGCATTCCGGTTTCGCCGCCGCGTGTATCGCCACGCTCGCCCTCGGCATCGGTGCCACCAGTACGATCTACAGCATCGTCGATTCTCTGCTGTTGCGGCCCCTGCCGTACCCCAACTCGTCACGCATCGTCAGAATCTGGAACACATTCGCTCCGCGGGGGATGACGGAACTCCCCGCCTCGGAGCCCGAATTCCTCGAATACGATCACAGCCGCAGTTTCGCGCACTTTGCGGCGTTTTCGCTCGGCGCGGTGACCCTCACCGGCAGCGGCGAGCCCTTGAGGTTAGCGGCCAGCTGGGTCACGCCCGAATTCTTCGCGGTCGCCGGCTCGCAACCCATCGCGGGGCGTCTGTTCACGGCCGACGAAGCACAGCCGGGGCAAAACCACGTCGCCATCGTGAGCCAGCGACTGTGGCAGAGCCGGTTCGGATCGAGCCCGGCCATCATCGGGAAATCGCTGGTGCTGAACGGTCAAGACTACACCGTCGTCGGGGTGATGCCACCGGATTTTGATTTCCCCACCAGTGACGTGGACGTGTGGCAGCCGCTCTCGATCTCCCCCGCCAGCGCCAATCTGGGGAATCATTATCTCAACCTCGTCGCCGAGCTGAAGCGCGAATCGCCCGTCCGCCAGGCCAGCGCCGAGTTGCACACGATTCTCCAGCGCATCGAAAGCAAGTATGCGACGTACTACGCCGGTGCGGCGGGAATCGACGTCGCCGTGATTCCGCTGCGTCAACAGATGGTGGGGGATCTCCGCCCGACGGCCCTCGTACTGATGGCCGGCGTGAGCTTCATGCTGCTCATCGCCTGCACCAACGTCGCCGGCCTGCTGCTGGCGCGCGGTGAGGACCGCCGCCGGGAAATGGCGACCCGCATGGCGCTGGGAGCGGCGCGGTCGCGCGTACTGTCGCAAATGCTGATCGAGAACCTGCTGCTGTTCCTGGCGGGCGGGACGCTCGGAGTCCTGGGAACGCTCGCGAGTGTGCAACTGCTCTCCCAAAGCGACTATCTCAGGCTGGGGGAATTCGGTGGCGCGCACGTCGACATGCGCGTGCTCGCATTTGCCACGGCCGTCACCGTGGCGACTGGCCTGGCGTTCGGCCTCATCTCCGCCCGCAAAGCCGCGCGCGCCAACATCAGTGAAGAGTTGAAAAGCAGCGGCCGAGAGGCGACGGGGAGCAGCCACCAGCGCGCGCGCTCGCGCAGCCTGCTCGTCATCTGCGAGATCGCCCTTTCCCTCGTCCTGCTCAGCGGTGCCGGACTCATGATCCGCAGTCTGGTAAAGTTGCTCGGCGTCGATCTCGGATTCGCGCCCGCACATGTGATCACCATGCGACTCTCGCTGCCCGAGGGGCGCTACCCGCTCGATCGCACCGCGCGGTTGTATCGGGACCTGATGGACCGCGTGCGCCGTTTACCTGGCGTGCAGGCAGCCGCCATCGTGAGTCAGTTGCCGCTGAGCGACGTCACGGCGACTGCTTCATTCGAGGTGGAGGGCGCAGCGCCGGGTGGGGGGGGCCCGCAGAGCGACGTCAATGTCGCAGATACGCGGATCATCAGCCCGGACTACTTCCGGGCACTGAGCATTGCGTTGGTCGCCGGTCGTTCTTTCAACGACCAGGACGTGAACCTTCCTCCCGCTTCGGTGATCATCAATCAGAGTCTCGCGCGCAAAATGTGGCCGGGGGTAGACCCGATCGGCAAACGCCTCCGGCTGCGGCAGGACGCTCCCTGGCTGGCGGTCATCGGCGTGGTCGCCGACGTCAAGAACCACGGTCCCAACGTCGCGACCCAACCGGAGCTGTACTTTCTCCACACCGACCAGCCATTCGGACTCTGGGCCGATCTCCGGTCCATGACACTGGTCGCCCGCAGCCGCACCCCTGTGGAGCAGCTGGTCAGCGCCATTCGCGGGCAGCTCGCGCAGCTCGACCGGGATCTTCCCATCTACAAGGTTGCGACGTTGGAGCAGGTCGTCGGGGCAGCTGTTGCTCAGACGCGATTCCCCGCGCTTGCCCTCTCGCTGTTCGCGTGTACGGCGCTGATACTTGCGGCGGTCGGAGTCTACGGCGTGCTCGCCTACACCGTGGCCGTGAGGCGCCACGATATCGGCGTCCGCATGGCCCTGGGCGCGCAACGCGGCCAGATCTTGCGGTTCTTCCTTGGCCAGGGGTTGCGGTGGGCGACCACGGGGGCCGTCGCGGGAATTGTCGGGGCCTCATTGCTGGTGCGGTTCATGCGCACCATGCTGTTCCAGGTCAGTGCCTACGATCCCGCAATTCTCTTGGCCGCAACGGCTGTCTTGTTCGCGGTCGTCTCTCTTGCATCATTCCTGCCGGCGTTACGCGCCGTGCAGACCGATCCGATGATTGCGCTCCGGAATGAGTAGCGCCCTACGATCTCTCCCGACTTCTACCGCCCTCTACCGACCTCTCCCGACCTGTAGATCACTCCGTTCTTCATCACAAACGCCACCCGCTCGACCGCAGCGACGTCCTTCGTCGGATCGCCGGCGACTGCCACCAGGTCCGCCTTGAGACCCGGCGCGATCCGGCCGATCGCCTGGTCCATCCCAAGGATCTTCGCGTCCACCGCGGTCGCCGCCAGCAGCGCCTGCGCCGGCCGCATCCCGTCGCGCACCAGCCATTCGATCTCGCGGAAGTTGGTGCCATGGGTGAACACGCCTACGTCCGAGCCGCAGCCGATCGTCACGCCGTTCTTCAGGGCGAGCTGCAGCGCGCGCGCCGCCTGGCGCATCTCCGCGTTCGGGGCGTCCTTGCCGGCCACGTAATGATCGAAGTACTCGGCGTACGCCTCCACCGCCGTGAGCGTGGGGAGATAGGCGACGCCGTGCGCGGCCATCAGATGGAACACCGAGTCCGTGCCGCCGAACCCATGCTCGATGGTGTTCACGCCCGCGACGATCGCGCGCCGCATGCCCTCCGGCGTGGTCGCGTGCGCCGCCACGGGCCGGCCCGACGAGTGCGCTTCGGCGACGAGGGCATTCAACTCCTCTTGTGTGAATGTCGGCTCCGCCTCACCGTGCGGGCCGCGGCCGTAGTCGGCGTACACCTTGATCCAGTCGGCGCCGCGCCCCGCCTGCTCGCGCACCGCGGCGAGCACCTCGGCCACCCCGCTCACCGCCTGGCCGCCCTGGGGCAGCTCCAGGTCCGGCCGGAAGCCGCGCGGCCCTGGGCCGTAGGACGACGTTGCGACGATGGCACGGGTCGACACCTGGAGCCGCGGTCCCGGAACGAGCCCTTCCTCGATCGCCCGCTTGAGCGAGACGTCCTCGAACCCCGCGCCCTCGGTGCCCAAGTCGCGCAATGTGGTGAACCCCTGCATCAGCGTGTTCCGCGCGTGCAGCACGGCTGCGACCACGCGCAGCCCCAGCGGCTCCTTCAGCACCTGGTCGATCCACAGCGTCTCGTTGTACGGGTGCAGTAAAACGTGCGAGTGCGCGTCGATCAGTCCTGGCAGCAGGGTGAGCCCGGCAAGCGCGATCGTCTCGGCGTCGCGCGGCGCGTGCACCTGGTCGGCGGGGCCCACGGCGGCGATGCTATCTCCCGCGACGAGTACCACCCAGCCAGCGTGCGCCGCTTCGCTCGTCGCGTCGAACACGCGGTCCGGCTTGAGCAGCACCGGGTGACCGGGCGCCGGCGGCACGAGCGGCGCGAATCCCGCGCGCGCCGGCAGTCGTAGCGCCGAGAGGAGCGTGTCGGCGCGCTGGGCGGCGAGGCGGATGGGCAGTGCGGCGGCGAGGACGAGGATCAGGTGTCGGGGGCGCATGGGGTCTCTTGGTGCGCGGTAAGCGGTACGCGGTTGCTACCGAAGCTAAGCTGACCTCCGTGGAGTCCGCTATGCATCGGCGGCAACCGCCACGCCCGCGTTTTCTTGATCTCGGCAGGCGCCGAGCATAGCCTTACTGTGCGGCCGGTACGTTCTAGGAGCGATTGTGCCGGTGACCGCGAAGCTGTCCCGCAAGTTCTACGACAAGCTGGCGACGACGTCGCCAACGAGCTCGTAGAATGGTTCAATATGGTGGACGCGACCTATCGGTCCGACCTGAAGGAACTGAATGAGCTCAACTTCGCGCGGTTCGACGCCAAACTCGAGCAGCGCGTGGTGGAGCTCCGGGCGACGCTCGAGCAGCGGCTGGCCCAGATGGAAACACGGCTGACCAAGCGCATGTTCGGATTCTGGGTCGCCCAGGCCGCCACGACCGCGGGACTCGTGTTCGGCGTAGTCAAGCTGATCGGACAGTAGCACCTCTCCCGACTAGTATTCGTCTCGCCGCCGGAACCAGAAGTCTTTCTCGTTGCGTCCCAGCGGGGCGCGATCGAGCCACTGGTACAGCCCCCACAGACCGTCCAGTCCGCGCGCATAGGCCGAGTAGGTGTGGTATACGACACCGTCCTGGAGCGCGAACGCACTCATCCCGGGCCGCTCGCGCACGAACGTGGCCGGGTCGGTACCGGCCATCGCGGCGACCGGGGCGACGCCCGCCGCGCTCGTCGCCGAGTCCCACGCCTTCTCACGCTGGTAGTTGTACTCCATCCCCTGCTGCTGTTGCTCTGCGGTGAAAAAGACGCTCATGTCGGGGTTGAAGTCGCCGCCGAACGCCGATGCCCACGGGAACGTCCACCCCATGCGCCGCTTGTACGCCTGCAGCTTGGGGAGCGGCGCCCGCGACACCGCCCACAGCATCACGTCGTGGTTCGCGAGATGCACCACGAACCCATTGAACCCGTCCGCGATCGAGGAGCAGGCCGGGCACCCCGCCGTGTAATCGGGCCCGAACATGAAGTGGTAGACGAGCAGTTGCGAGCGACCGCGGAACAGATCGGCGAGGGTCGCGGGGCCGTCGTCGGTCTCGAAGCGGTAGGGCTTGTCGAGCCGCACCCACGGCAGCTCCTGCCGCCGCTGCGCCAGCTTGTCGCCCTGCCGGGTGTGCTCCTTCTCGGCCTTGAGCAGCTCTACCCGGGCGGCGAGCCAGTCTTTGCGGGTGCCGACCTTGTGATCAGGCATGTTCTTCTCCTCTGAATGAATTCACACGCTTCATCTCAATGATTTCACACGCTGAAGCGTGTGCCCGGCCCAACACTGTGCTGAAGCACACGCGCACGCTTTAGCGTTGTGCTTGCCCGGGCCCACGCTTGAGCGTGGGAATACTCGAGAGCAGCCACATGCATCACCCTCGGTGAATGATTTCACGCTGAAGCGTGTGCCCAGCGCAACACTGTGCTGAAGCACAGTCACACGCTTTAGCGTTGTGCCTGCCCGGGCCCACGCTTGAGCGTGGGAATACGAGGAGTGTCGACTCTCACTTCCCCGCCTTAACCTGCTTCTCGATCGCCTCGAGCAGGCTGGTCCAGCCCTCCGCGTGGTTGCGGCGCTCTTTCTCGTCGGGGAGTCCCGCATGGCGGATCGTGACCTCACAGCCCTTCCCCCGCGGCTCGATGCTGAAGGTCACGATCGACTCGAGGCCGTGCGTGCCCTCGGACATCCAGGTCTGCTCGACGACGCGGGGACGCTCGATGCGGAGAAACCGCCCGTAGTGCGGATAGGTCCGGCCCTCGTACGTGACGTTGAAGTAATAGAGGCCGTCGACCACCGGATTCATGATCACGCGGGCGGCGCCGAACCACGCGCTCACCTTCGCGGGATCGACCCAGGCGGCGAACACGTCGGCGGGCGCGGCGTCGATGGTGCGCGACACTGTGAGCTCGGCGAGCTTGGGCGCGGCGCTAGTTGTCGTGGCCATGCGTGTGCTCCTTGCGTTTCAGGTCTTGGAGGAATGTGTCCAACCGCGCGAGCCGGCCTTCCCAGAAGCGGCGATAGTGCTCGAGCCACCCCGCCGCGGCCGCGAGCGGCTTGGGCTCGAGCCGGCAGCGTGACCGCCGGCCCTGGCGGGTGCGGCGCACCAGCCCCGCACGCTCGAGCACCCGCAGGTGCTTCGAGATGGCGGGGCGCGACACGGCGAACGGCGCGGCCAGCTCGCCCACGGTGTACTCGCGGTCGGCCAGCCGGGTGAGAATGGCGCGTCGGGTGCGGTCGCCGAGGGCGGAGTAGACGGCGTCGAGCGCGGAAGTGGTAACCATGTGGTTACCAATGTAGCGAGTGGGACGTGAGTGTCAAGGAGGCTTACAGCGTCGTCCCCACCCCCTCCGCCACCCTCACCACCCGCTTCCCCCATCGCTCCTCGAACCACTCCGGATGCTCCGTATGCACCGGCACGATGCGCGCGGCCCCGATCTCCTCGATCAACCCCTCCAGGGCCGGCCCGTCGATATGCCCCGACGCGTGATACGGCCCCTGCGCCGCGCCCGGCAACCCGCCCACCTTTTTCATCCCGAAGTGGTCGAGCCAGTTGCTGAGCCGCTTGACATCGATCTCCTGCTCCTCGCTGTGGGCCTCGGAGCTGGAATAGATGTACGTCCCGCCGTGCCCCCTCTCCCGAAGGGAGAGGGGGACAGGGGGACAGGGGGTGAGGACTCTAAGTCGATCAGGTTGGTGATGTCCCAGTACGACAAGCACAGGATGTACGCGCCTGGCTCACGCCGGATGGTGGGCGCGCCCACGAAATTCGCCGCGAAGCGCTGCCGCACCTCCTTCTCCCAGCTCTGCACCGTGCCCTGCGGCTCGTCGAGAATGGCCAGCCCCTCGTCCCCGGGATGCGGAATGTTCGGATCGACGAGATTCAGCTGCTCCAGCATGTAGGCGTCCTTGGTCGTCACCACCAGGCGCCGGCCGCGCGCCTGCGCGATGTCGCGAAACGTCCGCAGCCGCTCGATGTTGCGCGCGGTGAAGTCGGCGATCACCAGGCCGCGCTCGGCCTGCACCACGCGATCGGCGGCTTCGTGTACTTGAGGCTCCGTTGTCGGATCTTTCTCCCGAGTCCCGAGCCCCGAGTCCCGAGTCCCGACTCTCGTCCCTTCCACAATCAGCACCACCGGCTTCAACGCCCGCGCCTCCGCAATGAACTTCTCGGTGCGCTTGCGAGAATGGCCGTGCATCCGGAGATCGCCGCTGTAGATCACCCACCCGATCGGTGTCTCGATCCCGAACGCCGCCGACCCGGGGATCGAGTGATCCACCCGCCAGAACTGGACGCCGAGGCGCGCGAGCTTCGCCTGATCGAGCAGCTCGAGTGGCGCGCAGCGGATCGACGTGCGTTCGCCCGGGACCGAGCCCCAGAACGCCTCGAGGCTCCGCATCGCCGTGGCGGGATCGGTCACGTCGGTGCCGTCCGTGGCGATGTAATGCTGGCGTTGCGCGCGCGGCGCGCCGCGGGCGGCCTCGAGCACGCCCCCGCCGTCCTTCGCGACGCGCGGCACGAGGTAATTGAATTCGCCGTCCAGCCCCGTGGGCTTCGGGTCCTGGAGACACTTCCCGATGATGGCGGTCGTGAGCCCGGTGTAGACCGGGATGTCCTCCCGCAGGAATCCCAGCGAGCCCACGTGGTCCACGTGCCCGTGGGAGAGCAGCACGCCGTCTACACGGTCGATCTTGCGATAGTGCGGGTGCGAGCGGTAGCGGCCCCAGGTGTCGGGATCGTGGGCGGCGAGATCGGCGCGGTACAGCCCCTCGAGCGGCGGGATGAGCCCCATCCGGAGATAGTCGCGCAGGCCGAGCGTCGCGCCGCGCGGCTGCACGAATTCTTCGAAGAAGCGCCCCACGGCGCCGAACCGCATGCCGAAATCGAGCAGCCAGCGGCGCTCGGCCCACTCCAGCAGGATGCGGTTGCCGCCGATTTCACCGGGGGCGCCGCCGTAAACGGTGAGGGTGACGGAGCTCGGCATGGGAATCGAAAGGCGTGGTGTGTGGTGAGTGGGTGCTACCGAAGCCTAGCTAGCCTCCCCGGAGTGCGCCATGCAGCCGCGGCAACCACTCACCACGCACTACGCACGCTTATTCGCGCCTGATTTGCGCCGAGAAGGTAAAGGATCGGTCCGGCTCAATCAGCACGAGGGAGCACGCGCCGGTCGCGGCCGAACAGGTGAGGAGCGCTTTGCGCGGGAGCTTGATGGCGCTCGAGTCCGGGAACTCGACCGGGAACGTGGCTTTACGAATCACGTCGGCGAGGCCCCGGACGGCGACCGACCCGCCGTCGAACCGCACGTCCTCGACTTTGGGCCCCGGGGCGAGGAGCACGCGCACCTCGCTCGAGACGTCCTCGTGCAGCGTCGCGCCCAGGCGCACCGTCCGGAGCGTCACGAGCTCGGGGCGGGCCGCCTCGACCAGCCGATCCGCTGCCGCCGCCCCACCCGCGAGGGCCACGAGTCGTCCCCGCGTGTCGGGCTCGGGACTGGTCGCGTTGAGCGCGAGCGCATACGTGTGGATCGCCTCCTGCTTGCGGCCGAGGCGCTCGTAGATCTGCGCCAGGTGATCTCCGATGTCGCCGTGTTGCGCCAGGAGCCACGCGGCGTGGATATACCGCTGCGCGCGCACCAGGTCGCCCTGCTTGAAGTAGATCCAGCCCAGGGTATCCCAGAACGCGCCCAGGCTCGAGACGGCGCCCCCCTGTCGCATGCCGAGCGAGTCGATCGTCGGGTCACGCAACTGGCTCGCCGTCGCGTCGATGGCGGAGCGGGCGTAGCGCTCGGCCTGATCGAGCCTCGTGCCGACCTCGGCCATGGCGTAGGCGATGTTGTTCTGCACGACGGGAACGGGCGCCAGCTCGACGGCGCGATCGAATGCCGCCGTCGCCTGGTCCGACTGATGAATCGTGAGGTAGGCCTTCCCGAGATCGACGCGCAGGAAGGCGTCCCGCGGATGGATCGAAACCGCTTTCTCGAGCTCGCTCACGGCTTCGGAATCGCGATGCAGCACGACGTCCAGGCGGCCGAGGTTCGAGTGCGCGTCGTCGGCCAACGGGGTGACGTCGATCTGCTGCTTGAAGGCCGCCGCCGCGCCTTCGTAGTCGTGCTTCCGCCATAGGGCCAGGCCGAGGTTGTTGTAGGACCATTGATCGTACGGATTGATGGCGATCTGTCGCTTGAAGCAGGTCACGGCGGAGTCGAGGCGCCCGAGATTCAGGTAGGCCCTGCCCAGGTTGTTCCAGGCCCACTCGTGGCGCGGCTCGAGCTTGACCACCTGCCGGAAGAACTTCACCGCCGTGCGGGCGTCCCCGGCAGCCAAGGCATCGGAGCCCGCCTGGTGCAGCTCCGCGACGTTCGCGCTCGCCGGCACCGCCGCGTCGCCCGCGCGCGTGAGCTCCGCTTCCTGCCCCTCGTCGGCCCGCACGCTGCGGATGAAGGCGCGCAGGTCGGCGACGCGCTCGGGCGGGAGCGCCTGCTCCCGCCACTCGAGCGAGCGGTGCGCGATCACCGACCGGCCGGCCAGCTCGTAGCTGGAATGGTACGTCGCGTAATCGCGCGTCAGGGTGACGGGCACAGGCAGGCTTGCGGTGATCGCAGCCGGCAGATCGAGCCGCAGCTCGGCCGACTCCGCGGGGAAGTCGATGTCGGTCGTGTCCCGCGCCGTGCTCGTATCCTCCTCGACGGCCGGCACGTCGAGCTTGGGGAGGGGGATCGCATACTGGGCGCGATGATCCTTCCAGCTCAAGGCGGCTCCCTCGAGATGCAGGCTCAACTCGAACGGCGTCGCCGTGGCCACCGGATCGCCGATGCTGGGTGCCGAGGCGGTGCCCGTCAGCCCGTCCTGCTCGGCGACGGACTGGACGAGAGCGGGCCAGCGCTCCGCCGGGATCTGGCGGAACACTTCGCGCATCGCGACCTCGGCATCGCCGCGCAGCGTGTAGCGCACCGTGGCGGAGAGTTTGCCGAGATCGTCGAGCGTGCCCTGGACGACAACGTGCTGGAACCGGGCGACGGGCGTCGTGGCCGGCGTCCGGGCGAGGCTGGGGGCGCCGTCCAGGGGCATCACGAGCACGCCCTTGCCACGCAGCGCGTCCCACAGGAATCCAAACGGGGCGCCCGCAGGCGTGGCATCGAGCCAGAGCGTATCGGTGCGGGTGGGAACGTAGGTGATGAGGTGATCGAACTGATGCGGCGAGGGCATCTCGGGATCCAGGTCGCGCCCGGTGGAGATCAGCACGGGCGCCGACGGCACCCCGATCGCACGCAGCAGCGCGGCGAGCAGCGTGTGCTTGTCTTTGCAGTCTCCATACTGATTCGTGAGCACCTCGGCGGCAGCGTGCGGCTGGTAGCGCCCGAGTCCGAAGGAGAGACTCACGTATCGGAACTGGTTCGTGACGTAGTCGTACAGTGCGGCCACCGAGTCGTGCAGCGTCTTGCGCCCGGCAACGAGGCTCTCCGCCTTCGCCCGCAGCTCGGGCGTTACCGTCTCGCGCTCGCGTTCCAGCCTGGCGTACCACTGCCCCACCTCCTGCCAGTTCGCGAAGCTCGAGATTTCCACCGCGTACGGCTCCGGCGGGAGCCGGCCCGGCCGCCCCCGGTGTTGCTGCGTGGTGTCGACCTGCAGGTTCGCGAAGTGCCACTCGTAGGTGCGTCGATCACCCGCGTCCGATGTCTTGGGGGCCGCGAGCCCGCGCGTCTCGACGTGCAGTGCGCGGGCCCGCGGGACCGAGAGCGTGAACGTCTGGTCGAGCACGATAGCCATGTGGCTGAACGTGCGGGACCACCAGAATTGCCCCGGGGCCAGCGGCGTGTGCGTAGTCCAGGTGACATGATATTCGAGCGTATCGCCGGGCCGGAGGGCCTGGACCGTGACGACCTTCGCCCGCAGGTCCGAATACATCGGGGCCTCCTGGGCGATCGGCGCCGTCACGTCCTGGACTGTGCTGGTGGGCGTGAGTACGACGCCCCCACCTGCCTTGCGGACGCGGACGGTATCGATGTCGAGGCGCTGAGTCGCGGCGCTATAGGGGAGCGTCAATTGCCCCAATGCCTGGACGCCGCCCTCGCTCAGCACGCGGACGCGTGCCGCGACGGTGAACACCCCGCGACCGTCATCGTCGCAGCGCAGCACTTCCCGAACCCACTCGAACACGAAGGGCTGGCTGGAATAGTCGGCCGATTTCGACGGCGGTGCGCCGGACTGTTGAGCGACGGCTCCAGCCGGAACGGCCAAAGTCCAGAGTCCGGTGAGGAGAGCGCGAACCAGCATCGGTACTCGAGAGCGCATACGACCGCCTCCGGATCGGGACCGGCGAGAGGAACCGCAAATCGCGGGCGACCCGGATCCTGCGCGCGCATCGCCTCCCTGTAGAGTGCGCGCCATAAAAGGGTAACGCGGGCCCTTACATTGTTGCGTCAACGCAGCAGCTCAAATCCCCCACGCATGCAGCAGCACGGTGTCGCGCCCGGCGGGCGGCAGCTGCCGCGCCCACACGTGACCGACCAGGCTGTCGCACGTGACGACTCCGACGAACGAGTCGACCGCCCAGGACGGGTCCGGCGGAGGAGCCGCTCGAGTGACAGGCGGAAGTGTTGGCTTGCACGAAGCCATGAGCGCCACGAGCACGAGGAGGTGCGTCGCAGTGCGGGCCGTTTGACCGTTCATTGTCTCGACCTCATAGATTTGATGTCGTCCGCATAGACATGGTACCGTAATGGCGCGCCGGAGCTGCTATCGTGGATACTATGGGACTGCTGCGCACGACCATCGAGGTCCGGAATTGGGAGCGCCAGGGACCCTGGCGCGCGTTGCCCGAGACGCCGGTAGACACCGGCAGTGAGTACACCTGGATCCCCCGGCACGTCCTCGAGGAGCTCGGTATCACCCGTCAGCGGCAACAGGGCTTCATCGTGGCAGACGGGCGCCCGCTGGAACGCGACATCGGGTACGCCCTGCTGCGCGCCGCCGGCACGGAGGCCCCCGACCTGGTCGTGTTCGCCGAACCAGACGACCTGTGCCTGCTCGGCGCCCACTCGCTCGAAGGCTTGAACCTCAAGATTGATCCAGTCCGAAAGCAGCTCGTGCCTGCAGGGCCGGTGATCGCGGCCGCGGTGGCGTAACTGCACCGAGCGTCCTGCGCCCTCGTCACGGCCGCGGTGTTTGTGCTGCCGGCGCTGGCCCGGTGGGACGCCGCCGGCCATCGCACCGTCGCCGCGATCGCCTGGGAGCAGCTCACCCCGCGCGCCCGAACCCGGGCTGTCGAGCTACTGCTGCACGGGCCGCCGCTGGCGAACTTGGCGTCGCTGCGTCCCGCCCAGGGCAGCGCCGCCGAGCGTGATCGCGCCCTGTTTCTGAACGCCGCCACCTGGGCCGAGCTGGTGCGCAACCGCGATCAGGCCTGGCCCGG
>CBFHAJ010000057.1:0-20538 GCA_965653495.1 uncultured bacterium | reverse complement strand
GCTCAGCGCCCGGGGCGTGAGCTTGTCGTCGGGTCGGTCTGCCAACCGTGGAAGGGAGACGTCCGCTTTTCATCGCTCGCGCCGGACCGATTCCTGGATTTCTCCGAGGCGGACCTGGTCAAGATTGTCTGGACCCTTGAAGTCGAGCCGCTCGGACCGGCGCTCACCCGCTTTCGGACTGAAACCCGCGCTCTCGCGACGGACGAGGAAGCGCGCAAGAAGTTCCGGCGCTACTGGCGTTGGGCGAGATTTGGAATCGTGCTCATTCGTTTGCTGATGGTCCCGGCGCTGCGACGCGAGGCCGAGCGGCGGAGCGGATCATGACGCGAGGCTAATCGGAGTGGCCCGGCTGCTCAGGCAACGGTTCCGAACGCACGTCCGACCAACGCCGTGAGCGCCATGGCCAAGGCGCCCCAGACAACGACGCGCAGCGCACCGCGCCCTGCCACGGTGGATCCTCGCGATCCAGCTCGCATGGTCGGCCCTCGGCGCGTCAGCAGCGACGCAGCTCGGCGTGCGCGAGGACGTCAGTCTGGTAGTCGCGGGCGTCGTGAGTGCGGTATTGACAATGGTAAGCCGGCCGCGCTCAGCCAACGCGCGGGAGCTAGTCCCCCGGTAGGGTGTCCGAGGAGGGCATGGACCCCTTCGAGCAGGCTTCACAGTCCCCTCACGATCCGGGAAGCACGTTCAACCCTCGAGAGGAGGCTTCCATGGCTCGGGTGCTCATCCTGTACGGCACCACCGACGGGCATACGAGGAAGATCGCGACCGCGATGGCGGGAGTGTTGACGGGAGAAGGCTCCCGCGTGGACACCTTCGACGCGAAGGATGTCGCTTCGGACATCCGGCCCGAGGACTACGATGGAGTCATCGTCGCAGCCTCGATTCACCTGGGAGGGTATCAGCGGGCGGTCAGGCGGTGGGTGCGCGACCACGCCGAGCAGCTCAATCGGCGGCGGGGAGCCTTCGTGTCGGTGTGTCTCGGGATTCTGGAGCAGCGCGCCGAGGCCCAGCGTGAGGTGCGCGAAATCATGGCTCGGTTTCTCGCGGACTCGGGCTGGAGCCCCACTCAGAGCACGACGGTCGCGGGGGCCCTGCTATACACAAAATACGGCTGGCTGAAGAAGTGGATCATACGGCGGATCGTGGCGAAGGCCGGCGGCGATACTGACACTACCCGCGACTTCGAATACACCGATTGGAACGAGCTGCGGGCATTCGCCCGCGCGTTCGCACAACAGGTCGACGCGGTCCACACGGCGGGAGCGGCGACGTGATCGCCACCACGACAGCGGTCGCCGTGAGTTCGGGAGCCCGAGAGTTCCCGCTCCGCGACGGCACGCGAGTGCGGGTGCGTCCGATCCAGCCCGACGATCGGGCGCGACTGCAAGTGGGCTTGCACCGGCTGTCCCCCACGTCGCGCTATCATCGCTTTCACGCCGCCGTGTCGGAGCTGTCCGACGCGCAATTGCGCTACCTCACCGAGGTGGATCAGGTGAACCACCTAGCATGGATCGCGTTGGATCCGGTGCTTCCCGGTGAGCCGGCCGTGGGTGTGGCACGCTGCATCCGGTTGCCGACCGCGCCACATACCGCCGAGGTCGCCGTCACGGTGCTCGACGACTACCAGGGGCGCGGGATCGGGACGTTGCTGCTCGGCGTGCTGAGCCGGGCCGCGGCGGCGCAGGGCATCCGAACCTACCGCGCCTACGTGGAAGAAGACAACGACGCGATGCTGCGGATCTTTCGTGACCTGGGCTCCCATGTCGGCTGCCTGGAGCTCGGCGTGTACCAGCTGGACATTCCACTGCCGGAGCGCGCGGGCGACCTGCCGGACACACCGACCGGGCGAGTGTTCAAGGCCGTCGCAGCCCGCGCGGCGGGAGTCGTATGAGCACCGTCCCAGCGGCGCACCCAGCGACTCTCGAGATCGACTACCCGGACCGCGAGCTGAACCGCCTGACGACATTGTTCCGGCCACTGACGGTCATCCCGATCGCGCTGGTCCTGGGCCTGCTCACGCGCGCCAACATCCGCACCGACTCGGCGAATTACATCGTTGGGTCCAGCGGCGTCGTGTTTCTGGCGACACTGCTCATGTTGCTGTTTCGCCAGAAGTACCCGCGCTGGTGGTTCGACTGGAATCTGGCGCTCACCAGGTTCAGCACCCGCGTTTGCGCCTATCTCGCGCTGCTGCGCGACGAGTACCCCGCGACGGATGCCGAGCAGGCAGTCCACTTGAACGTGGCGTATCCCGACGCGGCGCGCGAATTGAATCGCTGGCTGCCGCTGGTCAAGTGGCTCCTGGCCATCCCTCACTATGTCGTCCTGTGCTTCCTTTCCATCGCGGCCACCGTCTGCGTGATCATCGCCTGGTTCGCGATCCTGTTCACGGGCCGCTATCCACGCGCCCTGTTCGACTTCGTCGTGGGGGTGTTGCGCTGGTGGCTGCGCGTCGGGGCGTATGCGTTCCTGCTCACGACGGATCGCTATCCACCGTTCAGTCTCGCGGCTTAACAAAGGAATGGAAAAGATGGAGAAGATCCGAATCGAGCAGCACAGTTTCGTCGGGATCCTGTGGTTTGCTGGATGGCTGTTCACGCTCGGTTTTCTGCACCTTCATTTCTGGAAGGGCGTCCTTGCGATCGTGGTGTGGCCGTACTATCTGGGCGTGACGGTCAGCCCGCTGCTACCGCACTAAGCGCACCCGATTCAACCGCACGTGCCCGCGGCGTGAGCCGCGCGATCGCACGATACACCGCGTCCCGTAAGGCCTTCTCGCGCGGATCGTCGACGAGGTAGAAGTCGAGCTTGTTCATGACATAGGCGTAGCCGAGGCGCGCGTCGGGATCCGCGAACCCGAACGAGCCGCCCGCTCCGGGACCCCCGAACGCCCGGGGGCTCGAGCCGAAGGACACTTCCGGCCCGGGGCGCAGGAAGCCGAGCGAGAAGTAGCTCGGCACGCCCAGCACCACGTCGCTGCGACCGGTGATCGGCGGCGGCGCGGTGACCTGCGCGAACGTCGCAGGCGTGATGCCGAGCTCGGTTCCGCCCTCGGCGAAGGCCGAATAGGCGAGTGCGATCGCGCGGGCCGTACCGACGCCGTTACCCGCGGGGACCTCCACCTCGAGGTAGCCGCGGTCGTTGGGGTCGACTCCGAGCCCCATGAACGACCTGCGAAGCAGGGAGCCGGGCTGGATCATCTTCAGGGTCGTCGCGAATGGCGTGTAGCGCAGCGCCAGGAGGCCCCGCCACCGGGAGAGCGGCTTGACTCGTGCCAGGCGCGTGCCGGGGATCTCGGGTGGGAGACCGACATAGAACTCGAGGTTCAGCGGCACCGCGATTTCGTCGTGGAAGAACCGGCCGAGCGAGCGATGCTGCGGGTCCACGCGCCGGATGAGCTCCTGCATGTACAGCCCAAGCGTCATCGTGTGGTAGCCGTGCCGTGTGCCCGGGGCCCACGCCGGCTGCTGGCGCGCGAGCAGCCCCGCCATGTAGTCCAGGTCACGCAGCTTCGCGATCGTGAGCTGCTCGTCGAGCAGTACGAGTCCCGCTTCGTGGCCGAGGAGCTGGCGCACGGTGATCGAGCCTTTGCCCTTCTGCGCGAACTCGGGCCAGTAACGCGCGACGGGTGCGTCGTAGTCGAGCCAGCCGCGCGCGTTCGCCACGGCCAGCGTCATGGCCGCGAGCCCTTTGGTGGTGGACATCACGGCCACCATCGTGTCCACGCCCCAGGGGTCATCGCCCTCCGGCGTGCGGCGGCCACCCCAGAGATCGACGACCTTGTGAGCGCGCCAGTACGCCGCGACGGCGGCGCCGATCTCGCCGCGTTCAGCGAAATTGCGCTCGAACGCGGCCTTCACCTCTTCAAAGCCGGGAGCGACGAAGCCGTTCACCCCCTGTCTCCCTCTCCATTCTGGAGAGGGAGAACTCGCGTGGAACCGACGCCGGAGCAGAGCGACGGCGAACACCGCTCCCCAGAGCAGGTACGCGACGGCGTTGATGCGCTCCCAAATGCCTAACCACGGCGTGGGAAGGTTGGCCGCGATTCTGGGGCCGGCCAACCAGGTCAACGTGCCGAACAAGGCCCAGATCATCATCGTCGCAATCGAGTACACGCGGAACCGCTTCCCGAACGCCGTCGCCCCGAAACTGATCACGAGCAGCATGCCGACCAGTGTGACGCCCGTCCACACGATGTGCAGCGTATCGGTGAGCGTGAACTCGGTGCCACGCAGGTGCATCGGCGGCCAGCCGAGGCCCAAAATGCCCGAAGCGATGAGCACACTTCCCGCGATGCGCAGCGCGCGCCTGTCCCCTGCCGACATCCAGACACCCCACCCGAAGGCGATCATGAGCAGCGTGTAGACGATTCCGAACCCGAACCACAGCGGCCGGGTCGGCGCGCCGATGGCAGACAGCTCGCTGTTTGTTTGCGACGCGGAGCTGTAGCCCTCCCACTGCAGCGGGATGAAGACGAGCATCGCGGCGTACAGCAGCGACGCGAAGATCCCGCAGGCGAGCAGGGATTTCCTGAGCGTCGTCATACCGCCTCCACGAACTGGCCGGCGCGCGCCTCTCGAGGCGCCGTCGCCATGAAGCGTTGTACGATGTCGATCACTTCAGGCGCCCGCTCGTCATGCGCATTGTGGCCGGCACGCTCGATGATCTCGAGCTGGGCGCGCGGCAACCTGTCGGCAAGGATGGCCTGGTGTTCGGGCGGGAACAGAAAGTCGTCCCGTCCCGCCAGGACTAGAGCGGGCGCTTGGATTTTGTGCAGGCGATCCATGACGGTCCAGCCCGTGAGCAGCTGCTGGAAGGCAAACACGTGGGCCTCCGGGCGCATCTTCATGCGGAGTGCGCTGCGGGCGACGTGGGGCAATGTCGCTAGGCCGAAGTGATGGAAGTAGGCGCCGATGAACCTGAACACGATCCGGCTGACCTCGCCCGGTCGCAGCTGGCCGTTGTAGAACCGGCGTGCAGCCCGGACCGTGGCGTCACGGTAGCCACGTTTGGCGAGGATCTCTGCCGCGTTGTGCTGGGCCCACCAGGCGTCCGCACAGGTATCGAGTAGCAGCAGGTGCGACAGGCGCTCCGGGTACCTGAGCGCGTACTCCAGCGCCACATTGCCGCCGAAGGAATGGCCGAGCACGGCCCACTGGTCGAAGCCGAGTTGCCGACGCAACGCCTCGGCATCCGCTGTGAGGTTCTGCCACGTCATCGACTGGACCGCACCGCCGGAGCGGCCGTTGCAGCGGTGGTCGTAGAAGATCAGCGTGAATGCTGCTGCCAACGGCTCGAGGGACGAGAGCGTCGTGTGATCCAGTCCCGGACCCCCGTGCATGAGCAGCAGCGGATAGCCGCTGCCCATGACCTTCACGAACAGCGACACGTCCCGAATCCGCCGCGTGGTCGCGACCGCGTCGTTTGCCATGGCTCCTCCTCGCTTGTCACCAGAAGCATGGCGCAACCGGCATGACGGCAGAGTGAGGCGGAGGTTAGGAAACGCTTGGTGAAGCTCATGTAGAGTTGAAGAGGCCTTCAGGACATCTTCAGACTCACGCTATCGCGCCACGGCTAGCCTAGACAGCGACCCTATGGATACCGCTGCGCTCGTCTGCCTGGAGTCGTGGTGGTCACGTGCATGAGCCGGTAGGCGAGGCGATGCTGGGTGACAGGCGAGGAGGGAGACAGCCACGATGAAGATCACCACGCGAGGTCTTACCGATATCAGCACGGCGGCTGCGGGACCGCTGTCCGCGGAGGAAGTGCGCCGGCTCGACGCCTACTGGCGGGCGGCGAATTACTTGTCCGTGGGCCAGATCTACCTCCGGGCCAACCCGCTGCTCCGAGAGCGGCTCACGCTGGGCCACATCAAGCCGCGTCTGCTCGGCCTCTGGGGGACCACGCCGGGCCTGATCCTGAGGTTCGTGCACCTCCATCGGCTGATTACGCAGGACGATCTCAACGTCATGTACATAACGGGCCCCGGGCACGGCGGTCCGGGCCTTCTCGCCAACACCTATCTCGAAGGAACGTACAGCGAGCGGTATCCGCAGGTCGCGCAAACCGCGGATGGCATGAGGCGGCTGTTCAAGCAGTTTTCCTTCCCCGGAGGCGTTCCCAGTCACGTCGCGCCGGAGACGCCAGGGTCGATCCATGAGGGAGGTGAGTTGGGCTACTCGCTCGCGCACGCCTTTGGCGCCGCGTTCGACAATCCAGACCTGTGGGTGTGCTGTGTGGTGGGCGACGGCGAGGCGGAAACCGGCGCCCTGGCCGCGTCCTGGCACTCCAACAAGTTTCTCAATCCCGCGCGTGATGGCGCCGTGCTCCCGATCCTCCATTTGAACGGCTACAAGATCGCGAACCCCACCATCCTCGGTCGGTTGAGCGACGCGGAGCTCACTCAACTGTTCACCGGATACGGATACCGACCATACGTCGTCGCAGGACACGATCCGACAGTCGTGCACCAGCTCATGGCGGCCACGCTCGACGGCGTCGTGGCGGCCATCCGCGACATCCAGACCGAGGCCCGAACCAAGGGGGCACGCGACCGCCCCGCGTGGCCGCTACTCATCCTGCGCACCCCGAAGGGCTGGACCGGTCCGAAAGTCGTCGATGGCCGGCCGGTTGAGGGCACGTGGCGCTCGCACCAGGTGCCTGTGGCAGGCCTGGCTGCGCGGCCCGACCACCGCCAGATCCTGGAAGACTGGATGAGGAGCTACCGGCCTGAAGAGCTGTTCGATTGGGACGGCAAGCTGATCGGCGAGCTCGCGGCGCTCGCACCCAAGGGCACTCGCCGGATGGGCGCGAATCCACACGCCAACGGGGGACTGCTCCTCAAGGACCTCGTCCTGCCCGACTTCCGCGACTACGCGGTAGCGGTTCCCCGACCCGGGAGGGCCGTGGCCGAAGCGACGCGCGTGTTAGGAGGCTTCCTGCGCGACGTCATGAAGCTCAACACGCCGTCTCGGAACTTCCGAGTGTTCGGACCGGATGAGACCGCTTCGAACCGGCTGGACGCGCTGTACGAGGCGACCGCGAAGGCGTTCATGGAGCCTACCCTGCCGACCGATGAGCACCTGTCGCCTGACGGGCGGGTCATGGAGGTCCTAAGCGAACATCTGTGCCAGGGGTGGCTCGAAGGCTATCTGCTGACCGGACGGCACGGCTTCTTCTCTTGCTACGAAGCCTTCGTCCATATCGTCGATTCGATGTTCAACCAGCACGCCAAATGGCTGAAGGTGAGCCGGGAGGTCCCGTGGCGCCGGCCCATCGCCTCGCTGAACTATTTGCTCACGTCGCATGTCTGGCGCCAGGACCACAACGGGTTCAGCCATCAGGATCCGGGGTTCATCGACCACGTCGCGAACAAGAAGGCCGACATCGTCCGGGTGTACCTGCCCCCCGACGCCAATACGCTGCTGTCGGTCACCGATCACTGCCTCCGCAGCCGCAACTATGTCAACGTGATCGTGGCGGGAAAGCAACCCGCCCCGCAGTGGCTCGACAGAGACGCCGCGATCGCTCACTGCATGGCCGGGCTAGGGGTGTGGGACTGGGCGAGCACCGAGGGGGGCGGGGGCGGCGAGCCTGATGTGGTCATGGCGTGCGCGGGGGACGTCCCGACGCTCGAGACGCTCGCGGCGGTGGATCTGTTGCGCCAACACGTTCCCGACCTGAAGATCCGCGTGATCAATGTGGTCGATCTGATGACGCTCGAGCCACGGAGCGTCCACCCGCACGGCCTGTCGGATCGCGAGTTCGATGCGTTGTTCACCAAGACGAGTCCGGTCATCTTCGCCTATCACGGCTACCCGACGCTGATTCATCGGCTCACATACCGGCGGGCGAATCATGGGGGCTTCCACGTCCACGGCTACCGCGAGGAGGGGACGACGACCACCCCCTTCGACATGACGGTGCTGAACGCGCTGGACCGCTTCACCCTGGCGGCCGATGCCGTTGATCGGGTGCCCCGGCTGGAGCAGGCAGCCCGCCGCTTTCGGGACTTCGTGCGCGACGCGCTGCAGCGCCACCGTCGCTACATCGTGGAGGAAGGGGACGACCTTCCCGACATCCGAGACTGGAAGTGGCCGTACTGAGCGATGCGGATTCTCGTTCTCAACTCGGGTTCCAGCAGCCAGAAGAGCCGGCTCTACGAGGTGGACGGCGTGCCGCCAGAGCAGCCCCAGGCTCCCGCGTGGGAAGCGCGGGTCGAGTGGGAGAACGGGGTCGCGACGATGGAGGTGCGGAGCACCGGCGGCGTCGTGCGCGAACGGGCCGCGGACCTCGGTCGCCGAGCCGCGCTCGAGGGCATGCTCGAACGTCTCGGATCGGCTGGGGTCGATGTCGTTGGCCATCGGGTCGTCCACGGGGGCGCCGAGTACGAGCAGCCGGTGGCGATAACGCCGGCCGTGAAGGCGACCATCGCTCGGCTGTCGGCGTTCGCGCCACTTCATAATCGCGTTGAGCTGGATGGGATCGAGATCGTCGAACAGAGGATGGGACCGGTCCTCCAGGTCGCCGTGTTCGACACGGCGTTTCACCGACACCTGCCGCTATCGGCAGCAGTGTTTCCCGGTCCTTACGAATGGTTTGCCCAAGGTATACGCCGCTACGGCTTTCACGGCATCAATCACCAGTATTGCGCCTCGCGCGTCGCGCGGCTGCTCGGCCGCCCGTTGGAGGCTTTGCGGCTCGTGACTTGCCATCTCGGGAACGGCTGCTCACTCGCGGCGATTCGCGACGGGCGCAGCATCGACACAACGATGGGGTTCACGCCGCTCGACGGGTTGATGATGGGAACGCGGTCGGGTTCGCTCGACCCCGGCATTCTCACCTACCTGCTGCGGCAGGGCCTCGCGACAGGACAGCAGCTCGACGAGATCCTGAACACGCAGTCGGGCCTGCTGGGGGTATCGGGCGTCTCTGCCGACATGCGGCAGATTCTCGCCGCCGTGCGAGGTGGCCACGAGCGCGCTACGCTCGCCTTCGACGTTTACACGCACCGCCTGCGCTCGGGCATCGGCGCCATGGTTGCAGTTTTGGGGGGCGTGGACGCGCTCGTGTTCACGGGCGGCGTGGGCGAGAACTCGCCCGAGGTTCGGGCCGCGGCATGTGCCGGCTTCGAGTTCCTGGGACTGAGGCTCGAGCCGGCGCAGAACGCACAATCTCCTCCCGAGCGGGACATCGCCCGCGCGGATTCGGCGGTCCGGGTCTTGATTGTGCCGGCCGCGGAGGAGTGGGCGATCGCCCGGGCGTGCTGGCAGCTCGTAGTGAAGCCGCGCCCCTGATGGCTGGTCCAGCCCGCCTGTTAACGCGCGCCTGAAGCGGATGGCGATGCGCGACCACGAAGTGGACAGCCCGATGCAGGAGGTGCGGATTCGCGAGTTTGTGAGCACGCTCCAGAGGGCGACGGCGACTCCCTGAGGCCGGTTGCGCGTCGTCACTCTTCCCGCATCTCCTCGATTTCGATCTTCAGCTTCCCGACTTCGGTCTTGAGCTCGTCCAGTTCGCGGGTGTGCTGCCTGAGCGTACGGTCCTCCAAAATGCCCACCTGACGCCGCAGATTCGCGAGCTCTTGCTCCAGATCTTCAATCCTGCGGAGCAGCGGCGGTCCTGCCGTCTCGGTGGTCCACATGTGTTCCTCCTTGTGCTACACGTCAGTTCCTACCATTGAACACCAGGTCCTCGAGCTTTGGGCCGATCTGCTCGAGCGGCAGCACGAAATCGACTGCGCCCGTGGCGATCGCCGCCTTGGGCATGTCGAATACGTGTGAGGAAGCCCGGTCCTGAGCGATGATGACGCCTCCCTGAGCCCGGATCGCCTGCACGCCGTCAGTCGCATCCATTCCCCGCCCCGTCAGCACGACGCCGATCACCCGGCTATCCAGAACTTCTGCCGCGGTGTGAAGCAGGGGAATCACCGATGAGCGCAGAAATCGAATCTTCTTGCCGTCGCGATACCCGAACGTGCGATTTCGCTCGAGCACGAGGTGCGCGTCGGCACGAGCGACATATACCGTGCCCGGATTCATGTGGAGGCCGGTGTCGGCGAATCGTACGGGCAAGACTGAGCGGCGAGCGAGCACGTCGCGAAGATGATCCGGCACGTGCACAGTGCGGTGCAGCACAATGGCGACCGCGGCTGGGAAATCCGCCGGCAGCCGCGACAGCACCGTTCCTAATGCCTCGATTCCGCCGGCGGAGGCGGTCATGACGACCAGATCGTAATGGGCTCTGGACATCGCCGGTGCTGGATTGGTCACAAGACTCACTCCTCGGTCACGGGTCTCAGGTACCAGAACCATGCACCGATTTACATGACCGAGACGTGAAAGCCGCGTGACGACACATTCAGCCAGCGTTCACCCTGCCTTCAGGACCTCCAGCCGAGTTTGAGCGTGTTTCGGGCACGTCTGAGACTCGAGGTGGAATGATGAGAACCCACGCGATGACCACGCCCGTCCTCGAGGTCATGACTCGGGCCCCGATCACGGTGACCCCGCAGACGACCGTCAGTGAACTCATGGCCCTGTTTGATCGGCACGACGTCAATGCGTTCCCGGTCGTCGGGAAGAGCGATATCCTCTCCGGCATCGTCACGAAGCTGGACGTGCTGCGGCTGCTACGCCCGGACTGGGGGTTCGAGGTCTCGGACGGTCGAATGGTGTCTTCCACCACCGTCGCCGACATCATGCGCCCGGGCGTCGTCAGTGTGGAGGTGGACGATCCGATCGTGGCGGCGGCCGACCTGATGGTCGAAACACGGCTGCGCAGCCTGCCGGTGGTGCTGCGCAAGACCGGCGCCCCAATCCTCGTCGGCATCGTGAGCCAGGGCGACCTGCTGCGGGGCTTCCGGCTCGAGCTCACTGCGCCGGGCGGGGGTACTCGCGCCGGGCCCACCGCCTTGTTAAAGCATTCTTCAGCTGCGCTTCATCGAGCCTGAGGCGCACCCCCCCTAGACTGATCACCATGAGAGCGGCCAAGCCCTTCGCACTAGTTGCAGTGGCGCTCGCCGCTGCGGCGCTCATCGTGAGCATCCAGGCTCGCGGGAGTCGGCCCGCGCCGAGCGGAGCGGCCGACACGGGCGGGTCCGGGCAGAACCCCCGTGCCGCGATCTTCGTCCAGCGTGGCTGTCAGGAATGCCACGCGATCGCGGCGCTGGACGTGAAGGCGGCGACGGATGTGGGTCCCGACCTCACGTTCGCTTATGCCGACGTCGTGAACCGCTACGGCATGAACCTCACGTCGTTCTTCGATAATCCACCAGGTTTGATGGGGTTCGTGCTCACCACGCACCTGCATCTGGCGCCAGCGGATCGGGACTCGATGTCCCGGATTCTCAAAGCCGTTTACCAGGAGCATCTGGCTGACATGGACACGAGGATCCCCTCGTTCCCCCCGGGGCGAGCGCACCCGCAGGCACGCGCGGACACCATCTCACATCGAGGACGGTAACCATGGTCTGGAAACCCATCATCGTCGGTGTGGACGGCACGCCTGAGTCCCTGCGGGCAGCCGAGCTCGCCGCTAGGATCGCGAGTGCGGCACGGACCCAGCTGATTCCGGTGCATGCCGTTCCCGTGATCCCCGTTTTCAACGGCGTCTCAGGGATGGAGCCAATGGCGGTGTTCTCGCCCGAGCTGCAGGACGAACTGGTGCGCTCTGCGAAGGCGCAGATCGCGCGCGCGCTCGAGAAGGTGCTGCCTGCGGCGACCGTGGACCGTCTCGAGGTGCAAACCGGCCCGGCCGCATACGTTCTCGCCGATGTCGCCCGCAAGCGGCACGCCGAGTTAGTGGTGCTGGGCGGCAAACAGCACGGAGCACTGGCACGGGGGCTCGGACGCAGCACCGCACATTATCTCGTGCGCACGCTGGACGTGCCGATCTTCGTCGTCGGGGGCTCGGCCGCGCCCATCGGCAAGGTGCTCGTCGCCGTAGATCTCTCCGCTGCATCGCTTCCGACCGTTCAGGCTGCGAAGCGGTTCGCGAACCTGTTCGGCGCTCGGACGCGCCTGCTCCACGCGGTGGAGCCTCTGCGCTTTGCGTACCTGGCTCCCGACTTGTGGGATGAGCCGGCGTATGAACGGGGCTCGCAGGACGTCTTCGATCGGTTTACCGCGCCGCTCGAGCATGTCACGAAAGACGACCGCGTGGTTCGCAGGGGAATCCCCGCGGAGGCGATCGCGGAGGAAGCGAGTGCGTGGCATGCCGACGTGGTCGTCTTGGGATCACACGGCAAGGGCTGGGTGGATCGCATCCTGGTCGGGAGCACCACGGAGCGGCTCGTCACGCAGCTGCCCACCTCGGTGCTGATCGTGCCTTGGAGGGAGACCGCCGCTCCACGAGCGGCCCAGCGCGTTCGCCGTCATGTCGCTGCCGCGGGCAACCGTCGATAGAACCACCGCTTGACGGTCTCCACGCCCAGCAGGTACACGACGACCATCACGCCCAGGATGAGAAAGAATTCCGCCGGCAGCGTCGCGAACCCGAGCGCGGGCCCGAGCGGCGTGAACGGCAGTAGCACGGCGGTCGCCACCACGGCCATGGACGTGGTGGTGAGCAGCAGGCTGGGCCGACTTGCGAACGGACTGCCACGCGTGCGGATGATGAAGATGACGAGGACCTGGGTGGCGAGCGACTCGATGAACCACCCGGTGTGGAACATGGCTTCCCCGGCGCGGAACATGTGCAGCATGACGTAGAAGGTCAGGAAATCGAACGCCGAGCTCACCGGCCCCACGGCTAACATGAAGTTTCGAATGAACCCCATGTCCCAGCGGTGCGGCCGCTCGATATAGGCCTCATCCACGCGATCCATCGGAATCGGGACCTCGGAGACGTCGTACAGCAGGTTGTTGAGCAACACCTGGGTGGGGAGCATGGGCAGGAACGGCAACACCAGCGATGCCGCCGCCATGCTGAACATGTTGCCGAAGTTGGAGCTCGTTCCCATCATGATGTACTTCATGATGTTTCCGAACGTGCGCCGTCCCTCCACCACTCCGTCGTGCAGCACGCCGAGATCGCGCTCGAGCAGGATCAGGTCCGCCGTTTCTTTCGCCACGTCGACGCCACTATCCACTGAGATGCCGACGTCGGCCGAGTGCAATGACGGGGCATCGTTGATGCCGTCGCCGAGATATCCCACGACCTGACCGCGACGCTTGAGCGCCAGGATGACGCGATTCTTCTGGGGCGGGGTGACGCGGCAGAACAGCGTCGTGGCACCCACCCGCGCCTCGAGCGCCTGGTCACCGAGCCGCTGGATGTCTGCGCCGGTGAGCACTCCGGCCACGGCGATGCCGAGCTCGCGGCACACATGCTGAGTGACGAGCTCGTTGTCTCCGGTGAGGATCTTCACGACGACGCCCCGGGCGCCGAGCGCTCGCAGCGCGACGGCCGCGCTCGGCTTGGGAGGATCCTCGAAGCAGGCGAACCCCGTGAACACGAGCTCCGACTCGTCGGCTCGCGAAGCGCCCCGCGCGGACCGCGGCATATTCTTCCACGCGATCCCGAGCACGCGGTATCCCTCTCGGCACAGCGTCTCAAACCGTCCGAGCAAGTCGTGCCGCGCTGCCTCGTCCAGCACACAAAGATCCTGGCAGCCGTCTCCCTCGTACCGGGTCGCGATCCGGAGGATATCCTCGAGGGCGCCTTTGACGACGAGCAGGGGTGTGCTTTCACCATGCCCCGCCAGTACCGATACGCGCCGCCGCTCGAAGTCGAACGGCACCTCGTCGAGCTTCGTCCAGCGTGCGACGTCGATCTCTCGGTGTCGGAGAATCGCGTCGTCCAGCGGGCTGCGCAGCCCCGACTGGAACGCGCTATTCACATAGGCGAGCTCGAGCGTTCGATCGCTGTTCCGTCCGGCCGGATCGAGGTGCCGCTCGAGCCGAATCCTCGCCTCCGTGATCGTGCCCGTCTTGTCCGTGCACAGCACCGTCATGCAGCCCAGGTCGTGGATCGCGGCGAGCCGTTTGACGATGACCTGCTTCGCGGCCATGCGCAGGGCACCACGCGCGAGCGTCACTGACACGATCATCGGGAGGAGCTCCGGCGTCAGTCCCACGGCGAGCGCGACGGCAAACAGGAACGATTCGAGCCAGGGCCGATGGCGTCCCGTGTTCACGAGGATCACGAACAGCACCAGCAGCATCGCGAGCCGCAGGATCAGGAGCCCGAAGTTGCGGGTGCCGAGCTCGAACGCCGTGGGCGGCGGTTTCGTGGTGAGGTGCCGGCCGATCTCTCCCAGCGCCGTGGTGGTACCGGTCCGGCACACGAGCACCCGAGCCGTCCCGCTCACGACGGAGGTCCCCATGAAGACCGCGCTTTGGGCGGCGGCGAGCTCCGCGGCGGGCTCCCCTTGCTCGACGGCGTGCTTCTCCACCGGATACGGCTCGCCCGTCAGGAGCGACTGGTTCACGAAGCAATCGCGCGCGTCGAGCACCCGCCCATCCGCGGGGATGAGATCGCCCGCGGCCAGCACCACGATGTCTCCGGGCGCGACGTCGGCGGCCGGCAGGTCCACGGGAGCGCCGTCGCGCACCACCGTGACCCGCACCGCCACAGACTGGCGCAGGCGCTCGGCCGCCCGGCCGGCGCGCCTCTCCTGGACCGAATCGAGCGTGACGGACAGCAGCACGATCGTCGTAATCACCGTGAAGCTCCCGGCGTCGCCCGTAAAGGCCGCCACAGCGCTCGCCGCTACCAGTAGCAGTACCAGCGGGTTCTTGAACCGCGACAGGAACAGCCGAACCATGGTCTCTTCGGTGTGGACCCGTAGCACATTGGGTCCAAAGCGCTCCAGGCGGCTCGCGGCTTCGGCCTGTGACAAGCCGACTGAAGTGACACCGAGACGGGAGAAGAGAGTGGGGACCGGTTCGCGCCAGAACTGGTCGATCGTGACAGGCTCGACCGAGCCAGGCACTATGTGCGCCCCTTCGGAGCCTCACGCATACCGCAGCGCGTCGACCGACGCGGCGCCGACACTGGAGAGCGCAGCGGCGCACGCGACAGCGACCCTGGGATTCATTTGGTCTGCCTCGACGCACGGTCCCCGGCGCTCAGGGTATCGATTCCGAGGAAGGAGTACAGAGGACACGACCCGCGCAGAGCCGTCCAGAGCAGTGGCAGCAAGATGACGACCAGACCGATCGAGAGCACCGTCCACTTCACGAGCACGCCTGCCGCGAGCAGCAATGCTAGACCGAGCATCACCCGAATCACGGCATCCAGACTTCCCATGTTCCGCGTCATCGTTCCTCCGACACTTGCGAGCCGTTCCAATCATCTATGAGCGGTCGGCAGTAAAGGAAGTGTGAACGCCGTGCTAAGCTCGCTTCACCGGTCCTCGGCATGCTCCCGATTCGGCTAACGGCCGCTCGCCTTCCGGACGACCTTCCAGCGACCTTGCGCCTCTGCTTCCGAGCGCTCGTGGTGGGAGAAGTAAGTGCCGGAGATCGTGTCGCCCGCGAGCCACCCCACGAAGCGGGTGTTCAATGCGCAGCCGCACTCGGGATCGCGATACGGCGCCAGCACGCCACTGACCTCGTTGCCCTGCACCCGCACGAAGCTGATGGTCAGCGCTTCGGGGTGCGGCCGCTCTGTAGCACTCGGGGCCTCATTGCGCCAGGCCGTCAACGGCTGGCCGAGCCCCCGCGGGATCATGATGACGTCACCGTACGCCGTGTCACCGCGCGCATCGAGCACGAAGCTGATGCTGCCGCTGCGCCCGGTCTCGCGGCTCGAGTACTCGCCGGCCCACTCGCCGGCGAGTGCCGCGACGTCCCGCACCGGGCCCACCACCGGCACGGGCGGCTGGCGCGCAGCGCACGCCGACGATAGGCACGAGCATCCGAGCGCCGCTCCAACGAGTCCGATTCTCATGCTCATACCTCCCACGGGATGAATTCGAGAGCGCGCGGCCACAGGCATTCTAGCATCGGTCGCGTGAGACGGGAGGAGGCGGGCCGCCCGTTCGTTGTGGCACCGCTTCCCTCAGGCTCACTGTCCTGCAGATTACCGCGATGCGCACACTCTTCCGCACCCTCCTGGTGGCGGTCAGTACCGCCGCCTGCCACGCTCCGTCTGCCTATCGGCCCCGCGTGCGAGCGTTCACGATCACCGCGGTGCCGCTGCTCACGAGGGAGCTCGCCAGGACATATCCCTTCCTCACACGAGACTTCGCTAAGGGTGGTGTGCTCGAGGGCAAGGAGGTCTATGCCTTCGTGCCCAGCACGCTCGTCGTGTACGTGGGAGACACGCTCGAGCTCACGTTCTTCAATCCGGAAGACGACACTCACACGTTCGTCCTGCCTGACTTCGCGATCACCTTACCTGGCCAGACGACCCGCAGGGCGCGGTACGTCACGCACGCGGCCGGGATCTTCACGTTCCGGTGCAACATCCCGCAGCACGCGCCGATGATGAGCGGCGAACTCGTCGTCCTGCCAGCGGAGGGGGGGCCGTGACGCCCGCGGAGAGGAAAACGCGGCTGCGTGAACTGGCGCTGCTGTTCCTCAAGCTCGGTACGACGGCCTTCGGCGGCCCCGCCGCTCACATCGCGATGATGGAGGAGGAGGTCGTGCGGCGTCGCGGCTGGCTCACGCGCCAGGAGTTCCTCGATTACCTCGGCGCGACCAACCTGATCCCCGGCCCCAACTCGACGGAGATGGCCATCCACGTGGGGTTCACGCGCGCGAGCACTCCGGGCCTGCTCGTTGCAGGGGCCTGCTTCATCGTTCCGGCCGCATTGATGGTGGCGGCCATCGCGTGGGCTTACGTGCGCTTCGGTTCGTTGCCCGCCGCGGACGGACTGCTGTACGGGGTGAAGCCGGTGGTGATTGCGGTTGTGCTCCAGGCGCTGTGGGGCCTCGGGCGCACGGCGATCAAGTCGCGTGGGCTCGCGGTGCTGGCGGTGTTGGCCGCCGCCGCGAGCGCCCTGGGAGCCGACGAGCTGACTGTGCTCGCGGCGGCAGCCGCTCTCGCTATCGCCGCGCGGTGGTCCGCCGCTCGACATGCAACCATCGGGGCGGGTGTGCTCGGCCCGCTCATCCCTCTGAGCATGGCAGGCACGGCGCCATTCAGTCTCGGGCTCCTGTTTCTCGTGTTCCTGAAGATCGGGGCCGTGCTGTTCGGCAGCGGGTACGTGCTGCTCGCGTTCTTGCGCACTGACTTGGTCGATCGGCTCCATTGGATCACACTGCGGCAGCTGCTCGACGCCGTGGCCGTGGGTCAAGTGACGCCGGGCCCCGTCTTCACGACCGCGACGTTCGTCGGCTACCTGGTGGATGGGGGTTCAGGGGCGCTCGTTGCGACGCTGGGGATTTTCCTGCCGGCGTTCGTGTTTGTCGCCGCCAGCGGACGCCTGGTGCCGCGCCTGCGCCGCTCACCCGTCGCGGGTGCGGCGCTCGACGGTGTCAATGTCGCCGCGCTCGCCCTGATGGCCGTGGTGACGTGGCAGCTCGGCCGCGCCGCGGTGGTGGACTGGGCGACCGCGGCGCTCGCAGGAGTCAGCGCCATTCTGCTCGTCAGGTACCGCATGAACTCGACCTGGCTCGTGCTATCAGGGGCGGTGTTGGGCGTGGCTCTGCGAGGGCGGTAGCGAGCCGCTCATCCCATCCGTACGTGTCATCCCGGAATCGCACTGGACCGTCCTCATCGCTCCACGCCGTCCAGTAGACGAGGTGCACCGGGATTGACGCATGCAGCCGCACCCGCCGCTCCCGACCGGTCGCCATCGCGGCTTGAATCGAATCGACGGACCACTCGGGGAGCAGATAGGCGGCGAGATCCGCCGCCCGCTCGACGCGCACACAGCCGTGGCTGAACATTCGAAAGCGCTCGGTGAACAACGGACGCGCGGGGGTATCGTGGAGGAACACGTCGAACGGGGTCCAGAACACGAACCTCACACCACCCAGCGGGTTCGTCGGTCCGGGCTCCTGCACGAAGCGATAGGTAAACGTGCTCTCAGTGACCGCGCTCCAGTCGATGGTGGCTGGGTCGACTTCCTGGCCGCCGGCGGCCGAGTCGCCGAACACGCGCATCCCTTCGCGCGCCAGGTAACGCGGATTCCGCTGGACCAGGGCAAGCAGTTCCCGTGCGGCGATCGCCCGCGGGACGTGCCACGCGGGTCGGAAGATCATCTCCGTGACACGGGAGCTCACGATCGGCGTGGGCCAGTCGCGGCGGCCCACGATCGCACGCGTGCTCAGCACCCGCTGCCCGCCGTCCACGACGTCGAGGGTGAACGCGGCGCTGTTGACCACTAGATAGCGCTGGCCCAGGGAGCGCGGCAGCCAGCGCCACCGCTCCAGGTTCACAGCGATCTGGCGTGCGCGCGCGGTGGCGGAGACGTTCAGAGCGCGTCGCGTCTCAGCGGCCACCACGCCGTCCACGACGAGGCCGTGGCGGTCCTGGAACTCCCGGACCGCGGCCGCGAGTGCGTCGTCGAACCGCTCGGCGCTGTCCGTCGTCGCCCCAGTGTATCCCTCCGCAACGAGGCGGCGACGCAGCAACGCCACCCGCGCCCCCGCGGCGCCCGCCTGGAGCGAGGCGCCCTCGGGCACCCTCGGCCATCCGCCGTGTGCCGCGATCGTTCGGTACCGCGAAAGCGCGCGACGTAGTGCGACCGCGCCAGGCTGCGGCGGCGCGAGTCCGCGTAACGCCTCCCCCACGTTTTTCGCCTCCAGCGCGCGCTCGAGCCGCGATGGGAGGTCGATCGAGGGCGGCGCCGCCCGCCACAGCGAATCGACGGCCGCCGGGTCCACGCGTCCCCGAGACAGGTCCCACCCATACTGGATGAACGCGCGCGTGAGCACAGTGTCCAGCCGTGAGCTGGCGTCGGGCTCGAGGCTCCGCCCGAGCATGGAATCGATCTGAGCGCCTGGGTAGTCGTGGGGATCGAGGCCGTCGTTTCCAGCGTGTGCCAGCGCACTCAACAGTGCACGCGCCTGCGGCGACGCGTGGCCCGAGTCACTCCACGCGAGGCGACCGCCGCGCTCAGCGTAGAAACGCGCGACCAGTGAGTCTAGAGGGCTGGCTGGTTGCTGCGCGACGCCAGGGGTGGTTGAGCTGATGACGATCGCCACCACCCAGGCGGAGCGCCTCAGGGGAACGCCGCGGCGACGGCCCGCACGAAGTCCGTAGCCGTAATGATGCCGACCGGCCTCCCGCGATCCGCCACGAGCACGCGATGCAGGCCGTGTTTCAGCAGGTAGGCGGCGGCAGTCTTGAGGCTCGCACCCGCCGGCACGAACCGGACGCCGGTGTTCATCGCCTCGCCCACCGTGTGTTCGCCCAGCACGTCCCACTCGGGGCCTTCGAGCGTCCGCAGACGCTCGACCACATCCGCTCCCGCATCCGCCCAGAAGTCGGTGAAGTACGCGCTCGGGGCATCGGAACCCTCTTCCCACTGCTGCTCCTCCGGCGTCTCGAGCTCGCCATGCTCGCTGCGCTCGTAGTGCGCGGCCGGCACGCCCGGGGTAGTCGCCTCGAACGCCATAATGTCGTTCGCCGACAGCACACCGACGATCTTGTTGGCCGCCACGACTGGAGCGCCGGTGATGCGGCGGTCGGCCAGCACCTCGATCGCCTCCCGGAGGCTCATGTCTGGGCTCAGCGTCGCCACGTCCACGGACATGAAATCTCGGACGGTGCACGCTGGCGACCGGGTCGTCCGTTGCCTCTGCCTCATGGGGTGCGTCCTGTCCGCTTGGTTATCACGACTCCAGGCTACTCCTGTCAATCGCTGGAGATCGCGAAGCCTTCGTGAAGAAGTCTTTCGACGGACCTCCGGCAACCCGGTCGCGCCGGGACTCGGCGAAGCCTAGATTCGTGCGGGTGAGCGGGAAGTTACCGTGGGTGATTGCGGGTGCCGCTGGAGCGGCGCTCGTCATCGTGGTCGCGTCTGGGCGCCAGTCGCACCGCGTGGTCCATCCCGACCCGCGCCCGGGCGTCACGGCCGAGCGGGTTCTCCCGGCGGGGCTGCTCCCCGATGCGCGCGGCGTGGTCGAGGCCTACGCCGCGGCCCGCAACGCGCCCCAGATTCTCGATGGCGTCTTCTGTTACTGCCAGTGCGCCCGCAACTTCGGGCACCGCTCGCTGCTCACCTGCTTCGAGTCCGACCACGGCTCACAGTGCGATATCTGCATGCGCGAAGCGGTACTGGCGGCCCAGCTCTCGGGCCGCGGTGTCACGCTCCAGCAGATCCGGCGCGCCATCGACGAGCAGTTCGGGTCCTAAGGCCGCTCTACCCAGTCCGCAATGAAGACGTTGGTCTCGTGCGGCGCCGTTCCGCGTCGATTCGACGCCCACACGAGACGCTGGCCGTCAGGGGAGAACATCGGGAAGGCATCGAACGAGGTGTCCGTCGTCACCTGCTCCAGCCCCGTGCCGTCCAGATTCACGAGATACAAATCAAAGTTGCGTGAGTCTGGCTGCTTGTAGTTGGACGCGAAGATGATGCGACGCCCGTCGGGGTGGAAATATGGCGCGAAGCTCGCGCCCGGGAGATGCGTGACCTGG
>CBFHAJ010000056.1:0-20784 GCA_965653495.1 uncultured bacterium | reverse complement strand
GGGCGGGCAACGCCCGCGGTCGCGGTGGTGCCGCCCGCCGCCGCGGCGTGCCGGCCCCCCCGGCGCCCCCCCACGTCACCTCGGCGAGCCGCGCGCTCACGAACGTGCCGGTGCGCGGCCGCACATCGAGGTAGCCCTCGGCGCGCAGCTGCGCCAGCGCGGCCGCGGTCGTGTTGCGCGACACGCGCAGCTCCGCCGCGAGCACCCGGCTGGCGGGAACCAGCGTCTCCGGCGCCAACCGTCCGGAGACGATGGCGTCGCGCAGCGACTCGTAGATCTGCCGGTACAGCGGGACCGGCGCGTCCGGGTCGACGCGCACCAGCGTGGGCGGCGCGCTCGATGCCGTGCGGGGACTCACGCGGCCCCCCCCCTCGCTGGCACCATCATGCCGTCGAATCTGGAGCTTGTCGTGGTACCATCTCGCGGCATAACGTAACGCGACGCCGCCGGAGGTCTAGCCGAATGAACGCCAAGGTGTGGGTTGTGCTGGCGCTCGTCTGGGGCGTGGGCTCGCGCTACCCTGCCCAGGCCCCGGCACCGGCGGGATTTCGCGTGAGCTACTATCGCCTCCGGCTGGGCATCGACCCCGACGCGCGCACCATCACGGGTCAGGTGGACGCCTCCGGGGTCATTGCGGCGGCAGGTGTGACCCGGCTGTCGCTCGATTTGTCCGCCGCGCTGGTGGTCGACCAGGTGAGCGTCGACGGCCGCGCAGCGCCCTACACGCGCGCCCAGGATGTCGTCGAGGTGCCCCTGCCAAACCCGCTCGCACGCGGCACGCGCTTCGGTGTGACGGTCTCCTACCATGGTCGTCCGGCGGGTCGGGGGTTTTCCTTTGCGACCCACGACGGCGTCCCGATGGTGTCGAGCTACGGGCTGCCGTACACGGCGCGCGAGTGGTGGCCCTGCCGCGACGCGCCGGCCGCGAAAGCCGATTCCGCGGACATCGAGGTGACCGTCCCGACGCCGCTGGTCGCCGCGTCCAACGGGCGGTTGGCGCGCGTCGTCCCGGGGCGCGGTGGGACGCGGACGTTCTCCTGGCGCGTCCGCTACGCGATCGCCCCCGACAACGTATCCGTCGCCGTCACGGATTACGTGACGCTCACGTCGACGTTCCGCGCTCCGGGCGGCGGCGTCCTGCCGCTCGAGTTCTACGTCTATCCGGGCGACAGCGAGCGGGCCAGCCGCGACTTCGCGGTGGTGCCGGAGCTCTTGCGGACCTACGTCACAACCTTTGGCGAGTATCCCTTTCCCGACGAGAAGTACGGGATCGCCGAGTTCGCGACGCCGAGTTTCCGCGAGCATCAGACCCTCACCGCGTACGGCGCGACGCTCATCACGGGCGACCACCGCAACGATCGTATTCTCGCGCACGAGCTCGCGCATCAGTGGTTCGGAGATTTCGTGTCGGTGCAGAGCTGGGCCCACGTGTGGCTCAACGAGGGATTCGCGACCTACGCCTACGCGTTGTGGCAGGAGCAGCGTGGCGGCGACACGGCGTACCGCCGCGTGATGGCCGCCGCCGATCGCGACGACTTCACCGGATCAGTCTACATCGCCGACTCGCTGAACGTGGCGGCGCTCTTTACCTCCACCACCTTCCAAAAAGGCGCGTGGGTGCTCCACATGCTCCGCCACGTGATGGGCGACCGCTCCTTCTTCGCCGCCGTGCGGGACTATCTGCGCACCTACGCGTATGGGACGGTGACAACCGCGGATTTCCAGCGCGTCTGCGAGCGTCACTACGGCCGCAGCCTCGACTGGTTCTTCCGCGAGTGGATCTACGGGGTCGCGCGGCCCGTGTACACGCTCGGCTGGACCAGTGCTCAAGGGGGTGCGGCGGGGGACTCGAGCACCGTGACGCTGACCGTGCGGCAAGTGCAGACCGACGCCCCGGCGTTCACGATGCCGCTCGACGTGGTAGTGGCAACGCCGCGCGGCGAGACAACGCGGGTCATCTGGGACAGCCTTCCCATCCAGCAGTTCGTATTCCGTGTCGCCGCACCCGCTTCGGCCGTCACGCTCGATCCAGGCGGTTGGGTCTTGAAGCGCGTGGCGCCGGCGCTCGAAGGCCTGACCGAGCTCCACCCCGGGCACCAGCTCGACCTGCGCCTCTAACTGTCCTCGTCTCAAGTGGTTGACTCCGAGCACGCATCCGTTGCTCAGGGGTTGCTCCCGTCTCCCTAGCTTGGCTCGCGTGACCCCACAGGAGACGACCATGACGCGCAACACCCTGCTGCTCTGCGCCCTCGGCACGCTGGCCCTGGTGGGCTGCGACAGCCCCACTGCCCCAGTGGCGCGCCCTGAAGCGTTGGCGATCGGATTCCAACCCCCTCCGGTGCTGCGTCCCGCGTCGCGCATCGCCTTCAGGAGCGCGCGTTCGGGCGACGACGAGATCTGGTCCATGTACCAGGACGGCAGCGGCCTGGTCCGCCTGACCACCAGCCCGGGCTACGACGCCGAGCCGGCCGTCTCCCCCGACGGCCACAAGATCGCGTTCGCGAGCTTTCGCACGGGGGTGTACTGCTGCGGCATCTACGTCATGAGCGCGACCGATGGCAGCGGCGTGGTCCGACTGACCGATGGGCGTGAGCCGACCTGGTCACCCGACGGTTCGAAAATAGCTTTCACGCGCTACAATGGCACTGACGCCGCCATCTACGTCATGAACGCCGCGGATGGGAGCGGTGTCCACCAGCTGACGACGAGCGCGGGCAACAACACCCAGCCCGCGTGGTCTCCCGACGCGTCGAAGATCGCGTTCACGTGTGTGCACGAGAGCTTTCATGACATCTGCGTGATGAACGCGGCGGACGGCAGCGGTGTGGTGCAGCTCACGCACGACTCCGTCTGGGCCGACGACCCCGCCTGGTCACCCGATGGGACAAAGCTCGCCTTCTCGAGCAACCGCACGTGGAATGCGCAGATCTACGTCATGAGCGCCGACGGGAGCGGACGGGTGCGCGTCACGAACAACAACTTCTGGGACACCCAGCCCACTTGGTCGCCCGATGGTTCGAAGCTTGCATTCAGGAGCACGCGTGACGACTCCAAGGGCGAGATCTACGTGATGAGCGCCGTGGACGGCAGCGGCGTCGTGCGCTTGACCAACAGTCCGGCGTTCGACGGCGAAGCCCGCTGGGGGCGGCCGACCTACTAGACGGATAGACGCGTAGACGGGTAGACGGGTAGGTCCCCCGTCTACCCGTTTAATCGCGCCCTCAGCTCCGCCAGCGCGCGGGCGCCCGTCGCGTCACCCGCCTCGAGGCTGCGCTCGGCGGCCGCCAGCGCGCGCCGTGCCGCCCGCGGGGCCGACTCCGCGAGCGCCGCCTGCGCCGCCGCAACCGCTTCGGCGAACGCGACCGCGGCGGGCCCAGTCCGCGCCAATAGCTCCGCCCGGAGCAGCCGCGATTCGAGATCCTGACGCCCCGCCAATGCCGCCGCGGCCCGCGCCCGCAGCGCCCGGCGCTCTCCCGGCAGCAGCCGCTCTCCCCGCACCACCTCGGCGATGAGCGGCGCGGCGAACCGGTAGCGCTCGCCGTCGAACACCAGCAGGCCGTGGCGCTCCAGCACGGTGAGCAGCTCTCCGACCCGGCCGGGCGCCAGTCCGGTGAGCGCCGCGATCAGCTCGGGGTCCACGGCGAGCGCGCCGATGCTCGCCGCGCGCAGCACCTGCAGGCTCGCCGCATCCAGCTCCGCCACGCGCGCTAGCACGGCCTGCCGCGCCAGGCTCGGCACCGACATGGGGAGCGGCTGCTCGATCGTCACGCCCGGCCGCGGCCACGCCAGCGCATCGGCGCGGAGCACCGCCGCTTTCGCGAGCCCCCTTAGCATCGTGACGATCAGGAACGGATTGCCGCTCGTCTCGAAGTAGATGCGCCGCGCCAGCCGGTCGCGATCGTCCGCGCTCACACACCACGCGCTGTTGGCCAGCACCAGCTCCCGCGTCTCATCTGCGGACAGCGGCTCGAGCTGCACCGCCTGGCCTGGTATACCGCCCTGGCGGCCGAGCGCGCTCGTGAGCCGCACCAACCCGCGCGTCATTTCCTGGGACGTGCCCACCCCCCGCGCACTGAGCACCAGCAGCAGCGGCAATCCGGCGAGCTGCATCATGGCGCTGCCGAGCGCTTCGATGCTCGCGCCGTCCGCGCAATGCGCTTCGTCGACCGCGAGCGCGACCGGCTGCTCTTCCGCGAGCCCGTGCAACAGCGACGCGAGGGCCGCGGCCACTTCTGCGTGATCGGCGGGCGGGCGCGCCGCCACGTCCGGGAATGCCTCGGGCGACAGCGCTGCGAGCACCGCCCGCGCGCCCGGATCGATGGCGGCGCTCCCCGGTGCGCGGGGCAGGCGGGTCCGCAGCAACGTGCGCAGGGTGCTCCACGGAGCGTCGCGGTCGCTCTCGAGCGGCGTCGCCACCGCCGTCACCGCGCCGGCGAGCGCGCAGCGCTCGAGGCAGTTGGTCAGCAGGCGCGTCTTGCCCACGCCGGGCTCGCCCGTGATGAGCAGCGTGCGCGGGCCGCGCTCGAGCGCGTCGGCGACCAGAGTGAACGCCTCGCGGTGCACCCGTGCCTGACCCACCAGCGCTGGCTCGTCCTCGCTATCGAGCCGGGTGGGCCGGCGCCAGCTCTGCCCCCGGATCCGCTCGGCGAGCGCCGTCAGCTCGCGGCTCGGTTGCTCGCCGATCTGCGCGAGCCGCGCCGCGAACTCGTGGAACGCCGCGAGGGCCCCGCTCGTGTCTCCCGCCAGCGCCCGCGCTCGCATCAGCAGGCTCGGCGCCGGCTCGGCGTATGGCTGCAGGCCCCCGGCGCGGCCGGCCGCTTGCGTCGCATCGGCTTCGTGGCCCGCGGCGAGCGCTGCTTCGCCCATGGCGACGAGGGCGGCGGCCGCACGCGAGCGGTAGCGCTCGCGCTCGAGCGCGGCCCACTCTTCGAACGCGGCCGCGCCGTCGACGCTGAATCCTTCGAGAAAATCGCCCAGCACCAGCCGCGCGGCGTCGGCCGGATGCCGCTCCACCAGCGCGTCGAACCGCAGCGCGTCGACCTGCAGTCCCTCGTCCTCGAGCACGATCGAATCACCGTCGGACGCAAGCCGCGCGTCGCCGGCCTGCGTCCGCAACCGCCGGATCGCCTCGTTCAGGGAGTGGCGCGCCTGCGCTTCGCCCGTTTCCGGCCACAGCAGGCCCACCAGATGCGACCGCGTGCGCTGGCGGTTGGGCGACAGGGCGAGATAGACGAGCAGCGCGAGGTGCTTGCGACGCACCAGCTCGGCCGGCGCAGGGCTCCCGTTGAGGCGGGCGCACGGCACGCCAAAGCACTGCAGCTCGAGGGGCGGGAGGTCGGACATCGGTGGCGCCGAGGGCGAAGATACGCTTGCCCGGGCACGACCGCGAGTTGTATCATGGCCTCGATGCCCGAGTCGTCACGCCCCATCAACATCCTGCTCGTCGAAGACGACGCCGACGACGTGGACCTCACGTTGCGCGCCCTCGCCCGCGCCAAGGTGCAGAACCGGGTGTGGACCGTGACCGACGGTCTCGATGCGCTCGCGTTTCTGCGCGGCGAGCCGCCGCACGACCAGGCCCCGCGTCCGGACCTCGTGCTGCTTGATCTCAACCTCCCCGGTCTCGACGGTCGCGATGTGCTGCTCCGCATCCGCGAGGATTCCCGCCTGCGCGACGTCGCGGTCGTCGTGCTCACCGCCTCCGAACAGGAGAAAGAGCACCTCGCGGCCCTCGCGGCCGATGCATTCCTCACCAAGCCCGTCGACCTCGAGCGCCTGGGGTGGCTGGTTCGCGTGATGGCCAACCTTGGCTGGACGATCGTCAAGACGACTGGCTGAACCCTTCCTACTCGCGGAGCACCGACCCAATGCCCAAACGACCGGCTGGCACCGGCGCGACCCGGCACCCCGTAGTTGCGCGCGCCCATGCCGGCTTGCGCCGCTCGTGAGCGACCGCGAGGGCGTGAGTGTGTTGCCAAAGGGTCGTGACGAAGACGCCGACGACCCGCAGGGGTGGGTGCGCTATCACGACCGCTACTAGAGTCTGGGTCGTGCGCGACCGAGCGCTGCTCGGCGGCAGCGCGCTGCTGTGGCTCGCGTCCGCCAGCGGCACCGTGCTGTGGGACCGATCGATGGCGGGCATGACCATGTGGCTGCGGTTGCCGGGGCAGACCTGGCCCGGCGCGGCGGCGTCGTTCCTCGCGGCCTGGGTCGTCATGATGGTGGCGATGATGCTGCCGGCTCTGGTGCCGCTGTTGCGGCGCGATCAGCGGCCCGTCGGCCTGACGGCCCTGGCGGCGACCAGCTACTTCGCCGTCTGGGCGGCGGTGGGCGCGGTCGCATATCCGTTGGGCGTCGCCGTCGCTGCTGGTGTACTACGCTGGTCGCCCGTGGCGCACGCCGCACCGCTCGCCACCGCGGGCGTGCTGCTGCTCGCCGGCCTGTTGCAATTCACGCGCTCGAAGCTGTTCCAGCTGCGCTGCTGCCGTGACTGTCGGCCGGCGGAACCGCCCAGTCCGCGCGGCGCCTGGCGCTACGGCCTCGCGCTGGGTGGGCACTGCGTGTTGTGCTGCGCCGGCTACATGTCAGCCGTGCTGGTCCTCGGGATGGTGAATGTCGGGTTGGTCGCGCTCGTGGCGGGTGCGATCACGCTCGAGCGCCTGGCACCGTGGCCCGCGCGCGTGGCGCGAGCGGCCGGCGTGGTGCTGCTTGCTACGGGAGCGTGGGCGGTGGCGCGGGCCGTGGCCCCCCTCCTGGCTGGAACCCCCTGAGCGCCGCGGGTGTTTTGACGGTCGTAGCAGGCAGGGAGGACTCATGCGCAAGTCAAAGGCTCGTCGCACCGCGGCGCGCCGGCCATGCCGCCACCCGCAGCAATACGAGACCGACTGGCTCGGCCGCACGTACTTCGGCTGTCCGCTTTGCAACCGCTGGAAGCTGACCAAACCCAAACACGCGCCGGCTGACGGCAAACGATTGGCCGCGTGAGAGCAAGCAAGAGGGGTCAGGAGATGATTTCCTGCCCCTTTTTCCTGCTCACCGCTATCCGTCTACCCGTCTATCCGTCTAAGCCTTAGTCGTGCCCTCCTATGTACAGCCCTATCATCTTCTCCCAATACGGCCAGTCGTGTGCCCAGCCGTCCCAAATTCTCAAGGCATTCCCGATCCCCTTCTTCCAGAGAATATCTGAGAACTCCCGATTGTTCTGACACGCCGGGTCGTCGTGGCCGATCGCGAGAATGATGTCCTGCCGGCGGAACGCCGCGAGCCGCGCTGGATCCTGCTCGTGGCGCATGAAATCGAACGGATTGCACGCGTACACATTGTGATCGGAATACCAGCCCGTCATGCGCTTGATGTCGTATAGCCCCGACAGCCCGATGATGCGGTTCACCACCTCGGGATGGCGCAGGCCGAAGCACGCGGCGTGATAGGCGCCGAAGCTCGCGCCCGCCGTGATCACGAACGGCGTCCGGTTCTTCGCGGCGGTGAAGGGGATGACCTCATCCAGCAGATACTGGTCGTACTGCAGATGGCGCCAGGCGCGGGCGCCCGGATGCAGGTGCTCCCCGTACCAGCTCTCCTCGTGCACGTGGTGCACGCAGAACAGCTGGATCCAGCCGCGCTCCAGGTGCTCGCCCAGCACGCCGGCGCGCTGCATCGAGCGGTCGGTCCACTCCGTGAACGAGCCGAGCGTCGTGGGAAACACGATCACGCGGGCGCCGCCGTGCCCCAGCACCTGCAGCGGCATTTCGCGACCCAGCGTCGGGCTGCGCCAGGAGTGGAATTCGCTGTTCAGCGGGTTGCTTCCTTCTCGAGCAAGAAGGGCAGGGCCTGACGGAAACGGCGGCCCCACGCCGCCTCGTTGTGCACCCCCGCCCCATCCTCGATCCACCGCACGTCGCGCCCTTCCTCGTAGCCTTTCGCCAGCAGCACATCACGCAGCCGGCGCGCGAACCCGACACTGCGCTCGCCTTCGCGGCTCCCGATGTCCACATACAGCCGTCCCGGCACGCGCGGCGCTCGCGCGATCACCTCGAGGATCGCGCCGTCCGCGAACCACACCGAGGGGCTGAGCGCGGCGGCGAACCCGAAGACGTCTGGGTGTCGGAAGAACGCATACAGGCTGATCAGCCCGCCCATGGACGAGCCCGCGATCCCCGTGTACTCCCGATCGCGCAGCGTCCGAAACCGCTCGTCCACCAGCGGCTTCACCGTGCCCGTGACGAACTCGAGATAGCGATCGCCCGCGCCGCCCCCTTCCGCTCCCGCGAACGGGCTGTACTCGTCGATCCGCGTCGTACCGGCATTGGGGATTCCCACGACGATCGCCTCGTAGCAGCGCCGGCTCGCCCACGCGATCGACTCGCCCACCCCCCACGATCCGGCGAAGCTCGTGGCGGGGTCGAACAGGTTCTGCCCATCCTGCATGTAGAGGACCTGGTAGCGCGCGCTCCCGCTGCCATACGAGGGCGGGACGTATACCAGCACATCGCGCTGGTTGCCGAGCTGAGGGCTCGGCACGCCAGCGACGACATGCAGTTCGCCCCGACGGGCGCGCCACGGCAAGAGCAAGCGACGCAGCTGGAGCATCGTGGGCGGGAAATGTAACCCCTAGTCACGGCCGCCTCGAACCCGCAGTTTCAGCAGCCATGGTGGAGACACGCGTTGGTCTGATCGTCGGCCGGGAGTGGTCGTTCCCGCCCAAGTTCATCGAGGCAGTGAACGGCCGCGCGGCCGGCGTCATCGCCGACTACGTCACACTCGGCGCCGAGGCGATGGACGGCGCCTGTCCGTACCGCGTGATCATCGACCGTATCTCCCACGAGGTGCCGTTCTATCGGACGTACCTGAAGCACGCGGCACTGCAGGGCGTGACGGTGGTCAACAACCCGTTCATGTGGAGCGCCGATGACAAGTTCTTCGGCGCGACCCTCGCCACCAGGCTCGGCGTGGCGAGCCCCAAGACGATCGCGCTGCCCAACAAGGACTACATCCCGGGGATTCACCACCAGGAGAGCCTGCGGAACCTGGCGTTTCCGCTCGACTGGGACAGGGTCCTCCAGCACATCGGCTTGCCGTGCATCCTGAAGGACGCGCACGGCGGCGGCTGGAAGGACGTGTTCGTCTGCCACACGCGCGAGGAGCTGCTGCACCACTACGATCACTCGGGTCTGCGGACCATGATCGTCCAGGAGTTCATCGTGTGGGAGCAGTTCGTGCGCTGTATCTGCATCGGGCAACGCGACGTCTTGCCGATCCATTATGACCCGCAGGCGCGACGCTATCACGTCGACCCGGAGTACCTGAAGCCGGCGCTGCGCGATCGCATCGTAAAGGATTCGATCAAGCTGGTGGGAGCGTTGGGCTACGACATGAACTCGATCGAGTTCGCGGTGCGGGACGGCGTGCCCTATGCGATCGACTTCATGAACCCCGCGCCCGATTTCGAGGTCAACTCGCTCACGCCCGAGTACTTCGACTGGGCGGTGGAGCGCATGGCGGACCTCGCGATCCGGCTCGCCAAGGGCCGGGGGGCTGGTGGCGTCAAACGAACGCCCCATTGGCAGGCGCTCTTCAAGGGACGTACTCAACGCCCGGTGCGCTCCACATGAAGCCGCTCGTGGCCGACGCGATCGCACAGTATCATGACCTGCTGAGCGACGAGCTGGCGGCAGAGTCCCAGGCGGCGCTCGACGGGGCGCTGCAGCGCCACGGACTGTTCTTCGGGGATCGACCGCTGTGCACCGTATTGCGGCCGCGGTTTCTCACGGTCGGGCACTACCGGTTCCTGCGAGAGCGCTGCGCCCTGCTGCTCAGCGCGTTCGGCCAGGCGTACCGTGCCGCGTGTGAGAGTGACGTTGTGCGCCACCAATTCGGCCTCGCGGACTGGGAAGACGAGCTGGTACGAACCGATCCCGGCTTGCCCGATCCCAGTCCCACGTCCCGTATCGACGCCTTCTATCTGCCCGACGAGGGCGTGCTGAAAGTCACCGAGTACAACGCCGAGACGCCCGCCGGTGCGGCGTACGGGGACGCGCTCGTCGAGGTGTTCCTGACACTCCCCGCGATGCGGCCATTCCTGCGTCGCTTCGACGTGCGGCCGCTGGTCGCCCGCCACGGCGTGCTGCACGGGCTGCTGGCGGCGCACCGCGCGTGGACCGGCAAACGGGGAAACACGCTGCCGCGCATCGCGATCCTCGACTGGCGCGACGTGCCGACGTACAGCGAGTTCCTGCTGTTTCAGGAGTACTTCCGCGCCAACGGTCTGGAGGCGGTGATCGCGGATCCGCGCGACGCCGAGCTGGTGGACGGCCGGCTGGTGCTGTGCGGCGGGCCGGTCGACCTGATCTACAAGCGCGTGCTCATCAGTGAGCTGGTGGAGCGCTGCGGCTTAGACCATGCGGTGATCCGGGCCGTGCAGTCCGGCGCCGTCTGCATGGTGAACCCGTTCCGCTGCAAGATCCTCCACAAGAAAGCGAGCCTCGCGGTGCTGAGCGACGAGCGCAATGCGGGGCTGTTCTCCGATGCCGAGCGCAGCGCGATCGTCGACCACATTCCCTGGACCCGGCTCGTGGCCGAGCGCATGACCACGCACGAGGGGCGCAGCGTGGACCTCGTGCCCTTCATGCTTTCGCAGCGCGAGCGGCTGGTGCTCAAGCCCAACGACGAGTATGGCGGCAAGGGCATCGTCCTCGGCTGGACCGTGGACGACGCGGCGTGGGAGCGGGCGGTGGCCGCGGCGCTAGCGGTGCCGCACGTGGTCCAGGAGCGCGTCGCGATTCCCAGCGAGAGCTATCCGAGCGTGGCGGACGGCCGGCTCGTGTTCGCCGACCGCATTCTCGACACCAATCCGTACGCGTGCTACGGCAGCTACGTCGAGGGTTGCCTGTCGCGGCTTTCGACCGCGGCCCTCGTGAACGTCACCGCCGGCGGTGGCTCCCAGGTCCCGACCTTCCTCGTGGAGCCGCGATGAAGCCGCCCTCGCTCACCCTCGGCATCGAAGAGGAGTACCAGATCGTCGATCCCGAGACGCGCGAGCTGAAGTCGTACATCACCCAGATCCTGCAGGAAGACCATCTGGTGATCGCGCAGGTGAAGCCGGAGCTGCACCAGTCGATCGTGGAAGTGGGCACCGTGGTGTGCAAGACGCCGGCCGAGGTGAGGGGCGAGCTGGTCCGGCTGCGGCGCGACGTGAGCGGGCTGGCCGCCAAGAACGGTCTCCGCATCGCCGCCGCCGGCACGCACCCGTTCTCAGCCTGGGAAAAGCAGGAGATCACGCCGCTGGAGCGCTATCTCGGCGTGCGCGAGGCCATGGCCGAGCTGGCGCAGCGCTTGCTCATCTTTGGCACGCACGTGCACATCGGGATCGAAGACCGCGAGTTCCTGATCGACGCGCTGAACGTGTCGCGCTACATCCTGCCACACCTCTTGTGTTTGTCGACCAGCTCGCCGTTCTGGATGGGCCGCAACACCGGGCTCAAGTCGTACCGCAGCGTTGTATTCCGCGGGTTCCCGCGCACCGGCGTGCCGCGCGCGCTGCGCTCCTGGAGCGAGTACACCGAGCTGATCGACGTGCTGTCGCGCACCCAGTGTATCCCCGACGGGTCGAAGATCTGGTGGGACGTGCGGCCCAACTGGAGCTATCCGACGCTCGAGTTCCGGGTGTGCGACGTGTGCACGCGCGTGGACGAAGCGGTGTGCGTCGCCGCGATCCTTCAGGCGGTGGTGGCGAAGCTGTGGAAGCTGCGGCGCGACAACATGTCGTTCCGCGTCTATCCCGCCGAGTTCATCGAGGAGAACAAGTGGCGGGCGGTCCGCTACGGGCTGGATGGGCGGCTCATCGACTTCGGGAAGGGCATCGAGCTTCCCGCGCGCGAGCTGGTGCGCGAGCTGCTCGAGTGGTTCATCGGCGATGTCGTAGACGAGCTGGGCAGCCGCAAGGAGGTCGAGTACGCCTTCCGCATCCTCACGGAGGGCTCGAGCGCCGACCGCCAGCTCGCCACCTACCAGCGCACCGGGGACTTCAAGGCCGTGGTCGACCAGGTGATCGCGGAAACGGCGGAAGGCTTGTAGCGTGCCCGCTCCTCCCCGCCCGATTATCGGCATCACGACGCAGACACTCGAGCCGGCTCCCGGCCAGCTGCTCCCCCGTTGCTGGGTGATGAGCCAGCGCTACGTGAAGGTGCTCGCGACAGCCGGTGCGGTGCCGTGGGTGATCCCGCTGCTCGAGGGCGATGAGCCCACGCTGCGGGAGATTTACGAGCGGCTCGACGGGCTGTTCCTGCCCGGTGGGGTGGACGTGGACCCGGCCTCGTACGGGGAAGCGCGCGGCCCGCACTGCGGTCCCATCGATGCGGCGCGAGACTGGGCGGAGTTGCGCTTGGTACGCTGGGCCCTCGACGACGGCAAGCCCGTGCTCGCGGTGTGTCGGGGCGCGCAGCTCTTGAACGTTGCGTTCGGTGGCACACTCTATCAGGACGTGGCCGCCGAGCGCCCGGGAGCGCTCAAGCACGATCACTTCCCCACGGGCGGCCGGCGGCGTGACGAGCTGGCGCACACGGTTCAAATCGCGGCCGGATCACGCCTCGCACGCTTGCTGGAAGCCGACGGGCTGTCGGTGAACAGCATGCATCATCAGGGCATCGCGCGACTCGCCCCGGGGCTCGTGGCAGTCGCTACTTCGAACGACGGACTAATCGAGGGTGTCGAAACAGCCGACGGTCACTTCGTACTCGGCGTGCAGTGGCATCCCGAGGATCTCGTGGACGTCGATCCCCGCATGCGCCGCTTGTTCGCGGAGTTTATCTCGGCGGCTACTCCCCGTACGGTATCCAAATATTCTTGACCTGCGTCGCCTCGCGTAGAAATTCGCGTCCCTCGCCGTGCGCGCGGTCCATCCAGTCTCGGGAGTGCCACTCGACCCACGTCCGCTTCATATTGCCCGCCGACGCTCGCTCCACCTCCGCGCCGCCCGCCTGATTCCCGAAGTACCACACGGCGTCCACGTCGTCGTGCTCGGCCAGGACCTTGGCGAGCGCGTCCTTCGCCCCGGTCACGATGTTGATCACGCCAGGGGGCACATCCGATGCCTCCAGCACCGTGTAAAGCTCTGTAGCGGCGAGCGGCCGTGACTCGGCTGGCAGGACAATCACCGTGTTGCCCACCGCCACGGCGGGCGCGACGAGCGAGACGAAGCCCAGCAGGGGGTGCTCTTCGGGGCAGGCGATCCCCATCACGCCAATCGGCTCGTGCATGGCGAGCGTCACGCCGCGGATCGGCGTCTGGTGTACCGCGCCGTCGTACTTGTCGGCCCAGGCGGCGTAGGTGAACAGCCGCGCCACGGCGGCGTCGACCTCAGGCCGGCCGTCAGCGCCCGTCAACGCCGCGATGCGCTGCGCGAACTCCGCCGCGCGCTGCGCCAGGTTCTCCGCGATATAGTAGAGGATCTGCCCGCGCTGGTGACCGCTCGCCGTGCTCCATCCCGCCGCCCCCCCATGCGCTGCTTCCACCGCGTTACGGATGTCCTTGCGATTTCCATCCGCCACCTCGGCGAGCAGCTCGCCCGATGGGCTCGTGATCTTGCGACTGTACCCCTGGTCGGGGCGGACCTGCGCCCCGCCGATGAAGAGCTTGTAGGTGCGGTCGATAGGCGGGACTCGGGGCTCGGGGCTCGGGGCTCGGGTCTTCGCGGGTTGCTTCTTCGCTCGCGGAGCTGCGGCAGCGGACCCCCGAGCCCCCAAATACTCCCACATCCCTTCGTTCCCACCCTCCCGGCCGAACCCCGACTCCCGGTACCCGCCGAACCCCGACGCCGCGTCGAACAGGTTGGTGCAATTGATCCAGACGACCCCGGCCTTGATCTTCGGGGCCACGTCGAGCGCGAGATTGATGTTCTCCGTCCACACGCTCGCCGCCAGGCCGTACGGGGTGTTGTTCGCGAGCTCGACGGCCTCGGCCGGCGTGCGGAACGTCATCGTCACGAGCACCGGTCCGAAGATTTCGACCTGGGCGACGGTGGCCGCGGGCGACACGTTGGTGAACAGGGTAGGGGGATAGAAGTAGCCGTCCGTCGGGCACGCCCACGACGGCTGCCACAGTGTCGCCCCTTCCTCCACTCCCTTGTCCACCAGCTTGCGGATCCGCTCGAGCTGCACCGGCGCGACGATCGCGCCCATGTCCACGGCTTTGTCGAGCGGCGGCCCCACGCGCAGCTTCTCCATCCGCGCCCGCAGCTTTGTCACCAGCCGCTCCGCGATGCCCTCGTGCACCAGCAGCCGCGATCCGGCGCAGCACACCTGCCCCTGGTTGAACCAGATCGCATCCACCACGCCCTCGACCACGCTGTCGAGATCGGCGTCGTCGAACACGATGAACGGACTCTTACCGCCCAGCTCGAGTGAGAGGCGCTTCCCGGACCCCGCCGTGGCCTTCCGGATGATCCGTCCGACTTCGGTGGAGCCCGTGAACGCGATCTTGTCGATCTCGGCGTGCTGGACGAGCAGCTCGCCGGTGCGGCCATCGCCGGTGATCACATTGAGCACACCAGGCGGCAACCCGGCCTCGTGCGCGATCTCGGCAAAGCACAGCGCCGTGAGCGGCGTGAACTCGGCCGGCTTCAAAATCACTGTGTTTCCCGCCGCGAGCGCCGGCGCGACCTTCCACGCGACCATCAGCAGCGGGAAGTTCCACGGTACGATCTGCCCCACCACGCCCACCGGCCCGTACCCGGCGAACTCCGTTTCGGCGAGCTGGGCCCAGCCGGCGTGGTGATACAGGTGGCGCGCGACGAGGGGAATGTCGAGGTCGCGCGTCTCGCGGATCGACTTGCCGTTGTCGAGACTCTCCAGCACGGCGAGCAAGCGGGAATGCTTCTGGACCGCGCGCGCCAGCGCGTACAGGTGCCGCGCGCGGGCGTGCCCCGTGAGCCCGGACCACGCAGGGAAGGCCTTGCGAGCCGCGGCGACGGCTGCGTCGGCGTCGGCGGCGCCCGCCTGCGTCACCCGGGCCAGTCGACCCGTCGTGGACGGATTGATGACGTCGAAGCTCTCACCCGACTTCCCCTTCACCCAGCGGCCGCCGATGAACAGTCCGAACTCAGCCCCGTGCCCCTCGATCCAGGCCAGCGCCTGCTTGTCGCTCTCCGGCGCCGGCCCGTAGGCCATCGTCTCGAAGATCTCGGAGACCGTCGTCATGTCATACCATCGGATGGCGGTGCGCCGCCGAGTAGCGGCCCGTCACGAAGTGCTCGAGCTGGCGCTCGATGTCGGTGAGCAGCGCCGACGCACCCAGCCGGAACCGCTCGGCCGAGAGCCACGCGTCGCCCAGCTCTTCCTTAAGAAGCGTGAGCCACTCGAGCGCCTGCTTGGCCTTGCGGATCCCGCCCGCCGGCTTGAACCCCACCACGTGGCCGGTCCGCTCATGGTAATCGCGGATCTGGCGGACCATCACGACGCCCACCGGCAGCGTCGCGTTCACCGCTTCCTTCCCGGTCGACGTCTTGATGAAGTCGGCGCCCGCCATCATGGCGACCTGACTCGCCCGCGCCACGTTCCCGAGCGTCGCGAGGTCACCGGTGCCGAGGATCACCTTCATGTGCGCGCCGCCGCAGGCTTCGCGGAACGCGCGGACCTCGTCGTACAGGGCCTCCCAGTTGCCCGCGAGCGCGTGGGCGCGCGTGATCACCACGTCGATCTCCCGCGCGCCCGCCGCCACGGATGCCCGGATTTCATCCAGGCGCTGGGGCAGGGGGTTGAGCCCGGCGGGAAATCCGGTCGACACCGCCGCCACCGGGATCGCCGATCCCGCGAGCGCCGCGACCGCGATGGGCACGAACGCGTGATACACGCATACCGCGCCGACGGTGATTCCCAAGTCGGCGACACCCAGCGCGTCGACGAGGTCGGGGCGGATGGGGTGCTGCGCCTTGGCGCACAGTCGCAGCACGTTGGTGGGCGTGTCGTCGCCCTGCAGCGTGGTCAAGTCCATGCAGGTGATCGCCCGCAGCAGCCAGGCGGCCTGCCATTCCTTCTTAACGGTGCGGCGCGTGGGAATCGTCGCAGCCCGACGCTCGACGGCGCTGCGATTCACGCGCAAGGCGCGCACCAGATCGAGGTCGAGCTCGCAGCCGGCGTTGCGTCCGGGGGAGGGCTGCGTGAGCACCCGGAGCGCCCGTTCGGCGTCCGCGTGGGGAGCGATTACCGCGGGCGCGTGCTCGTACCGCCGCTTCGTCTCCATGGCCGGCTACTAATCTACGACGGGTTCCGCTCCTTCGTCGTATCGCGCTCGGCCTTGCGCTCCTTCGCCGGTCGCTGCTCGTTGTCGCGTTTGCGCTCCGGCTCGCGGCGCTGCGGCTCCGCCCGCCCTCGCCCGCGTCCCTCCTCTTGGCGCTCCTGCGGATTGGCCTGAGCGGGCGGGTTGTTCTGTTGCTGAGGCTTATCGAAGCGCTGCTCCGGAACCGCGCGCTGCTCGGGCGGTGGCGGTGGCATGACGATCGGTCGTGCCGGTCGCCGTGGCCCCCCCCCCGCCCCCGCCCCCGCCCCCGCGCGGTCGTCGCCGCGCGCGGGCTGCGCGGGCTGCACGGCTTGCGGTGGCTGGAGGCCTTCACGCGCCGGCCGCAACACCGGAGTGGGGCTCCCCCCCTGGGCTTGTGGCTGCGGCGCCGCCGGCCGCACGTACCGCCGCTGAGTCGCGTCCGGGTTGTTCGAGCGCAGTCTGCCGAGCGCCCCTTGATCGAGCGGCCTGCCGGGCTGCTGGCGCAACGTCTGCTCGCGGGCCGTGAACGACACCGGTGGTGGGGGCGGCTGCCGCCGCACGATCACCTCGCGCGTCAGGACGACTTCGGGTGGTCGGCGCACGGGAACGATCGCCGGTTGAGCGAGCACGCTCTGCCGTGTGGGGGGCACCCGCGCCGAGTACCCCACCACTCGCGCCTGCTCCAGCCGGTCGCGCGGTACCACGATCACCCCGCGGTCGACCTGGCGCGACTCGACGAACGTCTCATGCGACACCACGGTTACGGCGTCGGGTTGATGGCGATTGCGGTAATTGATGTTGGTGACGTTCACGTTCGTCACATTGATGTTCGTGACGTTGGTGACGTTGGTGACGTTGACGTTGCGCACGTAGGTGTTGCTCACGCGGTACGCGGGCACGTACGGCTCCTCGGGCGCGAGCGGGAACCAGGCGACGCCCTGGCCGACGCCGATCGCGACGCTCCAGTTGCGCCCACCTACGAACGCGACGAGCGCCGGCGCGTACACCGGCCGGGCCACGACGCGCCCCGGCACCCAGGCCCAGCCGCCGTCCACGTACACCCAGCGTCCATAGTGGAATGGCGCGAAGCCCCACGGCGCGTCGTCGATCCACGTCCAGCCCCACGGCTCCACCCAGGCCCAATGGCCGTAGCGATACGGCGCCCAGCCGGTCGCGACGGTACGCGGCACCCACACGGCGCCGTACTCCGGCGTGTCCCGCCAGTCGCCGTTATCGTCCAGATCTTCGTAGCCGATCACGCCGCGCGACACGTAGCGCGCCGAGCGCGCGTCGTCCCAGCGGCGGTCACGGCTGGCGCACCAGTCCTCCCAGTCGTCGCTGCGGATCGCGTCCTGGATGTCGTAGGTGGGAGAGTCGTTGCCCACCACCGTCGCCGTCTGCTGGCGGTGCACCACGAACGCCGAGCCGGCCCCGCTCACCTCGGCGTCCCCCTGCCGCACAGTGACGGCGGTCGTGTCGCCGGTGGAATCGACATCGATGCGATAGACGCCCGGGCGGAGTACGGTGACCGCGCCGCCGGGTGTATCGACCTCGAGGTTCTGGTCGTCGCCTAGGTCCCGGACCCGCACGTTGAGCGACCCCTGAGACAGCCGCACCTGTAACGAGCGATCGTCGAGTCCGAGAAACGCGAACGCGGTCTGGGGAGCGAGCCGGAACGCGCTCGAGCCCACGGTGATTTCGGCGCGCGCGTCGTTGTCAGTCCACAGATGGTCACCGCTGTGCAGCGGATAGTTGATCGTGGCGCTGCCCCAGTCGTCCACGTCCCCCGGTCGGAACGAAACCGAGCCGGAGAGATAGCTCAGCCGCCCGACGCGACTGGGAGGATCCTGGTCGGAACGGGAAGGCCGATCGGGCCGGTCTCCGCCCTGGAAGGCGGGGAGCACGGCGATCAGCAGGAACGAGCCAAGGGAGCGGATGCGCATCGGGACTTCCTCCTCAGGACTGGTCGGTGCCGGGACGGCGCCCCTACGATAAGGTGTGGCGCCCGCAGGACCAAATCGGCCGTCCACTTCGTGACGCGACCGTGAGCGTGAGCACCGCAGCTGCGAGGTTGATACCCGCTAGCTCCAAAAGGTGGTGCAGCGTGGCGATCGCCACCGCGGACGCCAGCGGGGCGCCGCTGCGCTCGAGGCCCAATGCCAGCGCTCCCTCATACACGCCGATATTCGCCATTCCGACGGGAACACTGATGCCCACGTTAAGCGCGCCCAGCGCGACCACGATCAGGGAGACCGGCAGCGGCGCGCCGAGCGCGCGGCACAACACTCCCAGGGCGAGCACCTCCGCGATCCAGGCACCCAGGCTGCACGCGGTGCTGGTGACGATCCGGACGGGGTCTTTTAGCGTCGCTAACCCGCGCACCAGCTCCCGTCGCACGGCCGCGACACGCTTGAGCCACCGCGGCTGCGCCGACCGGACACCCAGCCACATGAGTAATAGAAGGAAGGAGACAGCGGCCACGATTGCAGGGTGGGGCACGCGGATCCGCGCGCCGCTGTCGATCAGCGCCGCCGCGCCCATCGAGCCACACAGCAGCACCAGCGATCCCGCGTCCACCACCTTGTCCGCCAGCACCGCTCCGGTCGCCTGGCCAAGGGTCAGGACCCGGGGTGCAGCCACACGGTTCAGCAGCGCCACCTTGAGCGCATCCCCGCCGCGCGCGGGCGCGAAAATATTGGCCCACTCGCCCAGCGCAAACGCGTAGGCGACCCGGCCCAGCGTCACAGGCACGTCACGGGGCACAATGGTCCAGAGTCGGACGGCTTGCAGGCCCACCTGACAGAGTACCAGGCTCAACGCCGTCGCGAGCGCTGAGACCGGCACACGGGTCAGCGTGGTCCACACGGCGCGAGCCTGGTCGTGATGGGTGAGCACCACGGCCGCGATCGCGGCCGGCACGACAGCCGCGACCAGCAGAACGCGCCTCACGCCGCCGTCCGGCCCCTGACCTTGCGCCAGGCGTGCGCGAGCAGCGACGCCCAGGAACGCAGCGGCCGATTCTCGAATACCGACGCGCGGTACACGCACAGCAGGGCGCACCCCTCCTCGCAGCCTTTGGGCAGTCGCCCGTAGGCGCGCAGATCGTCGCGCGTGTACTCGACGATCGGCTTGTCCAGCCGGCCACGTTGGGCCGAGCAGAACTGCGCCTTGCCGAATTCGTCTACATACAGGAAGCGTGAACCCGCGCGACACTGCCACTCCGGGCGCTGACCCTCGAGCAACTGCTTGCCGTACGCCTGGTCGAGGCTCGCCTGCGGTGTCCGGTTCACGTAGAAGCGCTGCCACAGGTCGAGATACTCGTGACCCTGGATTTGAATCTTTCCCTGACGGTCGTGCAGCAGGTCGATGGTGACGGGGAACCCGAGATCCGTCAGCTCGCGGATCGCCGCTGCGAACTGGCTCTTCGTCTCGTCGCACAGCACCATGTTGATGAGCACGTCGAACTCGGCCAGCCGGCGCAGCAGCGCCAGCTTGGGCCGCATGGTCTTGAGACATTTCTGGATGTAACCCGTCCGGTCGGCGCGCACCTGGTCGATGCTGACTTCCATGTTCGCGAGCCCCGCCGCGTTGAACCGGTGGATGAGATCCTCGGTGAGCAGGAATCCGTTAGTCGTGACGGAGACCTGGGCCCTGCCCCGCCGGTCGGCGTGGGCGATCACCTCCGCCAGGTCGGGATGCATGAGCGGCTCGCCACCGAGCAGGGCGACGTTGACCACGCGCAGCCGATGGAGCGCGTCGATGCGCTGCTTCAGGGTCTCGAGCGGAATGAACTCGGAGAAGTTGTCGTATTCGGTGCAGTAACCGCAGCTCAGATTGCAACGGCGGGTCACGATCAGCTGGGCTTCGAACGGCGCGCGGTGCAGCAGAATCTTGAGAATGGTGCGGATCGGGCGTTTCAGGCGCATCGGGGCGTTCCGGGAGTCGGACGCCCGCATGTAGGCCGGCTGGTCTCAAGGCGACATCAAGAGGTCCTCCGGCACAGTCGCGTGATCTGCGGCTGCACGGCTTGGTCTACGTAACCGAACAGGGCGTCGAACGATTCGCACGCGGCTGTCGCCGTCGCGCGGTCGCCTCGCGCGGCCGCGACGCGCACCAGGTCGAGCCGCAGCGGCCACAGCGACGCCACCAGGTCGAACGGCACACTCAGCACGGCATAGTGGCGCGTGGCGTCGGTCCACGAACGCAGCGCACGAGCCGTGTCGCCCCGGGCGAGCGCCTGCTGCGCGTCCAGGTCCGCGGCGAGGCTCGCCGGCACCGGGTGGTGGGGCGCGAGCCGCGCCAACGCCGCGGCGTGTCGGGTTCGCTCGACTCCTACGCGCGCCAGCAGCCAATGCGCCACCCCATCGGTGTCGGGACCGGAACGCAGTTCCCGCTCCAGGCGAGCCGCCGCCCCCGTCCAGTCCCCGAGCGCGGGCACGGCGGGGGCCCGCGCCACCAGCACCCAGCGATCGCGCTCGCGTCCGGCCCAGCCGCCGCGCGTGCGGTCGAGGCGGGCGCGGGCGCTGTCGACCC
>CBFHAJ010000055.1:0-21049 GCA_965653495.1 uncultured bacterium | reverse complement strand
CGGCGGCGCCGCGACACATCCTCACCGTCCGCAAGGCCGGCTACCGGCTGGAGAAATAGAGGAGGGTCAATGACTCCGCAGGTCTTGCTCGTACTGCTGGCCACCGCGGAGCCCGCCCCCGCCCCCGCCCCCCGCACCGGCCGCGAGGTCGTAAAAGCCATGCACGACCGCTACGCCGGCAAGTGGTATCACACGCTCAGCTTCGTCCAGCAGAACACGGCCACCTCACCCGACGGCCAGGCAACGCATTCGGTGTGGAAGGAGTACGCCGCGCTGCCCGGACGGCTGCGCATCGACTTCCTGCCCGCCGATTCCGCCGCCGGCGTGCTGTTCGTGAGCGACTCGCAGTTCGCGTTCAGCCACGGGCGGGTGACGAGCGCGACCGCGTTCATCCATCCGCTGATGGTGCTCGGGTTCGACGTGTACTTCGACGCGCCCGAACAGACCGCGCTGAAGCTCGAGCGGCTCGGCTTCGATCTCGGGACGGTGCGCGAAGACACGTGGGACGGGCGGCCGGTGTACGTGGTGGGCGCGAAGGCCGGAGACCTCCACACGCGCCAGTTCTGGATCGATCGCGACCGCCTGGTGTTCGTGCGCATGCTCGAGCCCGGCCAGCGCGACAGCACGCGGACCAGCGACGTCCGCTTCAACCAGTACCGCCCCGTGGGCGCCGCGTGGCTGTCGGCCGAGGTGGCGTTCCTGGTGGATGGCAAGGCGCGCTGGCTCGAGCAGTACACGGAGATCGAGACCGACCACGCGATCGCCGACTCCCTGTTCGACCCGCGGCGCTAAGGCCCGACCGCCCGGCGACTGTCTTCCCCGTGATGCCCAGGGTCGCCGTCGCGCTGCTCGTGGTACTCGGGGCTGCCGCTCAGACTCCCCAAGAGCCCCCCGTCACCGTGTACGGATTCCTGCAGCCCGCCGACTCCGGCCGGTGGACGCTGCTGCTTCCCGAGCCCGTAGCGGTGGCCGGAGCGCGACACGGCCTGCTGACGGCCGAGGGAGACGACGCGCGCTGGTCGCGGTTCGAAGATCGGTTTCTCGAGGTGGTCGGTCACGTGCGGCTGGACGCCGGCCGCCCCGTCATCACCGTGAAGCAGCTGCGCGAGCTCGCCCCGCCGGGGATGGGTCGCACGGCCGTGGATCTCTCGTTCAACCAGCGAGCCGTAGTGACGCTGGCCGCGATCCCGAACCGGTTCGCGTGGCGGCTGGCCGACGGCCAGCCGAGTGGCGTGCAGCCGCTGCTCATGTTCACGGTGCACAACGAGAGTCAGACGACGATCGACTTCATGCTGCCCACCAACGACGCCCTGTGCGTGCGGGTGGAGCCCGCGCGCGGCGGCGGCACGGCGTGGGAAACGTCGCTCCCGCCGCCGTCGCGCAAGGGGCAGCGCGTCGTGATCCGGCTGGGCGCCGTGTACCAGCAGTTCGTCGCCATTCCGGCCGACGCGGCGCCGATGCCGGGAAGCTACGACGCGTCCGTCACGCTGTGCGGGCTGAACGATTATCACGCGACGACGAGCTTCGAGGTGCGCGAGCCCTGACTGCTGCGGGGACCTGTCGCGGAGCATCGGGTCCCTGTACTGTTTCCCCCCATGACCAGCACCACCGCTCCGACCAAGTACCGCGTCGGGCTCGTGCAGATGGCGATGTCGTCCGATCCGCGCGCCAACCTCGACAACGCCGTGCAGCGCGTCGCGCAGGCCGCCACGGCGGGAGCGCGGATCGTGTGCCTGCCGGAGCTGTTCCGCTCGCAGTACTTCGCGCAACGGGAAGACGCCGCCCTGTTCGACCTCGCCGAGCCGGTGCCAGGGCCCAGCACCGAGGCGCTGGGTCGTGCGGCCAAGCAGGCGGGTGTCGTGGTGATCGCCCCTGTCTTCGAGCGTCGCGCGCCCGGTCTGTACCACAATAGCGCGGCCGTGATCGACGCCGACGGCCGGCTGGTGGGACTGTACCGCAAGATGCACATCCCCGACGACCCGGCGTACTACGAGAAATTCTATTTCACGCCAGGGGACCTGGGGTTTCGCGCGTTCGACACGCGCGTGGGCCGGATCGGCACGCTGGTCTGCTGGGACCAGTGGTACCCGGAGGGCGCGAGGCTCACCGCCCTGCAGGGAGCCGCGGTGCTGTTCTACCCGACGGCCATCGGCTGGCATCCGGCGGAGAAGGCGAAGCACGGCCAGGAGCAGCTCGAAGCCTGGCGCACGATCCAACGGAGTCACGCCATCGCCAACGGCTGCTATGTGGCGGCCGTGAACCGCGTCGGCCACGAGCGACCCGCCGCGGGCGCCGACGGCCTGGAATTCTGGGGCTCGTCGTTCGTGGTCGACCCGTTCGGCACCGTCCTCGCCGAAGCGCCACGCGATCGTGAGGCCCTGGTGCTCGCGGAAATCGACATCGCGCGCATCGAGGAGGTCCGCCGCGGCTGGCCGTTCCTGCGGGATCGCCGCATCGACGCCTACGGCGGCATCGCGAGCCGGTTCCTCGACCAACGGGAGTGACCTCCCCGCCGCATCCCCCTGCCGCCCTCGGCTTCCGGATGCCCGCCGAATGGGAGCCGCATGGTGCCACCTGGATCGGCTGGCCGCACAACGCCGGCGATTGGCCGGGGAAACTCGGGCCCATCCCCTGGGTGTACGGGGAGATCGTCCGCTGGCTCGCGCCCGGTGAAATCGTGCGAATCCTCGTCAACTCGGTGGTCCACGAGCGCGCCGCCTGGCGCGTGCTCGAGCGCGTGGGCGTGGAACGCGAGCGGGTGGAGTTTTTGCGGTTCCCGACCAACCGCGGCTGGACGCGGGACTTCGGACCGATGTTCGTGCGCCGCGCCCAGCCCCCGCCCGCCGAGCTCGCGATCGCGCGGTTCCGGTTCACGGCCTGGGCCAAGTATCCCGACTGGAAGAAAGACGACCGCATTCCCGAGCGGGCGGCCGCCCGCTTCAAGCTCCGCATGCACACTGCGCGCGTGGGACGCCGCGACGTGGTGCTCGAAGGCGGGAGCATCGACGTCAACGGCCGCGGGACATTGCTCACCACGGAGGAATGCCTGCTCGACCCGGCGGTGCAGGTGCGGAACCCCGGCCTCTCGCGAGCGGAGATCGAAGCGGTGCTGCGTGATCAGCTCGGGGTGACGAATGTGGTGTGGCTGGGCAAGGGGATCGCGGGCGACGATACGCACGGCCACGTGGACGATCTGTGCCGCTTCGTGGGCCCCCGCACGGTGGTGCTGTGCCGTGAGAAAGATCCGCGGGACGCGAACTATCGCCCGCTCGAGGAGAATCGTGAGCGGCTCAAAGGCGAGCGCCTCGAGGACGGCTCGAGGATCGAGGTGGTGGATCTCCCGATGCCCGCGCCACTCTACTTTGACGGGCAACGACTCCCGGCGAGCTATGCGAATTTCTACATCGCGAATGCGGCGGTGCTGGTGCCGACGTTCAATGATAGGATGGATCGGGTGGCGCTGGGGATTCTATCGGAGTTGATCACAGACAGGCCTGTGGTGGGAATACATGCGGTGGATCTGGTGTGGGGACTGGGGACGATTCACTGCCTGACACAACAGGAGCCCGCCCTTAGTCCTCAGTGAAGTTGACAGACGCCAAGTTGCAAGCGGTTGACAGACATTAGCGGGCAGACTGTTTCGGTGAGTCGGAGAATTTCCGGAGCAGGCCGTAGACCGTCTTCGCGCATTCTTCCCGAACCGCCTGAAGCTTGGCCAATTCCTCCGGTCGAAAATATTCGAAGGCCAACACGAGCTCGATGATGGCTTCGATTTCGTGGAGCGAGGCCCTCGCGATATCCAGAAATCGTCGAAACTCCTTCGTTCCACGGCGACTGGCACCCTCGGCGATGTTGAGAGCGACGCTGTATGACGCTCGTCGCCATTGGCTCGCCAGTCCGTCCCTCTCCGACTCGGGCAATCGCGCGATCGCGGCCCGCGACAGCACGGCCAGCGCTCGCGCATGCTGCCATGCCTTCAGATCCTTGAAGTGTCCCATGGAATCGAAGGTAGCTTCAACAGTCAACCAGATATCATCGGATCGGCCGTTCCTTGCCGCCGGCAACTGTCAACCGCTTGCAACTTGGCGTCTGGCAACTACACTGAAGTCTGACTCTCTGGAGACTTTTCAACTTGACCCCCTCACAATTCTCCCTTTCGTCGATCGGCCAAATCTTCATCCGGGCCACCAACCTCGACCGCGCCATTCGCTTCTATCGCGACACCCTCGGCATGCCCTTTCTGTTTCAGGCGCCCCCGCAGATGGCCTTCTTCCAGTGCGGCCCTACGACCGTCATGCTCGGCGTCCCGGAAAACCGCGGGCTCGATCACCCCGCGTCCACGGTGTATTACCTCGTGCCCGACATCGCCGCGGCCCACAAGACGCTACGCGAGCGTGGCGTCGAGTTCGTGGTGGAGCCGCATCTCGTGCACCGCGCGCCCGACTACGAGCTCTGGCTGGCCGAGTTCCGCGACTCCGAGGCCAACATGCTGGCCCTGATGATGCGCAAGCCAAGAGCCTAAACGCCGGTCTTGGCTCGGGCGGCCGGCTCGGGGTATCGTTCGACAGCCACCCGGAGCGCACCCACCGATGACCGTGTCCCTGCGCCACCTTCTGCTTGGGAGTCTGCTCGCCGCCGCGTGTCGCGGCGCGCCGCCGGGCGCGGCGCCGGGCGCCCCCGCCCCGATACCCGGCGCGGCTCCCGCGCTGCCGGCGCCGTCCCTGGTCGGGGCCGCGATCGACTCGACCTGCGCCGTCATCGCCGGCACGCCCGGCAAACGCGACACCGTCGACATCGCGCTCGCCGATTCGATCGACCCGGCCCACGCTCCGGTGCCTCGCAACGAGGCCGAGCGCCTGGTGTTCTCGCAGCTGTACGAGACGCTGGTGCGGCTGGACTGCGCCGGTCGCCTGCTCCCTGGCCTGGCGGAGAGCTGGGACACGGGCGACCGCTGGACGTTCCGGCTGCGGGAGGACGCGCGCTTCTGGGACGGCGCCCCGGTGACCGCTCGCGACGTCGCGGCCGCCTGGCGCACCCGCGACTCGAGCCTGGCGCAGACGGTGACCATCCTGGGCGAGCGCGAGCTCAGCGTGCGGGCGCCCGCGGCGCCGGTGCAGCCGTTCGCCGACCCGGCGCTCGCCGTCACCAAACGCGCGCCCGGCGGCGACTGGCCGATCGGCACGGGTGACCACTGGGTAAGCCAGATCGACGCCGCGGGCATCCTGTGGGCGCTGCCGCTGCGGCGCAGTCGGCTTCCGCTCCTCCGCGTCGAGACCGTCCCCGCCGTGCGGATGCGCGACGCCCTCGATCAGGGGGCGGATCTCGTGATCACCAGCGACCCGACGGTGCTCGAGTACGCCGACAGCAGGGCCGGATACGTCGACGCGCCACTCGACTGGACCCGAACCTACGCGCTCCTGGTGCCGGGAGGTCAAAGCGACGCGGGGCTCCGTGATGTCCACGTCGAAAGTCTGCGGGACGCGGTGCATCTCGACAGCCGTCCCGCGGAAGGCGGAAGCGACTTCTGGTTCGCGGACCTGAAGGCCTGCAACCTCCCGGCGCGCGACGCGGCTCCGGCCGGGGGGGGCGGGGGCCAGCGGCAGCGCGTCGTGTACGATCAGGCGGACCGTAACGCGGCCGACCTGGCGGCCCGCATCGTGGGGCTCGGCGTGCTGGGAAACCACGGGCTCGCGTCCGGGCTCGCGCCCGCCGCCTTCGCCGCCGCCCTGCGCTCGGGCGGCGACGCGGCCTACGTGCTGGCGATCCGGCGCCACGTGTTCGACGTCTGCCGGGCGGCGCTCGAGCTGCCCGCGTGGAGCTGGACCGGCACGATCGTGCCGTTGCTCGACGTGCGTCCTCACGCCGTGGTGCGCCGCGGCCTGCCTCCCCTCACCGTCGACTGGGGTGGAACGCCGCGCTTCACGCATCGATGACCTTCCGCACCCGTCTGCTGATCGGGTTTGCGGCTGTCGTGCTGGTGCCTCTCGCCGTGTTCGGGCTGCGCGTGCGCGCCGCAATGGCGAGCCGCGTGACCGCGGAATATCAGCGGCGCGTCGCGACCCTCGCGGCGGTGATCCGCGCGGACCTGCGGCGTGACGGTGTCGATATCGCGCGCCGGCTGGCTGCGCTCAGCGACGCGATCGCGAACGACAACGGCTTCCGGCGGGCGGCGCTCGAGGGAGTAAACCGTCCCTACCTGCTGGACTACGCCGCGCCGGCCATGCGCTCCGCCGGCTTGTCGGTGCTGCAGATCCAGGACGAGCACGGTCGCATCGTCAGCTCGGGACATGTCCGCAACGAGTACGATCGCCTCGAGCCCGCGCTGCCCCGTCTTGTCGCCGCCTCCCAGAGCGGCATCGCGCTGGTGCGGGCGCGCACCGCGGAAGCGCCCCTGCTCGCCATCGCGCGCGTCGACTCGGTGCGGTTGGGCGCCAGCAAGTGGTACACGATCGTCGGGGGGATCGCGGTCGACTCCGCGTTCCTGGTCGGCCTTACTCCGGACTCCGAACTGAACGTGTCGGTGCTCCTCCCGGGCGACAGCGCCGCGCCCGCGAGCGAGGCGGCCGTCGTGAGTGAAGTCGCGCTCCCCTTCGTCCTCGAGACCGACTCGTCCGCCACGCTGCGACCGGCACGTATCGTCGTCAGCCATTCGCTCGCCTCACTCGTCGCGCTGCGACGCGGCGTGGATCTGGCCTTCCTCGCGGCTGTGGTCTCAGCCGGTGCCATCGCGCTGCTGCTCGGCAGCTGGATGTCGCTGCGCATCAGCCGGCCGCTCACCGTACTGGCCCGGAAGACCGCCGAAATCGACGTGGACCGGCTGGACGTGTCGTTCGAGAGCGATCGCCCCGATGAGATCGGAGCGCTCACGCGGTTACTGGGCGCGATGACCGAGCGGCTGCGTGCCGGCGCCGCCCGGCTGCGCGAAGCCGAGCGGCGCATCGCCCTGGGTGACCTCGCCCGCCAGGTGAATCACGACATCAAGAACGGCCTCACACCCATCCGCAACGTGTTTCGCCATCTCGCGGAGACCGCCGCGCAAGACCCGGACGGGCTCGCCACCGTGTATCGCGAGCGGCAGGGCACCGTGGAGTCGAGCATCTCGTACCTCGAAAACCTCGCGGCCAACTATGCCCGTCTCTATCCCGAGCCGAATGCTACAGCGTGCGACCTGGGACAGGTCATTCGGGAGACGATCTCGCGCGTTGGCACCACCGGCTCCCCCCCCGAGCTGCGCAGCGAGGTGGCCGAGCAGCTGCCGCTCGTGCGCGCCGACCAGCTGGTGCTGCGGCGCATTCTCGAGAATCTGGTGGGCAACGCGCTCGACAGCCTCGCCCACGGCGCCGGCACCGTGACCGTGTCGGCGGCAACCGGTGCCCCCGCCGACGGCCGCGCGACGGTCCGGCTCATCGTGGCGGACACCGGCAAGGGGATGACCAAAGCAGAGCTCGATCGTGCGTTCGACGGCTTCTACTCGACCAAACCGGGCGGCACGGGACTCGGCCTGTCGATCGTACGCCGCCTGGTGCTCGACGCTAACGGCGTGCTGCGCGTCGAGACGCAGCCGGGAGCCGGCACCCGATTCATCATCGACCTGCCGGCGGACGGGGCATGACGCTCGTCCTGGTGGTCGACGACGTCGCGACGCTGGCGGAGCAGTACGCCTACGATCTGAAGCGCATCGGCGGTTATGAAGCGTTGACCGCCAAGAGCGGCCGGGAGGCGCTCGATCTGCTCGAGCGCGAAGCCGTCGACTGTGTGCTGCTCGACCTCGAGATGCCGGGCATGGATGGATTCGAGGTGCTGCGCACCCTGGCGCGGCGCGACGCGCGGCCGCCCGTGATCGTGTACACCGGGACCGGCAACTACGACCGCTGCGTCCAGGCCATCCGCCTCGGGGCGTTCGGCTTCATCGACAAAGCCGAATCAATGCAGCGCGTGGTGCGCGAGGTGGAGAACGCGCTCGAGCGGGCCCGGCTCACCGGGCAGGTCGCGGCCCTCAGCCGGCGGCTCGGCGCCGACACGCCGCTGGTCGGCGGGAGCGCCGTGATGCGGCAGCTCGCCGATACGATCGCGCGAGTGGCGAAGATCCCGAGCCCGGTGCTGATCACGGGAGAAAGCGGCTCGGGCAAGGAGCTCGTCGCCCGCGAGCTGCACCGCCTGGGACAACACCCCGATGGCCCCTTCATCGCCCTCAACGCTGCGGCGCTGCCGGAGTCGCTCGTGGAGGACGAGCTGTTCGGCCACGAGCGCGGCGCGTTCACAGGGGCGAGCGCGGTGCGCAAGGGTGCGTTCGAGGCGGCCTCCGGGGGCACGTTGCTTCTCGACGAGATCGGCGAGCTTCCCCTCGCGGCCCAGGCCAAGCTGTTGCGCGTGATCGAGCAGCGGCAGGTCACGCGGCTCGGCGGCAACCGGACGATCGCTGCGGACCCGCGCGTCCTGGCCGCCACCAACCGCGACCTCCGAGCGGAAGTCGCGGCGGGGCGGTTTCGCGAGGACCTGTACTATCGCCTGAACGTCCACACCGTGGCGGTGCCGCCGTTGCGCGACCGGCGCTCCGACATTCCCGCGCTCGTCGACCACCTGATGAAAGCGACGTGCGCGCGTTTCGGGATCCGGCCCAAGGAGGTCGCGCCCAGCGCGCTCGAGAGCCTCATGGCGTACGAGTGGCGTCGCAACAACGTGCGCGAGCTGCGGAACGTCGTAGAGCGGATGATCATCGCGGCGGACGGCGAGGCCATTGGCCTGGACGAGGTGCCAGCTGAGATCCGTGAGGCGGCGGGCGCGGCCACAGCCCGACCGGGAGCGGAGCCCCCGACGACGTTTCAGGCTCTCAAAGCGGAGGCCGAGCGTCAGATCATCGTGGCCGCGCTCGAGCGCAACGACTGGCACATCACGCGCACGGCCCAGTCACTCGGCCTCGCGGATCATGCCAGCCTGTTGAAGATCATGCGGCGGCATGGAATCACACGCGAGTGAGACCAGTGTCCGCCCCGACACATCACGCCCGCCGATCGCGTGTTCTCTCGAACACAATCATCCACCCTCCAAATCGTAAGCCGCTGTACGGACGACTGATAACGGATAACGGACTACTGGCCTTTCTCCTGCTTTAGGGGTCGCCGTTCACCCCAACCAGGAGGTCGTTATGCGGAAGCTGTTCGTCACCATGGTCGCGGGCGCGCTCGCTGCGGCCTGCGGCCACAAGCCGTCGCAGTCGTCCGAGGCGAGCGCCGCGGAAGTGTCCAAGACCGAAGTGTCCAAAACGACGCCGTCCGAGACGCCGGCCACTGCGACGCCGGGGATCGTGACGTCGGTGTCGTTCACGGAGGCCGAGTCGGCGTACACCGCCAAGCGCTATAGCGACGCGGTGCGGCTGTTCACCAGTTACACAAGCGACAAGCCCGACAACGTGTGGGGCTACTACATGCTCGGGCTTTCGACCTGGAAGAACGGGGACCGGGATGCCGCGGTGAACGCGTTCACGCTGGGTCTCCAGAAAGACTCGACCCACATCAAGAGCCATCTCAACCTCGCCCGGGTGCTGATCGAGCAGGGCCGGGCGCAGGATGCGCTGCCGCACGTCGAGACGGCGGTGTCACTCGACTCCACCTCCGGCGAATCGTTCCGGCTGCTGGGGCGCGTGAAGAGTGAGCTGGGAGACGGGGACGGCGCGGTCGCGGCCTACAAGCGCGCGATCGTGCTCGACGAGAACGACGTGTGGGCGCTGAACGGCCTGGGACGCTCGTTCATCGATCAGGGCAAGTTCGACGACGCGCTCGGACCGTTGGCACGCGCGGTCCAGATCGATTCGACCGTGGGTACGACTCAGAAGAATCTGGGCATCGCACTGCGGCACTCGAGCTGTGCCAAGCTCGACTCGCTGGCCCAGGACTTCGCGACGGTTGCGAAGACGTGGAAGTAAGTCGCTAGGCGAGTCTCAGGTCCTGGTCGAGCGCGCTGATTCCTCACGGATGCCAGTGCGCTCGGCCAGGAGCCGCAGAGATCGACAGACAGCGAGCTCCGATCGACCGACAGCGGGCTCCCATCGACAGACAGGGGACTTGGATCCACTGACAGCGGGCCTCGATCCACCGACAGCGGGCCTGCATCCACCGACAGCGGGCCTCGATCCACCGATAGCGGGCCTGCATCCACCGACAGCGGGCCTCGATCCACCGAGAGCGGGCCTGCATCCACCGACAACGGGCCTCGATCCACCGACAGCGGGCCTCGATCCACCGATAGCGGGCCTCGATCCGCCGACAGCGGGCCTCGATCCACCGACAGCCGACCTGCATCCACCGACAGGAAGCGTCGATCGACCGGCAGCCGCCGTGCATCCACCGGCAGCGAGCGTCGATCGACCGGCAGCCGCCGTGCATCCACCGACAGCCGGCCTCGATCGACGGACAGCCGACTTTAATCGACGGACAGCGGACCTGAATCCACCGACAGAAGACTCTGATCGACTGATAGCGGGCTCCGAACGACGGACAGGGGACTCCGGTCGACCGACAGCGAGCTTCGATCGACCGACAGCGGAGCTCGATCTACCGACAGGCAACGCGTGCGCTCTCACGGCGCCGGCTCACCGCCGACGCGCTCGCCGCGCCACGCCGCGTACGTCCACACGACCCCGCCCACCAGGACGGCGACCGGGATTATCAGCACGGCTTCCGCGAGCGAGCGCGCATCGGATATCCGACCCACGATCGTCGGCGACGGAACGTCGCCCAGCACGTGGATCATGAAGATGCTGACCGCGACGGCCGTGGCCCGTATGTGGGGTGAGACCACGTTGACGATGGCGGAGTTGATGGGGCCCGTGGAGGCGAACAGACACAGCTCCGCGACCACGATCGCCGGCCAGTAGAGCCCGGGCTGCGGCGCGGCCAGCGCGACCAGCGTGAGTGGCCCGGCCACCAGCGTCGCGATTCCCGACACCCACAGATATGCCTGGCGCGAGACGCGCAGGCACCGGTCACCGATCCAGCCGCCGGCGTACGTCCCGACGAATCCGGTGACCACGACGATCGCCCCGAACTGCACCGTCGCCTGTGCCTTGGGGATACCGCGCGCGCGCTCGAGGAACGACGGCGTCCAGAACGCGAGGGCGCCGATCGCGAACGTGTACGCCGCGTACCCCAGGACCGTCAGCACGTAGGGACGATTGCGCAGCAGGCCGCGATAGGCGTGACGGACACCGCTCCCGGCCAGCACATCCGCGTCCTGGCTGCCGCGGGGCGGGTCGTACAGCCGCAGCGCTAGCGCGGCGAGCGCCAGGCCGGGGACTCCCGCCACGAAAAACGCCTGCCGCCACCCGAAGTGCTGGTCGACCAGTCCGCCGACGACGTACCCGAGGGCGGAGCCGATCGGGATGGCGGCGAAGAATACGGCGAACACCCGCCCCCGCTGCTCGCGCGGGAAGTAGTCCGCGAGCAGCGCCGGCGCGATGGTGCCGTACGCCGCTTCGCCGATCCCCACCGCGGCGCGCGCGGCGAACAGGCCGGCGTAGTTGCGGGCGAACCCGGCGAGCGCCGTGGCGACGCTCCACATGCCGACGCCTAGCCCCAAGAGCCGGGGGCGCGACCGCGTGTCGCCGAGCCAGCCGAACAGCGGCGCGGCGAACAAGTACACGATCAGGAATCCGGTCATCAGGAAGCCGAGCTCGGTGTCGGACAACCGCAGCTCGGAATGCTTCATGCTTTCGGCGAGCGCCGCGACGATCCACCGGTCCAGGTAATTGAACAGGTTGATCAGCGTGAGGACGGCCAGCGCCTGCCGTCCCAGACGGACGAGGTCCCCGGTTACAGGTGCGCTTTCAGCCACACGGTGAACAGCCCGTACAGGTTCTCGCGCGTTCCCTCGCCGGCGATCGCGTGCGTCTTATTGGGATAGATCCGCATGTCGAACTGCTTGTCGGCGGCCTCGAGGCGTTCCACCAGCCGCACGCTGTTCTGAAAGTGCACGTTGTCGTCACCGGTCCCGTGCACCAACAGCAGGCTGCCCTTGAGGCTGTCCGCGTAGGCGAGCGACGAGCTCTCGTCGTAGCCCGCCGCGTTCTCCTGCGGGGTGCGCATGTAGCGCTCGGTGTAGATGGTGTCGTAGAAGCGCCAATCGGTCACGGGCGCCACCACCAGGGCCGTCTTGAACACGCCTCCGCCCAGGAACATCGTGCGCGAGGACATATAGCCGCCGTAGCTCCAGCCCCAGATCCCGATCCGGTCGGCGCTGACATAGGGTTGCTGCCCGAACCAGCGTGCCGCCGCGATCTGATCGGCGGACTCGTAACGACCGAGGTGCAGGTACGTCATCTTCATGAACTTCGCGCCCCGGCCCCCCGTGCCGCGGTTGTCCACGCTCGCCACCAGGTAGCCGTCCCGCGCCAGCATCTGGTGCCACAGATACTGCGCCCCACCCCACGCGTCGGTGACGGTCTGCGAGCCGGGCCCGCCGTACACATACATCAGCAGCGGATAGCGGCGCGCCGGATCGAAGCCCGGCGGCTTGATGAGCCACGCGTTCAGGTCGGTGCCGTCGGCGGCTTTGACCGTGATGAACTCGGGGCCTCTGAGCCCGAGCGCGGCGACCTGCCCGGCGAGCTTGGCGTTGTCGGCGATGGTGCGCACCAGCTTCCCGTCCGCGCGCCGCAGGGTCTCGACCGGAGGGACGCCGGCGCGCGAATAGGTATCCACGTACAGCGCGAAGTTCGGAGCGAACTCGGCGTGATGGGTCCCCGGCTCCGTGGACAGACGGGTGAGGCCGTTGCCGTCGAGCGGGATCCGCACCAGCTGGCGGCCCAGCGGCCCGTCGATGGTGCCGCTCACATAGAGCACGCGATTCTTGGGGTCGACGCCGTAGACGTCCTCCACGTCCCATCCCAGGGGCGTCACGCGGCGCACCAGCGAGCCGGAGCGGTCGAACAGGTAGACCTGGTCGTACCCCTCTCGCTCCGAGACGAACAGGAACTGCTTACCGCCGTCGATCCACTTGGGCTGGTTCGCGACGACCCAGGCCGAGTCCGCGTCGGTCATGATCACTCGCGACGCGCCGGTCTGGGCGTCCGCGAGCAGCAAGTCGAGCCGGCTCTGATGGCGGTTCAAGCGGGTGAGCCAGATCTCCGTGGGCGACTCGGCGAAGTCCATCGCCGCGACGTAAAAATCCCGCTCGGCGCCGAGGTCGACCCAGCTGGTGCGCCCGGTCGCGACCTCCACGACGCCGATCTTCACGCTGGAATTGGGCGCGCCCGCCTTGGGGTAGCGCACGGGCACGAGCGCCGGGTACAGCGAATCCTGGTTCAGGAGATAGAAGGGCCGGATCGCCGTCTGATCGAGGCGCCAGAACGCGATCCGCTTGCCATCGGGGCTCCAGCGAAACGCGTCGCGCAGATTGAGCTCTTCCTCGTAGACCCAGTCGGAGGTGCCGTTGATGATGTTGTCACCACCGTCGCTGGTGAGCGCCCGCTCCGCGCCACTCGCCAGGTCGGTGACGTAGATGTTGTTGTCGCGCACGAACGCCACCTGGCGGCCGTCGGGTGAGAGCTTCGCAAACTGCTGATAGCCGGGGCGGGTGCTCACGGGAATGAGCCGCCGCTGGCTCAAGTCCCACACATAGAACGTGCCTTTGGTGTTTTGCCGCCAGACGCGCACCGAGTTGGTAAAGATCAGCAGCCTGGTGCCGTCGGCGGAGAAGCGGTACTCCTCGATGCGCACCGGACGCCCGGTGCCGGGCACGAGATCCGCGCCGCGCACCAGCAGGCGCTTCGCGCCGCTGAGTGCCTCGGTCCGATACAGGTCGGTGTTCCCGGACGCGTCTTCTTCTATAGCGGTGTAGGCGGTGCCGTCGCTCGTCCACACCAGGTCGATGAGGTCGCTCGCGAACTGCGAGGAGCCCCAGATCGTGTGCACGTTGAGGGGAGAGGGCGCTGCTGGGCTCTGGGCGGCGAGCGGACCTGCCACGAGCAGGACGACGGCGCACACACGGCGAGAGACACGGAGTGAGAACACGCTGGCCACCGGGGGAAGTTGGAGTGCCCCAAACTTATCCCCCGATGGCCAGCGTGCCTATGTCGCCCGGCTCAGCCTTCGAGACCGTCGTGATTGTCGTCCTCGAACGCCTTGAAGGAGTTCTGGATGTTGTTCGACACTACGCTTGCATTCGCCTGCCCGGGGTTGGCCGACGCCGGATCCACCAGCGCGGTCCCACCGGAATTAATGAACCAGCCGGAGATGTCGACACGCAGGGTGATGTTCGCCGCCTGGCCCTCCACTACGGTGATCGGCGAGGGGAGGCTCGCTTCCTCGCTCTGATCGACCTGCGAGGTGAACGTGAAGTCGCTGCGGGTGCCCGCCTGGCTGTAGGTGCCCGTCACGCGGATCGACACGTTCGCGAAATCGGGGTGCGCCGCGACGAATGCCGCGTCCTCGCCCGAGCTTGGCTTGTGAATCTTGAACTCGAGCGCGTTGTACGTTCCGGGAGGCGCGTTCACGCTCACCTCGGCGGCGATCGTCGAGCTGCCGAGCGGCAGGGAGACGAGCGTCGCGCCGGTTTCGAATTCCTCGCAATCTTCGTTGCCCATGACGGCGTCACAGCTGGACACGTCGGACCGTTTCAGCTCGACTTCCTCGAGCACGAGCTGCGCGCTGCGGATGATGATCGAATCGTTCCCCAACACGATCAGCGTGCTATCGCCTGCGGCCGTGACGCTCGGGGCCAGGGCGGCGCCCGAGAGCGCGGCGCTCGGCGCCGCCGCGGCCTGGCGGGAGGTGAGCGAGAAACTCACCGTCCCGGTATTGGAATTGGAGCAGGCGGCCAGCAAGAACAGCGGTGCCAGCGCGCCGAGCTTCGCGGTCTTCATGCATCCTCCAGGAAAAAGTGAGACCTTCACGAACTCGGGCGCTGTGGGAAGGCAAGGGGAATGCCGCTCACCCTTGAGGGCACCGGTGGCGCAAGGGAGCACGAAGTGTGAGAGATCTCACGTGTGTTCAGGACACGTGACAACTTTCCCTGCATCAATTCGTCGCAAGCGCCGTCCGCTATGGCGCAGGAGGATTCATGAAGACCATCGAGCAGCGCGAGCTGGCGGACGCTCTCCGTCGGCTGCACGTCGGCCCCCGCATGCTCGTCCTTCCCAACGCCTGGGACGTCGCGACCGCGCGCCTGGTGGAGGACGCGGGCTTTCCCGCGATCGCCACCACCAGCGCCGGAGTCGCGTGGGCGTGGGGCTATCCGGACGGCGAGCGGATCAGCCGCGCCGACATGCTGAGCAGTGTGGCGCGCATCGCCGCGTCGGTGCGCGTCCCGGTCACGGCCGACATGGAAGGGGGCTACGGGCCCACCGCCGCGGCGGCCGCCGAGACGGCGCGCGGTGTCCTCGCCGCGGGCGCCGTCGGGCTGAACCTGGAGGCCGGCCTGGCTTCCGGGAGTCTGCTGGACACGACGCTCCACGTGGAGCGGATCCACGCGGTGCGGGAGGCGGGCGAGGCCTTAGGGGTTCCGCTGGTGATCAACGCGCGGACCGACGCGTTCGAGATCAAGGAGTGGGACACGGCTCGCCGCTTCACGGAGGCCGTGCGGCGGGCCAACGCCTATCGCGCCGCCGGGGCGGACTGCCTGTTCGTGCCCCACGTGAGCGACGGCGCCACGATCGGCCGCCTGGCGCGCGAGATCACGGGGCCGCTCAACGTGATCGCCGGCCCACCCGCGCCGCCGCTCGGCGAGCTGGAGCGGCTGGGGGTGCGGCGGGCCAGCCTCGGGCCCCGGCTGGTCCAGGCGGCACTCGGGCTGGTGCGCCGCATGGCGACCGAGCTGCGGGAGCGGGGGACCTACGACGCGATGGCGGGGCTGGTGCTCCCGTTCGCGGAGCTGCAGAATCTGGTGGAGCGGCGCCCTTGACGGGTTCGAACGCTCCGGTATATTTATACCGCGTCGTGAATATTTAACACCATCGGGTTAACCTGTTCGGGTGGGCATGACTTTGTGATGAATCGTTCGCCGAAGACCGTCGCCAATCTGAATCCGGCGGCTCCTGGACCTGGGAGCGGGCGGCGGGCGTAAGCGTGCAGACGATCGCAACGAAACCCCGGCCCGCTCCCGACGGAGCGGGCCTTCTCTTTTAGCGGCACCACTAAGGGAGACATGATGCCCGAAGGCGACCGACCACGACGCTGGAGTCACGCCCGCGCACCCGGTCTCGATCCCTGGAGCGAGCATGATGCGTGCGGTGTAGGGTTCGTCGCCCGCGCGTCGGGTGAACGCTCCCAGGCCGTCCTGGGGCTCGCCCTCGAGGCGCTGAAGCGCGTCGCCCATCGCGGCGCGGCGGCGACCGACAGCTCGGGCGACGGCGCCGGCGTGCTCACCCAGCTCCCTACCAAGCTGCTCCGCCGCGAAGCGGCGCGCCTCGGCCTCCCGCTGCACGACAACCAGCCGTTCGCGCTGGGCATGTTCTTCCTGCCGCCCGAGCGGGACGCGCAAGAGCGCGCGGTGGCCATCGTCGAGGAGGTGCTCCGCGGCGACGGCCTGGGCGTGCTCGGGTGGCGCGACGTGCCCGTCCGGCTCGAGGTGCTCGGCGCCGGCGCCCGCGCCACGTGCCCCGCCATCCGCCAGCTGCTGCTCGCGCCACCCCCCCACGGCGGTCGCGGCGACGACGCGCCCTGGGAGCGGGCGTTGTATCTGGCCCGCAAGACCATCGAGCGCCGCATCGCCGACGCGGGACCGGGCCTCGAGCCGTTCTTCGTCTGCTCGCTCTCCGCGCGCACGGTCGTCTACAAGGCCCTCCTCACGGGCACGCAGCTGGGTCACTTCTTCGCCGACCTCGAGTCGTCCGACTTCGCGACCGCCCTCGCGCTGTTCCATCAGCGCTACTCCACCAACACCACCTCGAGCTGGCCGCTGGCGCAGCCGTTCCGGCTGCTCGCCCACAACGGCGAGATCAACACGCTGTGGGGCAACCGCAACGCGATGCGGGCGCGTGAGCCCGCCCTCGAGTCGCCCCTGTGGGGCCGCAGCGTAGACCGGCTGAAGCCCGTCGTCTGGGCGGGCGGGAGCGACTCGGCGAGTCTCGACGACGCCCTCGAGCTGCTGGTGCGCTCGGGCCGGGACCCCGTCCACGCGCTGATGATGCTCGTCCCCGAAGCGCACGAGGGTGCCGTCGAGATGGAGCCGGCGCTGCGCGGGTTCTACGAGTTCCACGAGTGCCTCGTCGAGCCGTGGGATGGCCCGGCGGCGCTCGCGTTCTCGGACGGCGTGCTGGTAGGGTCGGCCCTGGACCGCAACGGCCTGCGCCCCTGCCGCTACAAGATCACCAGCGATGGCCTGGTGGTGGCCGGCTCGGAGGTCGGGCTGGTGGATCTCGATCCGGCGAGCGTGATCGAGAGTGGCCGCCTGGGCCCCGGCGAGCTGCTGGTGGTCGACACGCGGCGCCAGGCCGTGCTCCACAACGCCGACGCGAAGCGCGAGGTGGCGCGGCGCCGGCCCTACGCGCGCTGGGCGGCCCGCAGCATCCGGCCGCTCCGGCCGACGGCCGCGCTCCCGGATGCCACTCCGGCCCCTGAGGCCGAGCACCTCGCGCGCCAACTCGCGTTCGGTTGGAGCTTCGAGGATTTGCGCTACGTGCTCGAGCCGATGGGGGGCGAGGGGCAGGACGCCGTCTGGAGCATGGGCGACGATACGCCGATTCCCCCGCTGGCCCGCGTGGCCCCGAGTCTGTACGCGTACGTGCGGCAGCGGTTCGCTCAGGTCACGAACCCGCCGATCGATCCGCTGCGCGAAACGCTGGTGATGTCACTGCGCATGCACTTGGGCCGCCGCGCGTCCCTGCTCGCGGACCGGCCCACGGGGCTCAAGCTGGTGCGCAACGAGCACCCGGTGCTGCGCGATGAGGAGACGGCGGCGCTCCGCGGCTCAGCGGGTGCGCAGGCGGTGACGCTCGACGCGACCTGGGACGCCGCGGGGGGGGGCGGCCCGGACGCGCTGTCCGCCGCGCTCGATGGCCTGTGCCGGGCGGCGAGCGGCGCCGTACGGGCGGGTGCCCGCATCGTGGTGCTCTCCGACCGCGCGGCTGCACGCGAGCGGGCGCCGGTACCGATGTTGCTCGCAGTCGGCGCGGTCCACCAGCATCTGCTGCGCACGGGTCAGCGTACCCGCATCGGCCTCGTCGCCGAGGCGGGCGACGCCTGGGACGTGCACCATTTCGCCGCGCTGCTCGGGTTCGGCGCGGAAGCGGTCTATCCGTGGCTGGCGCTCGAGTCGGTGCGTCGCTCCGTCGAGGGCGATGGCGCGCCGGCCAAGTTCCGCGCGGCGGCCGAGAAGGGGCTGTTCAAGATCCTCTCGAAGATGGGCATCTCGACGCTCTCCTCGTACTGCGGCGCCCAGATCTTCGAGGCGTTGGGGCTCGGCGGAGAAGTGGTCGATCGCTGCTTCACGGGCACGGTGTCGACCATCGGCGGGATCGGCTTCGCCGAGATCGCGGAGGACGTGCTGGCGCGTCAGCGTACCGCGTATCCGGAACCGGCCCCCGAAGCCCTTCCCGACCACGGGCGGGTGCGCTATCGCCGCGACGGCGAGGATCACGGCTGGTCGCCACCCCTGGTTCGCGCGATGCAGGCGGCCGTCGCGGCGAACACCACGCAGGCGTATGACGCGTTCCAGTCCAAGGTGAGCGCGCGCTTGCCGGCGAGCCCGCGTGACCTGCTGGCGCTGCGCACCGGCACGCCGATCCCGCTCGAGGAGGTCGAGCCCGCCGAAACGATCCGCCGCCGGTTCATCTCCACAGCGATGTCGCTCGGCGCCCTCTCGCCCGAGGCGCATCGCACGCTCGCCGTCGGCATGAACCGCATGGGCGCCCGCTCGAACTCGGGCGAGGGCGGCGAGGATCCCGACACGTACACATCGCTCGAGCTGTCGGAGCGCGCCGACAATCGGATCAAGCAGGTCGCGTCGGGGCGCTTCGGCGTGACGACGCAGTACCTGGTCCGGGCCGACGAGCTCGAGATCAAGATGGCGCAGGGGTCGAAACCAGGCGAAGGCGGTCAACTTCCCGGCCATAAAGTCACAGCGCTGATCGCGCGGCTGCGCCACTCGGTGGCCGGCGTGCCGCTGATCTCGCCGCCGCCGCACCACGACATCTACTCGATCGAAGATCTGGCGCAACTGATCCACGACTTGAAGCAGGTGAATCCGCGCGCGCGCGTGGGTGTGAAGCTCGTGGCGGAGGCGGGGGTCGGCCGGGTGGCGGCCGGAGTGGCGAAAGCATACGCCGACTACGTGCTGATCTCCGGCCACAATGGAGGAACGGGCGCGTCGCCGTTGTCGTCGATCAAACATGCGGGCTCGCCCTGGGAGCTGGGTCTCGCGGAAACGCAGGCCCTGCTGATCGAGAACGGCCTGCGCCACCGCATCGAGGTCCGCACCGATGGCGGCCTGCGCACCGGACGGGACGTGGTGATCGCCGCGCTGCTCGGCGCGGAGGCGTACGGCTTCGGAACGGCGGCCCTGGTGGCGATCGGGTGCTCGATGGCGCGGCAATGCCATCTCAACACCTGCCCCACGGGCATCGCGACGCAGCGCCCCGAGCTGCGGAAGAAGTTCAAGGGGACGCCCGAGCAGGTGATCGCGTACTTCACGTGGATCGCCGAGGACGTGCGTCGCATCCTGGCCGAGCTGGGATACCGCTCGCTGGACGACGTGATTGGCCGGGCGGAGCTGCTCGAGCGGGTCGACCGTCCCGAGGTGCCGCGGGCGCAGATGCTCGATCTGTCGGTGCTGCTCGCCGACCCGCTGGCGCAGCACGACACTCCGCGGCACCGGACGGTGGCGCGCAACGACCGGCCCGGTGTCGAGTCGCTCGACGAGGAGATCCTCAGCACGCTGGCGCCACGGCTCGAGAGCGGCCGCCCGTTCGCGGGCGTGTACGACATCGGGAACCACGATCTCACGGTGGGGGCGCGCATTGCCGGGCGTATCGCCGAACGGCTGGGCAACGTGGGTCTGCCGCCGGGAGCGATCCGCCTGCGGTTCCGCGGCAGTGCCGGTCAGAGCTTCGGGGCGTTCGCCCTTCCAGGCATGCGTCTGGAGCTCGAGGGCGAGGCGAACGACTACGTGGGCAAGGGCCTCACGGGCGGCGAGATCGTGATCCGGCCGTTCCGCGAGAGCGTGCTCGCGGGCACGGCCGAGAATCAGGTGATCCTCGGGAACACGGCGCTGTACGGCGCCACGTCGGGACGGCTGTTCGCCGCGGGCAAGGCGGGTGACCGCTTCGCCGTCCGCAACTCGGGCGCGTGCGCCGTCGTGGAAGGCGCCGTCGCGCACTGCTGCGAGTACATGACCGCGGGCGTGGTCGTGGTACTCGGGTCCGTGGGCCGCAACTTCGCGGCCGGGATGTCGAACGGCGTGGCGTTCGTGCTGGATGAGAGCGAGACCTTCTCCGCTCGCTGCAACACGGACATGGTCGCGGTCCGGGCGCTCGAGCCAGCCGACGAGCCGCTGGTGCTCGATCTCGTGCGGGAGCACCTGGCGGCGACGGGCAGCGCGCGCGCACGCGTCGTGCTCGACTCGTGGGAGCGTTCCCGCGACCTGTTCCGTAAGGTGGTCCCCTACACCGCGCCCGTGGCCGCCGAGCCGGCGGCAGAGGAACAAGCAGCGGCGGTGTAAGGGCTTGCTTTGGGACGGTCGCACCCGGCAGTTTGAAGATCCCCCCTGTCAGACAGCGGCGACTTCGTGGGACTCGAGATGGAGCGGTGGAATGCGGTGGCGGACGGAGCGCAGATCAAAGCGCTCTTCCTCCGCAATGAGCACCCGACCTTTCCGGCCTTCTTCGACCGCGCGTACCCGCTGGCCCTGTCGGGGGGTGGAGCGAGCTGGGTCGCCCGGAACGAGCGGGGCACCGTGGTCGGCCACCAGGCCGTCTTCCCGCGACTGTTCTGGGACACGCAGCGCGCGCTGCGGGCCGCGGTGTTCGTCGACAACTTGTTCGACCCGATCCATCGTAATTTCTGGAGCGCGCTCACCCTGTGTCGCCGGACACTCGCCGATCTGCGCGAGTCCGGCGGGT